>NZ_UPHQ01000032.1 GCF_900566055.1 Mycobacterium innocens
ACGCCAGCGAAGAGTCAACGAACCTCTACATGAGTGTGGACCGGGCACGTCTGCTCGACTGCGTACTTTCGACCCCAGAAGCCGTGCGGTCATGACTGGCCACGGCTTCACCAGCGCGTTCGCCACCAAGCTGGACGCCTATCTGGCGTTCAAGGCGAACATGGGATTCACTGGCGCCTCCCGCATCTGGTATCTGAAACAGTTCGACGCCTACTGCGCCGCCCATGACCGCACGGTGTTCGACAAGGACACCGTGGAAGGCTGGGTCGGGGTTCAGCTGCAACGTTGCGGCCGTTACCGGTCCTGGATGTCCTACATCCGTGACGTCGGGCGCTGGATGACGATGAACGGGATCCCCGAGGCTTATGTGCTCTCTGATCGGTGGAAAGCCCCGATCGTTGCCGCCCACCCTTATCTGTTGTCCCGCCATGAGATCGAGTTGTTCTTCGCGGCCGCCGCCCGGATGCAGACGCCATGCCCGTGGCGATGGCAGGCGGTGGCGTTTTTCACCCTGATGCACTCGTGCGGGCTGCGCACCGGTGAAACCCGCGCCCTGCAGACCGGGCAGGTCGACCTCGATGCCGGGCACATCGACATCATCTGGTCCAAAGGACATCGCAGCCGCAGGTTGCCGCTGACCGATCAGGTCATCGAGATCCTCGACACGTGCGACCGGACCTCATGCGCGCAGTTCGCCTCGCGACGCACGTTTTTCGTCTCCGCGACCGGCAACCAGGTGACCACGGCAACGGTCGGGAAGGTCTTCGGCCGGATCTGGGATGCGGCCGGGCTGGCCCGGCCGCTGGCCGGTCAACAGCCCCGACCCTACGATTTCCGGCATCACTTCGCCTACGCCAATATCCACCGATGGATGACCGCCGGCGACGACGTCACCGCGATGCTGCCCTACCTGTCCCGCTACATGGGGCACGCAACCGTTGAGAGCACGTACTACTACGTGCACACCGCGCCCGATTTCATGGCCGCCTACGCCGACATCACCGCCCAACGCCAGTCCCTGCTACCGCAGGTGGGATTCTGATGAGACGTGATCCACGCACCGGCGCACCGGACTTCTTCGGGTGCGCCCGCGATTATCTGCACGCCTACATGCCAAAGGCCAGAGGGTTGTCCCCGAAAACCATTGAGGCATATCGGATCAGCCTGGAGTGCTTCCTGGACTACCTCGCCGAGGCCGAGCACATCGGACGCCAGCACGTCAGCTTCGATCACTTCGACCGCGCACACCTGAAAGGATGGCTGACCTGGATGACCGATCAGCGGCATTACACACCCAAGACCGTCACGCTGCGCCTCAGTGCGGTCAAAGCGTTTCTGACCTACGCAGCCTACGAAGATTTCACCCTCGTCGCGCTGAGTCAATCAGCCAAGGCACTCAAAGCGCCGGCGGGTCCGCGCAAGCCCGTCGAGTACCTCACCGAAGATCAAACCCGGGCGATCCTTGCCGCGTTCACCGGGCAAACAGCAAAATCGCGGAGAAACCGGATGCTGCTGATCCTGCTCTACGACACCGCGGCTCGCGTGGGCGAGATCACCGGCCTGACCCTGGGCGATCTGCATCTGACCGAACCCGGGCACATCCTGCTCACCGGCAAGGCCAACAAGACCCGCGTCGTGCCGCTCACCGCGAAAACCGTCGAGCACCTGCACGTCTACCTCGACGAGTTCCACCCGAACATCACCAAACTCCCCGCGACCCGGCCGTTGTTCTACAGTCTGCATCGCGGGCGACCTGCCGAACTGTCCGCTGACACCGTCGCCGCCGTGCTCAAGCAAGCCGCCGAATCCGTACGCGCTCAATGCCCTTCGATCCCCGCGAACATCCACTGCCACCTGATGCGCAAAACCAAAGCGATGGACCTCTACCAGCAGGGCATCCCGCTGCCGATCATCATGCGCCTGCTCGGCCACGAAAACGCTTCCACCACAGCAGCGTTCTACGCTTTTGCGACCCTGGACATGATGCGACAAGCCATCAACGCCGCCACCCCCGCCATCAACACCGCGGCCACCGAGCCACTCACCGAAAGCCAACTCCAAACCCTCTACAGCCTGCGATAAAAAACCGAAACGTTAAGCCGAGAAATCCGCCAGCGACTCCCACGAGCGCAGGCCATTGATGCAGATCCTCGGCTTAACACAAACCTCGGCATAATCGCTGTTAAGCCGGATTCGGCTTAACAGCGACAAGGGCTGCCAATATACCTCGATCCGGTTCACCCAGCGCCTAATCGATGCCGGCATCGCCCCCTCCACCGGCAGCGTTGGAGACAGCTTCGACAATGCCCTGGCCGAAAACCTATGGTCAACCATCAAAGTTGAGTTAATCTACTGGCCAACAATCACTTTCACGACACGAGCACAAGCGCAGGGGATGTTGTTCCGCTACATCGACGGATGGTACAACCCACGTCGCATCCAAGAAGGCCTCGACGGACTCTCACCCGACGAGTACGAAGCTGCCTGGAAGACCAGCCAGCAGCAGCATGACCCCCAAGCGGCTACCCTCCAACTCGAGGGAGTCGGTCCCAGATAGAAAAGTCTCCGGGAAACCGGGGGAGGTCTATCTGCTTGTCCTCGTCGATCGGGGTGACGGCGTTGGCTGCCGGCACCAGCCTGGCGCTGACTCCGGCGACGCACACGCAGCGGAACTCCAGGCCCTTCATCCGATGCATCGTTCCCACGTGGACAGCGTCGTCGTTCGCCGACGCTCTGGCGAAATCGATTGTCTTGACGCCCTGGGCCTTTAGCGCGTCCTGGATCTTGGAGCCGAACCACTTGGCTCGCACCGCGATTCCGATCTCGCAGGGCTGGATGCCGTTCGTGATCCAGGCTTCGACCGCCGAGGCGATGAACCGGGTCTCGGCGTCGGCCTTGTCGAAGCCGTGCAGTTTCGGCGTGGCGCCGTGCACGTACGATCGGCAGCCGGCGATGGAATCAAGACCGCCCTCCATGTCGTCGATGCGTTCGCCGCGGAGCAATCCCAGGCTCCAGCCGAGGATCTCCGCGGTGGTCCGGTAGTTCAGGTTCAGCCGTGTCGACCGGCCGGCGATGTTGATGCCCACGTCGCGCAAGCTCACCCGGTTGTCGTAGATACGTTGATGCGTATCCCCGGCGATGAAGATGTCGTTGGGGGCTTCGGCGACCGCGGCCCGCAGCAGCCGCCACTGGTCGGGGCTGAGGTCCTGGGCCTCGTCGATCACGATGTGGCGGTACGGCTTGGTGGGGTCGGCCTCCAACAGGGCGGTGGCTTCGCGCCGAACGGTTTCGTGTGTCCAGGCGCCGACCTGGGTGAGCGTCTGCTCGAACTCCCAGATCGCCTGCCACACCTGGGCCCGCTGCCTGGAGCCCAACGCCCGACCCCGTCCGGTTCTCTTGGCGGCGAGGTACGCCTCCGCGGTACCGATGCGGCGGGCCAGAACGACCTGCCGCCATTCCTCGGCCAGGAAGACGTCGGTGAAGGCGAGGCCGAGCCTGTCGATGATGGACAGCCACAGCCCCTTCTCGTCGTCCGAGCTCAGCAGATTCGGTGGTCCGTGCTTGCGGCGAAACACCCGGTGCGCCAACCGGTCAACGTGGGATACCTCGATCCGCTGGTCGACCTCGTCGTCGTCGACGATCATGTCCAGGCCCGACCGCAGGGTGTCGGAGAGCGTGGAAGTGAAGGTGGTGACCAGGACACGGCCCTCGTTCCGCTTGGCGAGCGCATGCGCTCGGTGCAGCACCACCACCGTCTTGCCGGTGCCCGGGCCGCCGGTGACGCGGGCGGGCCCCTTGAACGACGCGTCCACCACGGTGCGCTGGGTGGGGTGGAGGTAGACCCGCCATGTCGCGAAGGGGTAGGCGAAAACGTTCATGAGTTCTTCGGGGCCGTTGACCAGCACGACGCGGTCGCGGCCGCGCAGCACCGCCGCGTCCAGGTCCTCGGTGTCCACCGGTTCCTGCACTATTTCGGCGCCGAGGTCGGCCCACACCTCGTCGGGCGTGAATCCGGCGGCGAGGCCACACAATACGTCCCACTGCGTTTCGGGAAGAAAGGATTTGGCCGCATCGAGCTGTTTAGGGTCGGTCAATGCCCGGGCGAAGTCTCGGGTCTTGTCGTCGATGCCGAGCCGTTTGAGATCGGCGTCGCTGACCTTGTCGAACAGTAAGGATTCGGCATTCTTGGCGGCCTTGGTCAGCTGGGGGAGCGTGCGGTCGATCGCTTCTTCGTCGCGGATCTCGATACCACCGGTGGCCGTGTTCACCGAGACGTTGCTGCGCTGCGCCCACGCGTACGCGTCGTCGTGCGGGAGCACCTTGAGCAGGGTGAAGACGTCACCTGCTTCGGGGGCCAGGACGATGCCCCGCCACGATTGGTCGATACGGATCGAGCGGAACCGCGGATTGCGGGCGTTGTTGATCTTTTCCAGGTGCAGGCCCGTGTGGGTCGCGGTGTCGAACTCGTCGAAGACCTCGGTGACCCGTTTGGCGACAGGCTTTTCCAGCTTGACGAGGTCGCTCAGGAATCCTTTGTCGATGGCTAGTGTGGGCATTGCTTTCTACTCGTTCATTTGCTGTGACGTGGGCCGAAGCCAGCAGGGGGGTCCGCCAACGGCTTCCATCCCTTGCCGCCGTTGGCAATTGCATCGGCCATGCGGTCGTAGGCTTCTAGGACCAGGCGACGGGTGCGGTATTCGCCGAAGTCGCGTTCCTCGTACTTGCGTACGACGCGAAACGAGTCGAGGACGTGCTCTGATTCGTAGCGGTTCAGACCGTAGACATGCAGGAATGCTGCGTCGAGGTCGGCACTTAGAAGAGCGCGACGCTCTGGTTCCCAGTGGAACGGCGGACCATCGTCGCCCATGTCCTTGGCATAGGGCTGTAAACGCCAAGATGTGTATGACAATTCAAGAACGTAGGGCACTATCCACTCACTATAGGTAGTTCCATCACGCCAAGGAGTTTCCCCTGCAAGATCTTTCGGCACCGGGCAGGCAAGTTGCCCGACGATGTTGTAGGTCATGTGCGTGCCACTCATCTTCTGTCGCGCGACATAGTCGAAGCAAAGGCTGGACCACAGTGCATGCAAGGTTGGTGCTTGCGCTGGATTCGATGGCATGGCAATTGGAAAAACGTGCCCGACCGCCGACAAAGGCAGCACGCAGGGGATAAAAGTGCGGATTTGGTCGGCTTTGGTTACATCCCGCCAGCCTATGAACCACTGGCGATCCCAATCGTCTTTGAGTGCGAGATCCACCTGATGCCGCTCAACCCAATGGCGGGCCACCGGTTCGATGTCAGGGTTGTCGTGTTGTTTGTCGGTCAGCCGGGGGAGGGTGCCTTTGTTTAGCTGCGCTTGGGTGGCGCCCTGGTAGGTGGAGAAGCGGTGATCGAAGTGGCTGAGCATCTTCGCCTCATAGAGCGGCACGTACTCCTTGCCGTCACGCGTGTAGGACCAGCCGTTGAATCTCGCGTCGCTGAGATCGTTGGGCTGATGGAACAGGCCCGAGTCATTCGCCATGTGGAAGAGCGTGCCGAAGGACAAACCCCAGGGGTTGCCATCGGGCTCGTTGTCCCGGATCAGGACGGGGTGACGAGAGTAAACTCCCAGCGTGATGTCGGCGTCGACGCGGCTGCGGAACATCGGCAAGGTGCCGGTGTTCGGATTGAGCTTGACGACTTCGTCGGCGGCGAGCTGGAAGCGGCGTTCCGGCACATCGGAAAGATGGCGGTTGAGGAAAGCGAACTTGGTGCGCTTTGCAGTCCGTTCGTTACCCGTTACCGTGGTAACCGCGAATCGCATCTGATTGTGAACGTCGCGGAAGATCTTTGCTTCGTTCTCGAAGTCGTAGAACGCAGACAACCTTCGGTTGCTCAGAGTGTCGGCGAAGAACGGCGCGGTCGTCTTGTCGGTGGCCAAACCGGTCGGGCTGATGAATCCCGCGGCACCACGCGGCCCAGTAACGGTGCGCATGGTTTCGGCGAAGACGCTGTAGGTGTTGACGTCGCCGCGGCCGGTCAACGGATACCGGCCACTCTTGAGTAGGAGATGTGCGGTGCCGTCGGATTGACGCAGCGCCGCCCGGTAGGCCGCGAATAAGTCGGGATCGCTGTCGGCGAGATTGTCGATCATCTTCTTGCGGATCGCGGCGGTCGCGGCACCCTCAATGTCAGGCCGCCCGGCGTTTCCGAAGAACTCCTTGTCCTGGACCTTGACGCGTTCCCACGGCGGATTGCCCACCACACAGGAGAACCCGCCCGTCCACCCGGTAGCAGGGTCAGCGCTGCCGTCGTCGGGAACACTGAAGATGCCGGGGAACTCCAAGTGCCAGTGGAAAAAACGGTATTGACGCGCCAGACCCCGGATGAGCGACTTGACACTGTCGGGTACCGATTCCGGGTTCTCGCTCAGGTCGCGCAGCGTTGCATGCGTAATCCCCTGCCCGGACGTCGTCGCCCCGGTCTTCGGCTGCACGAACGCCGCACACCAGGCATCGGCAACGAGTTTTTTGGCCTTGAGGTCCGGATCCTCTTCGAGGCGGCGCCAGGCGTCGGCGCGGGCACGCATGGCCGCCGCCGTGGCGGCGGCACCGGTGTCGGCTTCGTACGCGGCCTCACTGAATTGGGTCGTTTCGACATTGAGTGTCTCGGAGGCGAACATGTTGAGCTGCCCGGCGTTGGTCTCACGTTCGGACTTATTGCGGGCCTTGAGTTTCGATGTCCAGGTCTTGTCGTCGTCGCCGAGCGCCACGAACGCGGTATCGGGGATGTTGTGGCGCAGCAGTTCCGGCGTGGTGCCGAGCAGGGCATTGCCAACCCGAAAGTGGGCGTCGAGGAACGGGAATGGCCGGTCGGCGTCGAATGCCTCCAGCCACAACGCGACCTTGGTGATTTCGATGGCCAGGTCGTTGAGGTCGACACCGTAGACACAGTGTTCGATGACGTCGGCGATGGCGGCGCGCAGCGCCGCAGGGGTGGGTTCCGTGTCCCCGGTGCGCACGGTGGCCAATGCCGTGGCTATCCTGCGCGCCGCGGCGACGACGAAATGCCCACTGCCGCAGGCGGGATCGACCACCGACAGACCGAGCAGTGCCGCCTCAGGGTCGGACGAGCGCATCGCCTCGTCGATCAGCGGGTCGAGCGCCTCGTCGAGCACCAGCGCGATGAGTTCGGAGGGTGTGTAGTAGGAGCCGGACTTCTTGCGTTCGTTGCCGGTGGCGACGTCGAGGGTGAAGGTCCGCTCGTCGGCGTTGTAACGGGGCGTGTAGGCCAGCAGCGACTCGTACATGCCGCCGAGTTCCTCGCTGTCGAGGTTGCGGTAGTCGACGGGTCGCGGTGCCCCGGTAACCGGATCGTCGATCTGTGCCAAGGCGCGGCTCGCGGCCAAGAATGCCCGGTTGGGCAGTTTCGCGCCATCCAGGATGCCCAACGCATGACGTGAAAACAAAGAGGCGCCAAGGCCGCTCAGCCCGAGCGCGGGTAGTCCCTCGCCGGAGAGGGCGTCGGTGACGATTTGGTGAGCTTCCCACAGGTCGCTGTGCCAGCCACCGATCGGGGCGCCGGCCAGGCGCCGCAGCCGCGCCGTGGAGAAGTAGTCCGCATACAGCGCGCGCGCGTCGGCGGACGCCGCGGAGCCATGCAAGAGGCCGCGGTCCTCCACGACGAAGAGCACGATCAGCCGGTAGGCGATCCGCAGCAGCGCCCGCTGCAGGTCAAGGTCGGCATCGGAGGCCGCCGCGAGTGCGTCGCGCAAACCGGCGTTGGCCGGATGGGACACGAACCCGGTGCCCAACTCATGCAGGGCCGCGGCGACACCGTGCTGCAGGTTCAGCAGAGCCCGGGCGCCGTCGTCGATTGCGGTGCTACGCCACCGCTCCAGCCAGCAGTTGTCAAGCTTGGGGCTGGCCGACTCAACGTCGCCTTCGTCGTCGCCTTCCTCGTCTTCCGCCGCGGCCGCCTTGGCGTGTTTCTCGTCGAGCTGGGGCGTGAAGCGGCTGGCGTGCAAGGTCAGGAACAGCAACCGGAAGTCGGCGTAGAGCTGGTCGGTGAAGATCGCGTCCAGGTCGAACTCCACGTAGGACTGCCGGGTGAGGCTGGACGCGTCACGCAGCAGCCGCAGCTGATGGCCGTTGGACAGGATTCCCCACAGGGACTTGTCCTCACGGTTGAGGTAGTCCTGCAGCATCGACTGCGGGGCCCGCGCCGTTATCGACGGGGTCTTGGTGTCGAGGTCAATTCCGGCGCCCACCAGGTGGATGGGAACCCACGCCGACGGATGCGCGGCGTCTGGCCACGAAACCCGGTGCGAAATCGGGAAACTCGCGACCGTCGACTCGCCCAGCCCAGGTTGGACGGTCAGTCCGCCGCCGACGACTTCCGGGCGGCCCCAGCCGAGCTCGTACAGCAGTGGCAGCAACCATTTCTCGCGGGTGAGCTTGATGGCGGTGTCGCCCTCGGGAAGCCGGTCCAGCATGGAGCGCCACTGGAGGTAGGCGGCGAGCATCGCTTCCCAAGCACGGGCGATGGCGCCATTGATCGTCATCCCGGGCGGCAGATCGTAGGCATCGGCCGTCTGGCCGGGCATGCGTAATTCGCTGGCGCGGGGGATCGCCTCGGCCGGCAATGCCGTGCCCACGGTCCGGACCGCGCGGAAAACGGACGGCGCGCTCATCGCGAACTCGTCTCGGGAAGGAAGACGTATACACCGAGCACGTCGGCGGGCGGCAGGAACTTCACGGTCGGGGCACGGCCTGCTGTTTTCGACGCGGAGCGCACCGCCTGGTGTTCGTAGACCAGTGTTTCGGCCGCATCCTGCCCGGCCTGTGCCAGACGATCGGTCAGCGCGGGCAGGCGTCCGAGCGCCCGCCCGAGCTGCGTTCGCGCCAACGCGTCATCGACGTTGCCCGACGGCGTGAGCGCCAACAGCGCATCGACGTCCGGCTGCGGCAACCAGGTCAGTGTGTCGCCGCTGGCCGTGAACGCGACGAATCGCGCTTCCTCGGCAACCTGAGTCCTCGTGGTGTTCAAGCCCGCGATGGTGATCTCCAACCGGTAGCGGACCACCAGCAGCGTCGTGACCTTCGTGACACCTTTCGCACGCATGACGCCCGCCCGCCGCGCCGGCCGGGCGGCGGCGTCGAGCCGGCTGTCAAGCGCGGCGTCCAGCACGTAGCGCGACAGAGCCTCGACCGTCGGATCGGTGCGGTTGAGCACGCAGTGTCCGCCCGGCACCGGAAGCGATCGATGGAAGTGCAGGCAGTTGTCTTTGGCCGGGGGAAGCTGGTCACGCACCGCCGGCGGCAGGGTGTCGATGCGCGCAGTGAAACCGTCCGCGGTGTCGGCAACCTGGGCTCCCATCAGGGATAGTGCTGTGCGAGTGAAGTTTTCAACCTCGGTGGGGCCGCCGAGTGCGCGGCGGACCTCGGCGAGTGCTTGCTCGACGGCATCGGGCTTGAGCCCCGCCTGACGGAACCGCGACCGCGAAGCCTTCTCTCGTTCGGCGGCGTTGATCCACTGCACCTCGACCTCGTCGGCCAGCGAGGCGGAAGTGGCGTCGGCGAAGTCCAGGGTCAGCTGTTCGGCCTCCTTGCCCCGCAGCAGCAACGACTCCCAGATCGCCTTCATCACGGTGGTGGGGTCGACGGGCAGCGGCACCGAGACACCGGTGCTGCGTTGAATGTTCTTGTGCCGCCTGATCAGAACCTCCAGCACGATGCCGTCGATCCCGTTGTCTTCGCCGTAGTAGGTGACGGTGCGCACGACGGGCGCGCCCTGACCGAACCGGTCGACGCGGCCCTCGCGCTGTTCGTGTCGAGTCGGATTCCACGCCAGGTCGTAGTGGACGACGGCGGTGAAACCGTCCTGCAGGTTGATGCCCTCGGACAGGCAGTCGGTGGCGATCAGGAGCCGGGGACCTTCGTGTGCGGTCAGCGCGTTGACGCGGGCTTCGCGTTCTTCCGGGGCGAGGTTTCCGGTCACCGCGTCGATCCGCAGACCGGGGATTTTTCTTAGCGCGGCTTCGAGGTGTTCGTGGAGGTAGTCGGCGGTGGGGATGAAGCGGCAGAAGACAATCGGGTGGTAGCCCTCGGCGAGTAGTTCCTTGATCAGCGGAATGAGGCGCTTGAGCTTGGCGTCGGATCGCACACCCTTGAGCGCGGCCGCGGCCTGCGCCAGTTCGCGGAGCCGCCGACGTGCAGGCGCAGCAGGTGAGTCGGTTTCAGCGGTGTCGGCACCGACGGTGACGTCTTCTCCTTCGAGTGTGTCGTCGAGATCCGAGTCGAGGACCCGGGGCTCGGCGAACACGTCCACCTCGTCTGCGTCCTCGACCGCGGCGACTGCGGAGCGGTTGAGCAGCGTTTGTTCGGCCGCGGCGGGGCTGGAGGCCAGGCAGCGCAGCAGCGCGATGGCCGACCACCAGCGCACCCGCTGCCGGACGGCGCTGAGTTTAGGGTCGGCGACTTGTCCGCGCACGTAGTCCATGACGTCGTCGAACAATGCGCGATAGGCCGGGGTGAGCTGGTAGGCGGTCTCGGTGATCTCGCGCTCGGGGAACGGGGTGTCCTCGTTCAGAAAATTCTCGCGAATGTCGGCGCGTTGGCGCTGAATCATGAACCTGGCCAGCAGCTTCCGGTCGTCCTCGCGGTCGCGTCCGGACAGGTCGGTGGGCAGGTGGGTCAGGCGGCGGTCGAGCAGCCCGATCAGCGACTGCCACGCCGTGTCGTCGCCGCTGTGCGGGGTCGCGGTCAACAGGAGCAAATGGCGGCCGGGATTGTCGGCGAGTTTGCGCAACAACGCATAGCGCAGCTGCGTTTGAGCCGACCTGGCCGTGCCCGCGTGTGGCACACAGGTATGAGCCTCGTCGACGATCACCAATTCCGGGCAGTGCAGGGCGAATTCGTCGCGACGCGTGCGTTGCTTGATGAAGTCGGTGGAGATCACCAGATGCGGATAGTGCTGATAGACGTGGGAGCCGAACGGAACGCTGCGCATCAGCCGGTTCACTGTCGATGGCAAGAGCAGCTGGGTGGTGATGCCGAACTTGTGGCGCAGCTCGGACTGCCACTGCGGAGCCAACTGCGGTGAGCACAACACGGCCAGGCGCCGCGCGTCACCGGTGGCCAGCAGCTCGGCGGCGATCAGCCCCGCCTCCACCGTCTTGCCGATGCCCACCCCGTCGGCGATGAGCAGCCGGGTGGTGTCCTGGGCGGCGGCCATCATCAGCGGCACCAGCTGATAGTTGCGGGGTGTGACCGCCAGTCCCGCAAACGATCGGAAGGGGCCTCCGCTGGCGCGAAACGACAGCCGCAGCGCATCCCGCAGCAGGCGGGCCCGGCTAGCGTCGCCGCGATCCTCGACCGTGGGAGGTTCGAATCGTGCCGCCGCGAACTCGTCGACATCGGGCAGCAGCACGGTGGTTTCGTCCGCGTGTCCGCCGAGCGGACGCACCAGGAGTGCTCCAGAGGGCGAGCCCGGCAATACCAGCCAGTCCCGTCCGCGGGCGTTGACGAGGCTGCCGGCCGGATAGTCAGTGACGGTCATGCGTGCAACTTCCCCGGTCCGAACACGTCTACCTGTTCGGCGAACGCCTGCAGCCAGCCGTCGTCGGCGTCGGTGTGCTTGAACCGCAAAACCAGCCAGCCGGCCTCGTCTTCGAGCTTCGCCCGCGCGTGTTCGTCTTTTTGCTGTTGATACTCGGAGTCGTGGACGGGGCCGTCGATGAACACGGCGACGTCCATTCCTCCGGTGTGGTAGGCAAAGTCGGGCCGGACGTAGTAGCCGTCGACGATCCGCTGTACGTCATCGGGCAGCCGATAGCCTTGCTGTTCCAGCAGATCCAGGAAGTGCCGCTCCAGATCGCTGTCGCAGGCTTTCTTCAGACGCTCCAGTTTCTCGGCGCGTTCCTCGCCGCCCGCGCCGACCGCGACGACCGCCGACGTGAGGCGTTGCAGCAGTTCTTTCACGCAATGACGATCGAGCTGTTGGTGGTCCCACTGATTGGCGTAGGACAGCAGGCAGTCATAACACGCTTGCGCACAGTCTTCGACCGCATACGGTGCCCGGCGTTGGTCTTCCCCGGTGTCGGGGTCGAAATGGAGAATCTCCAGCGCCTTCCGGGCCACGTCGCACAGTTGCCCGTCCTCGGTCGCGACCCGCCGCAGCACGCCGGCTCCGCCTTCGGCGGCTTCGAAGAACAGCAGCCGTGACCACGCGTGATCGCCGGTGTTGCCGGGCAACGGTTCGACGGCGAGCTCGCTGCTCTCCAGCTGGTACACGGCTTCGATGGCGCGCTTGAGGGCGTACATGGCGGCCATGCGCTGCTCAAGGCCGATGGATGGATCCAGGTGCAGCACAAGGGCGTTGCGATGGTCTTCGACGTATGGGATGACGCGGATGTAGCGGGGCGCCTCGCCGTGCACGTTGTTGCCTAGTTCCGATTCGGCGCACCAGCGGCCCTCCACGGTGTCGAGCACGTGGCCGCGGACGTCCTTGTTCTTGCGGCGGCGCAGGCCGACGTTCATCCGTCGGATCAGCGCGGTGTCTCCGTAGGTCATGGTGCCGAGTTCCTGACCGTCAACGGTGATGCTGCTGGTGAGTTGACCGGCTCGCACCCCGTGCGGGACGAACCGCAGGGTGGTGACGATTTCGTGGCCGGCGCGTTGACGCTCTTCTTCGTCGGCGCTGATCCGGTCCCGTCGGCGCGTCTTGACGGCGAGCAACCGCATCATCTCGCTCATCGTGTCCAGGGACCCGCTGCCGCAATGCTGGCAGAACTCCACGTTGGTCGGTGTGTTGCACTCGTGGAGGTAGCCGCATCGGTCGCAGCGCTTGATCTCGGTGACGTTGACACCCGTGCCGTCGGCACGGGCGGGGAGGCTGACCCGATCGACTTGGTAGCGCGCGCCTTCGTGATAGATGAATGCGTCCGGCCCGAACTCGCTGATGGCCAAGAACCGCGGGCGCTGGATGAAATCGCCCTCGCCGTTGCGGGTCCGTCGTTCCGCCGGAATGAACGCCGACAGCGGAAGCCGCGGGAACGAGTAGCCGGGCAGGAAGCCTTCGGAGGCGAAATACCGGTAGGTGTAGAAGTCGCCCTGAACTACGTCGTCGACCTGTCCTTTGAGGAGGTCCAGCGCGGCGCGTGCTTCGGAAATCCTGGCCCGGGATCGGTGCTTCGATGCTTCCGAAGCCCCGATCGTCTTGAGAATTGAACTGGCGCTGTCTAATTCGGCCTGTGCCTCCCGGTACAGGCCGCGCCATCGGTCGGCGGCTCGGTCAAAGCGTGCCGGGGCGCGGTCGACGGTGTCGGCGACCCAGGTATCGGTCCACCACGGCGCCGACGTGACCTCGCTGGTGGCGGTAAGGACGGCGGTGATCGCGTCGATGGCCGTCGCCCGGTTTGCCTTGGACGTGATGCGAGCCTGGACCTCCGGGCGCAGCGGTTCGCCGGGTTGGTCGATGTCAAGCAGGTCGATCATGCTGGCCTTGAGGTCGAGTTCGCACTGCACCAACCAGATGGCGTGCGCGTGTGCCCGGACCAAATCTTGGTTACCCAGCTCCAGCCTTGGCGGTGCGACCGCGCCGGCGACCATATCCTGGCTGCGCCGGAAGTAGTAGGCGTCGTGGGCATTTCCAGTGGCGCAGTAGGTCAGGGCGATCGCCGGCTGCCCGGAGCGCCCGGCACGCCCGGAGCGCTGCGCGTAGTTGGCCGGAGTCGGTGGCACATTGCGCATGCCGACGACGTTGAGGCTCTTGATGTCGACGCCGAGCTCCATGGTCGGTGAGCAGTACAGCACCGGCAGCCGCGCATCGCCGAACTCGTCCTCACGCTGCTGGCGCTTGGCCGGTTCGACCTGCGCCGTGTGCTCGCGGGCTTCCAAGCCCACCAACGCTTTTGCGGTCTCGGAATACAGTTGGCGGAAGTACGGGTTGACGCGGCCCTGCGTCTGGTTGCCGCGAATCGGATCCGGCACGCGATGCTCACCGGTCCCGGCGCGCCATTCGATCAGGCTGGCATGGATGCGGTAACCGGTGCGCCGCCTCGGCAGTTTGACCCGAACCAAGATGCCGGCGCTGGCCATCGTTTCGAGTAGCTGCTCGATCGTGGTGTCTGCGTCCGCCACCTTCAGCTTCTGGCCATACGCGGGGAATCGGCCAGGACGCCGTAGCCAGCGCCCGTAAGCACCAAGGCCCGACACGTAGAGGTCGGCGCCTATGCCCGTGACGTTCTTGGGCCGACCGCCGGGATACGCGGTGCCACTATAGGTTCCGGCCTCGTCGGCGATCGCCCACGGATCTTTGAGCCATTCCCGGCTGGCGCGCCTGATCGCGTCGAACTTCTCCTCGCTGAGGAACTCGGTTTCGATGCACAGGTTTCGGCGCAGTTCGTCGAGCAGCACATGCATCAACTGCCGGCGGGTCTTAGGATCTGCGTCCGCCAATGGAGCACCGTGAGCGGACCATTTCGTGTCGTCCTGGGCGAGTTGGTCCAAACCGAAGTAATCCAGACACAATTGGCCGGTCTGCTCCAGGTTGGGCATGGTGATGCGCCATCCGCGTTTGAGGTCTGCCCATAGGCGGTAGGTGACGACGTCGCGCAGCGCGCGGGAAATCTTCTTGCGCGGCACCAGTTCTTCGGCGACGTCCTGGTCGCGGGCGAACAGTTTGAGGTTGCTGCCGCCGAGCGCGGCAAGCACCTTGGGCCCGAGGTTCTCGTCGGTGAGTGGCTCGGCGCTGTGGTTGACAGCCGCGCGATAGAGAGCTGACCGGATCAACGCGACGATGACGAAGTCGTTGAAGTGTCCGGCCTGCAGGCTAGCGTCCTGGCGATTGTCGCTGAACGCCAAGAATTTTCGTGCTTCGTCGTCGAGTTCCACCTCGTCGCGCAGGGCCCGCACGACGGACTGCGAAAGGACCGTCACCGCGCTGGCGCGGCCTTCGGTACCCAGGCTGGCCACTCGGGAGAACTCGGATTGCCGAGTGCTCTCGTAGCTCGTCTTGCAGGCGGGGCAGAAGTCGAGCCGTTCGAAGAAGGCCGCCGGCATCCCGTCGTCGGTGATGGTGCCGAACGGATCGACCCGCAGTGATGCGGGGAGCTTGTTGAGGCGGGCGGAATCAAGAACTTGGACCGCACCGGCCGAGACCACCCAGTCGTCGGGCACCAGCTCAAGAAGCGTTGGGTCGGTGGGGTCCGGCCACGGATTTTCAGTGATGTAGAGCAACCCGGTCGCATCAGGCGGGTCATCAACGCCTGCGTTCAGGACGCGTGGGCTGAAGTTCTGGTGGCTGCGGTCGAAGTTGACCACCAAGAACTCTTGCCCGCATTCGCGGCAGAAGGCTAGCGGGAATAGCGGCTGACCCGACGGGCGCTGCGGCGCGCTTCGCTGGTACTGCGTTGTGAGATAGCGGGTTTCGGGTGGCTCCAGTGTGGTGTAGACGGTGTCGCCCTTGCCGATGAATTGGTGCAGCTTGAACGCGAAGAGTGAGCGCCCCTGGGGATCGCGGGCCTGCGAGCCCGCCAGCAGCAGGGCCCGGAGCTTGTCGCGGCACACCTGCTCGTCGACGCCCGTCTCGGTGTGCAGCTTTGCCGCCGCCTCGCTCAACTTGCTCGGTGGCCGCCGGCTGAGTTTTCCCTCGTCGTCTTGACGAAGACCGAACTCCTCCTCGGCCCATACGGCCAATGGATCGGTTTGCAAGTCTTCCCAGGCATCCGGGGTCGGTGCCGCAAGCCGTGCGGTGAGCACAGCTGCATCGGCATGCCCTGACGTCGCTCGTCGGAGGGTCTCCCCGACGATGTTGGTGGCGGGGATCTCGACACCGAAGATCCGGGTGGCCAATTCGGCGACCTGCTGGCGCTGCTCGGCCTTGGTCCCCGGCCCGGCGAGGGTGGCACTGGTGCCGATGCACTGGAGCTTCTTGGCGCTGATCGCGCTGCGGAGCCGGCGCACCAGCATCGCGACGTCGGCGCCCTGGCGGCCCCGGTAGGTGTGCAGCTCGTCGAGGACCAGGAACGACAGATTCTCGGCGCTCGCGATCAGTGCCTTACGCTCACGCGGCCGGGTGAGCATCAGCTCGAGCATGACGTAGTTGGTCAGCAAGATGTCCGGTGGCGACGCCAGGATCGTGTCGCGCTCACTTGACGTTTCCTGTCCCGTGTAGCGCGCGAAGGTCACCTTATGGCTGGTCGTGCCGAGGAACTTCTCCAGCTCGTTGCGCTGACTATTGGCCAGCGCGTTCATCGGGTAGACGACGATGGCTCGCACGCCCTTGCCGGATCCTTCACGCAGCACCCGGTCCACGATCGGAACGATGTACGACATGGATTTTCCTGATCCGGTACCGGTGGTCAGGACGTAGGATTCGCCGCGGTTTGCGATCTCGAAGGCGTCGGTTTGGTGACGATGGAAGGTGATCTCGCGGCCGATCGCGTCATCCTCGGCCTTGATGCGGAAGATCTCCGTGGCTTGAGGATGCAGCACACCCCGTTCGACCAACTCGCCGACCGACCCACCCGGCTCGAAAGCGGGGTTGAGGGCCAACCACGGCTCGGGCCATAGCAGGCCGTCCTCGATCTCGCCCTCGACCTTGTCCCTGATCTTGTGGTCCTTGATGTCAAGGAAGCCTTTTACGAAGGACTCGTAATCGTTCAGGACTTCGTCAAGGACACCAAACGCGTCCATGACACCTCCCGTTAGGAAGCTGGTACTGACACGAACGTGACCATACTTCGGGTGTCCGACATATTCGGTGGGTTGTTCACTTTTCCCCGAACGATCGGCGACGGACCACGTACGTGGGCGCGACGGAGCGATGCATGAGGCTGTATTCGTCCCCGGCCGCCTGCGGTCCGATCACGGGATGAAGGTTTGCGACGTCGGCAACGTTTGGCCCGATAAACGCCGCCCAGGCCAACAGGCTAGCCGAGCGTTCCGATGCCGTGGTCGTCGGGCCGCATTGCCGTTGGGCACATGCGTGTCGGAGCCAACTACATTGGACCCGCCGGATGCCTACGGCTGGATCGACATCCAACTCAGCACCGGCTGCCGCCCGTACCGCCTAATGCGAGCGCTGGGCAGCCAGCCCCGCAGCGCGTATCGAACCCTGGGCCTGACCCAACCGGTCACGGCCAGATTTCCTTCGTTGATGTTCGCGAAGATCTCATCGCGAGGCCTTCTTCGGTGTTGCTGCAACCGTTATGCAACAGGACGAGCGCCGGGCTCGCGTAATGCGCTCGGTTAATCGAGGGTATCGAGCCTCACCTAGACGCCCAGAGCGTGCTAACCGGTAGGACCGCAAGGTTGGGGCCGAACGGCGTGGCTTCCGGTGCCGCCGTGAGCAGGACGCCGAACTGAAAACGATCGCCGAGCTTGTCGGCCAGATAGCGCAGACCGCGAAGATCCTCCGCTCGTGGGGTGCTGGTCGCCTTGACTTCGATGCCGCAGATCCGGCCGTCGGGGTGTTCGAGCACCAGATCGACCTCGGCGCCGCCACGGTCGCGAAAATGCCACAGACTGGCCGGCTCGTCGGACCAGGTGAGCTGCTTGCGAATCTCGTTGGCCACGAATGTCTCGAGAAGCGGGCCGAGGTGACCACCTGGACGATCCAGCGTCGAACCGGTAGCACCGAGCAGGTGGCATGCCAGGCCACTGTCCGACACGACCAGCTTCGGTCTGCGGATCACCTTGCGGGTCAGGTTGGTCGACCAGGCCGGCACCCGATGGATGAGGAAGGCCGCTTCCAGCAAGGCCAGATAGCCGTCGGTGGTGCGGGCCGGGATCGACAGTTCGTTCGCCAGCGCGCTGACGTTGAGTTCGGCACCAGTCCGCGCCGCGCAGAGCCGAAGCAATCGTGGAACTTCGGCAAGCCGCTCAATTGCCGAGAGCTCGCGGATGACCGACTGCGCCGCCGTAGTCAGATAGTTGTCGAACCATGCGCGCCGTCTCGACGGCGCGCGAGCAACGATCTCTGGGAAGCCTCCGGTGGCGACGCGTTCGACCAGATCGGCGCGCCGCATATCGGAGCTGTGGATCAGTTCACGTGGCGCGCCGAACAGCAGATCGACGAAGCTGTCGGCGAATCCGGCGAGTTCACCTTGCGAGAACGGCCAGAGTTCGATGATCTCGACTCGGCCGACCAGCGCGTCGGCCATGTCGGGGGCAGAAAGCAGCCGTGCCGAACCGGTAAGCAGGAAGCGGCCGGGTCGGCGATCGTGATCAACCTCGGCCTTGATCGCCCGGAACAGTCCCGGTTCCAGTTGTGCCTCGTCGATCACCAATGTGTCGACCGGCCGGGAGACGAATGCGCGCGGATCGTCGCGAGCAGCATCGCGGTTGGCGGCGTCGTCGAGGGAGACGACCTGGCTTGACCCCGGGTAGTCAAGTCGCGCAACAAGGGTCGTCTTCCCGACTTGGCGTGCGCCATTGACGACGACGACCGGCGTGTCGGCCAGCGCGGCCAGCACCATGGGTGCGATCGCGCGGTCGACTACGGACATGTTGACAGGATACGCTGCGGATCTGCCCAATCATCTGTTGCGAATCCGTCCACCATGATGTTGCGGATTTGTCCCACCGGGCAATGCGGATCCGTCCGCATATGCATATGCGCCACCGCGCGCCATGCGACGTACGTAGCAACCGGGCGAGCACACAGCAGCGAAGCCGGGCGCCACCCAGGTACACCGCAATTACATCCACGACGACACAAAGCGGATGTCCAGCCGGTCGCTCTGCCGGTACCCCGACCACGTCGGGATACCAGCGGGCTGCACCCGATAGATGCCGAGCGCCGCGGCCACCACGCGATCGCGTTGCGTTGGCCACTGGATTTCGGATGCGATCTGTTCCAACACATCTCGGTCACGATCGAGCACCCGGTCGACGATCGACACCGCCGCCAGCGCACCAATACCAGATTGGCCAGGCCGTCGATGCCGACCAGTGACCACGGCATCACGTGATCGATCGGATTGTTAGCCGGCAGATACGTGCCGCAATAGAAGCAGTGCGGACCGTAGGCGTCCCGGAACGGTCCGCGAACCGGGGCGAGGCCGGTGCGTTCACGTCCGAACAGATGGCCCGCCACGTCGGGAACCTCGGCGCGCAAGAACTTGTTCATCCGCCGCACATCCTCGACCCACATGATCTCCAGCGCCGGCTTGAGCAGCCCGGCCAGCCGGGCAAGTCCGTGAGCGACACCGGATTTGAGCTCGATCGCGTCGCCGTGGGCACGCAGCGTCGACCGCGACACGTGGTCGCGCAGGAACGAGTCGTCGTAGAGAAACGGATCACTGGCCGACGAGCCCGGCAGCTTCTGCAGCCGATGCAACGGCTGCTGTGCCAGACGCAGCGTGATCTCGTCGATGGCACTTCGGTAAGCGGCCGGCGCGCGTAGCCTGGCGACGTCCACCGACGCACCCGTGCCTCCGAGGGCGGCCGCCTCACGTAACACGTTGGTGGCGAACAGGATCCGAGCGCGCTGCTGGGTGGACTGGCGTAATTCGCGGCCCTCGAAAGGACGCACCTGCCGCCAGTAGATCTCCAGCACCCGGTGCGCCAGCTCGGGAATCGGCACCCGTAGCACATCGCCGGGCCGCTCGGGAATGTTCTCGATGCAATGGTCGATCAACGTCATCAGCGCGGCGAGCTTGTAGGTGGCCGTGCGCAGGCCGGTCTCCAGGATCGCCACCACACGCTGGCCGAGCAGCAGCGGGTCGGCGACGTCACCGGTCATGGCGCACCCCCGCTGTCAGACCCGTGCGATACAACTGCACCACCGCATTATGACGAGGGAGAGGGACCGCGTGGGCAAACTGGTTCGGGACAAGATTCCCGACATCATCCGAGCCTCCGGGCGCATACCCCGGGTGACGACGCTGGCCGGAGGCCCGTACCGGGCCGCGCTCCTCGACAAACTGCGCGAAGAGGTCGACGAACTCATCGCCGCTCACCGCACGGACGCGGTCATCGAGGAGGCCGCCGACATCCTCGAAGTCCTCGTTGCCATTGCCGGCGAGCGGGGCGCCAGCGTCGACACCATCGCCGATACGGCACAACGCAAGCGCGCGGAGAAGGGAGGTTTCGATATGCGGCTTCGGCTCGACGGCGTCGACCCGACGCCAGCAAGCCGATGAATCCGTCAGCCGGCTGTCGCTCGCCTGAGCGCTCTCGTGGGGTCGGCTCTCTCACGGGGCATAGGAAATACCATGTGCCCCAGAATGTTTCGCGCCGCACCGCAAAGCGGTGGTTGCGTCGGACGCGGGCTGGGGCCAGCGAGGTTGTCCTGGAGACCGTAACCACGCGTACCCTGGTACCATCACTCAGGTAGAAAGGTACTCGCATGGCGTTGAACATCAAAGACGCATCGGTCCACGAAGCGGTCAGGCAGATCGCCACGATCACGGGTGAGTCTCAGGCTCAGGCGGTGGCCACTGCGGTGAAAGAGCGTCTGGCCCGGCTGCAGAGGGACGATCTCGCCGCCCGGCTGCTGGCCATCGGCCACAAGACCGCCAGCCGGATGAACCCAGAGACAAAGCGGCTGGACCATGCTGCAATGCTCTACGACGAGCGAGGGCTACCAGCGTGATCGTGGACACGTCGGCGATCATTGCGATCCTCACCAAAGAGGACGACGCCGCCCGCTACGCCAACGCAATCGCCGCCGCCGACGCGAGAAGGCTTTCCGCGGCAAGCTATCTCGAATGCGGGATCGTCCTGGATTCCCTACGTGACCCGATCATCAGCAGAGGTTTGGACGAGCTGCTCGAAGAAGCCGGGTTCGTGGTGGAGCCGGTGACCGAACGGCAGGCCCGGCTTGCGCGTCAGGCCTACGCAGATTTCGGCAAGGGCAGCGGCCATCCAGCCGGTTTGAACTTCGGCGATTGCCTGTCGTACGCACTGGCCACCGACCTACGTGAGCCACTGTTATGGAAAGGCAACGACTTTGGACATACCGGCGTCCGATCCGCGCTGCCGGAATAAGCCCGGCGGCACCCAGCGCCGGCTTGTCGCTGAAAGTCGCTCATAGCCGGGCACAACGCATAGTGCCCCCCAGCGGTGACAGATGTGACTCAAGTGACGCATAACTGTCCAGCTCAGTCGACGAATAGCGCCAACGACGCCGTGTAGCCGTGCAGCGCGTTGCGCCCAAAAACCGGGCCGATCTCCCCGGCGGCGAAGAACCCGGCCAGCGGAATCCCGCCCAGGAGGTCTTCGATAGTCGACGCGTCATGGTCGGCCACCCCGAACATCCGCCGCCCCCGCCCGTTGCAGGTGAACAGCAGCGCACCCGCCGGCCGCCCGCCCAGCTCAGCTGCGGCCCGCTCCACGGCCAGGTGCAGGTCCTTGTCCGCCGACGCCGCGTCACGCACCTGGAACTGCACGGTCGTGCCGACCTCGACAACATCGCCGATCTCGATGGCCCCGGTCGAAGGGTCGGCGCCCAGCAGCCCGCGGATCAAGAAGTCGCCCTGCCCCGGAGCCGCCAGGTGTTCGTCGACCACAATGCCGATCTGCAGGCCACGGCTGACCAATTCCTGCTCGTGCAAGGGCAAATCCTCGATGATCTCTCGCAGGCGCACCAGCGGCGGACGGCCGCCCAGCTCGGTGATGACCGCCCCGTCCGCGCCGGTGACGATGTAGGGACGGCCGATCGGCCGGCAGCCCTGCGACACGATCGGTATCCCGTGCACACCGGGCAGGCGCACCCCGACGAGCCCCGAGCTGAACACGCCGCCGTCGCGGAACAGCCGGGTGCCGCCCGGGCCGCGTCCACCGCTGGCCAGACCGCCCACCACGGTCGTTCCCGGCAGGTCGCTGTTGAGGTGCTCGATGAGCAGACTCGACGGGAATGTGTACGGGTCGGGCAGCAGCAGGTGCAGATCATGTCCGGTCCGGTCGAACCGGTAACCGGTGAGCAGTCCACCCGAGCCGGTGCGGACGAAGTCCAGCTGGAACGTTTCGGCGGCCAGGCCCGACGCCAGCCACACCGCCACCGCCGGTCGGTCCTCTATCTCACGCCGGCCGGCAACAACCGCCTGGGCGACACAACCGATCAGCGCGGGCGGCCCGACGATCCCCTGCACCGCGTTGAGAACGTCCGCCGCCTGATCGGAGTGCGACCGCGATCCGAGCAGCACAGCCAGCGACGGCGCCTCACCCGCAAGCGCGTCGCACGCCTGCGTTGCCGCCGCCACCGCCGCCTTCCGCGCATCGGGCGCGGTGGAGAAGCCGACTCCGATCCGCACCCTTCCATCATGCGCCGCCCGGCGCCTGTTTCCGCCGGAATCGGCGGCCGGTTCTGCAGAAACTCGGCACGCCGTCCGAACTACAGTCCCAACGCGGCGCGCAGCCGGTTGACGTCCATGGCGCCGGCGCCTGCCGCGGCGGGGAAGCTGTCGAGGAGTTTGATCAGGTCGCCCCGTCGGGTGGGGTCGTCTGCGGCCTGCCGCGGGGTGCGACCCTCGAGCGCCGGGATGGGCCTGTCAAGCCACTTGGTTTCGTAGTCGCGGACGAACTCCTCGAGAGCCGCGGCCACCTCGGGCCCATCGGGTACCCTTTCCTTGGTCGCCGGCAGCTGCTTGGCCAGCTCGGCCAGCTCGCGGGTGTCGCCCATCGGGCGGCGCGAGTCCTCCAGTACCCTCATCGCCGGGTCCAGGGCGGCCACCGTGGCCAGCACCCGGTCCATCCGCTTTTCGCTATTGGTCTCTACCCGCAGCGTGTCGGCGTCGAGCACCAGGGCCGCCCGGATCCGTTGCGTCCCATCGTCGTTGACGTATTCGTGCCAGCGCGGCGACGGTTCGCCTTCGACCCGGTCGTAGGTGTCGTCGAGCGCGGCCTGGATCGCGGCCGGGTCGCCGACGCGCACGGTGGCCTCACAGAACGCCAGCGGATCACCCTCGGTGTTAATCAGCGCCGGCGGCGCGAACCGGCGGCTCAGGTACGCCACCAGTGTCACCGCGTCGGGTTCGGTGTCGAGCAGTTCGATCAGCGGGTCGCGCTCGTGCAGCGCGACCGGTTCCACGCCGCCGAAAAATCGCATGGTGTCCCCGGCGGGCAACACCCGCGCGCACACCAGCTGCCCCGGCTTGAGCTGGCGGCTGGCCGCCTGCTCCCGCACCTCGTGGGTGTCGCCGGTGCGCAGGTCGCGCACGGTGACGCTGTGGCCACGCTGCACCCGTTCCACCTCGAACACCGACCGCTGCACCAACAGCCACTGCTGCGCCAGCAGTCGCTCGTCGTCGGGCAGCAACGACCCGCGGATCTCGAGGAACTCCTCGAACGCCCCGCCCTCGAACAGCACCGCATCGATCACCAGCGGATCACCCAGCGCGGTGGTCAGCGCGTCCGGATCATCGCCGGCATGACGGGAGCGTTCGTCGGCCACGTCGATCAACAGGTCGTTCCAGCCGCTCACCAGAGCATGCTGGATGGCTTTCGCGTACAACCAGCGCGCCCGGTCGTCCAACGGCAGCTGCTCACGCCCGAGATGGCACTTCTTGTACTTGCGCCCGGACCCGCACCAGCACAAGTCATTTCGGCCGACGTCACGGCGCGGCTCAGCCCGGTACTGCTCCAGCAGCTCCACCAGCGGGTAGTCCGGCTCGGCGCCGGCGCGGCGTAACAACGCCAACCCGCGCTCGACGTCACCGCGATCGGAGGCGATGCGAGCCAGATCGAACAGCGGCAACGGCCAATCCGGATCCATCGACTCGGCGGCCAGCAGTTCGTGTTCGGCGGCCTCGATGTCGCCGATGCGCTCCAGCGCCACTGCACGCAGCCACCGACACGCCACCCGCGCCGCGCGGGGCACCGTCGACTCCAGCACCTCGGCGAACAATCCCAGCGCGACCACCCCGACGCTTTCGGTGCCGATCGTCTCGGCCACCAGCAGCTCTGCCAGTAGCGGTTCGGCGAGCGCGACCCCTACCTTCCCGACAAGACCGGCGAGGTTGTCGAACTCGGGCGTCGTCAAGCTACCGACGACTGCGGCCACCGCCTCCTGCGGTGACTCCTCCTCGGCGGCGGCCACGATCAGCAGAGATATCCGGTCGTAGAACCTGATCAGCGTGAACAGCGCGAACGCGTCCTCGGCGTCGAGGTGATGCCGCTCGGCCAGCGCCGCGCAACCCTGATCGAATTGCCAAGCGTCGAAATCGAATCCGCGTGTCGCAAGCCATTCGCCGCGGCGCTCCAGACCATAGTCGTCGGCGATCTCCGACAGCGGCGGCAGCGGCTCGGTGAACAGCGTCGGATCTTCGGCGCACACCGTCCACACCGCGGCAGCGAAATAGTCCGGCTCCTCGGGGTCGAGCGTCGCGGCCAGCCGGGCGCCCGCTTCGCCGCCCGGCCCGGCATCGGCGACCCGCTCGACCCGCTCGACCCGCTCGACCGCGAGACCCTGGTCGGTCAGCCGCAACCCGACCAGGTCGCCCTCGGCCACCCCCAACGCCGCCAACGTGCCCGGCGCCAGGAGCAGCACCCCGTGCGGGTCGACCGCAGCGTCCGGAATGCCTCGCTGTTCGAGCAGCTCATCATCGAACTGGGCCAACATGACCTGCGCCGGTGAACCGCCGGCGAGTCGCTGGTACTGCTCGTGCTCGCAGAGCTCGGTGATGGGGTCCAGATCCGGGGTCACCGTGAGCAGGTCGTGGGCCAGCTCGGCTGCTCCGACCCGATGTGTGAACACCCGGCCGGCCAGCACGGCCGGCAGCCATACCCACCTCAAGTCGACCAATTGCCTTGCCGGACAATCTATTTCGTAGAGAACCTGATCCAGCACGGCATCCGGATCGGCCACGCCGTCATCCCGTAGCCGCGCTGCGATGTCGTCGGCGTCCAACGGGCCGTGTTGGGTCAAGATTCTTGCTAGGGTCTCGGACCCGGCGAAGTCATCAGCCACGGCGACCACCTTATGCGCCGGCGAGCCGCGCCGCGAGAACCCCGCCGGCCTACTTCGGGTTATTGGTCGGCTCGGAGTCGCCTACATCATGGCATCGTGATGCAGTGATGTAGGCTTGGGTGTGCGTACCACCATTGATCTCCCCGACGACCTGCACAAACAGGCGTTGGCTATCGCCCGGGACACTCGCCGCACCTTGAGTGAAACCGTTGCCGACCTCATGCGACGCGGCCTGGGAGCCGGCCGTACCGCCGCGATTTCGACCGATCCCAGGACCGGGTTGCCACTGGTGAGCGTCGGCAAAGTCGTGACCTCCGAGGACGTGCGCTCGTTGGAGGATGAGGAGTGATCGCGCTGCTGGACGCGAACGTGCTGATCGCACTGGTCGTCGCCGAGCACGTGCATCACGACGCCGCCGCGGCATGGCTGTCCACGCGTGACGCCGGCTTCGCGACGTGCCCCGTCACGCAGGGAAGTCTGGTTCGATTCTTGATGCGGACGGGCCAATCCGCGGCAGCGGCGCGGGAGGTGGTCAGCGCCGTCGAAACCGCAAAGCGCCACGAGTTCTGGCCCGACAGCGTCTCTTTCGCCGATGTCGAGATCGGAGGCGTGGTCGGCCACCGACAGGTGACCGATGCCTACCTGGCTCAGCTGGCCCGAAGCCGCAACGGGCAGTTGGCGACTCTCGATAGCGGACTGGCGCACTTACACAGCGACGTCGCGGTCCTCATTCCGACGGCCTGCTGACACACGGCCAACCAGTGTGCCCCCACCCGGACCGACGCTTTGGATACCTGCCCGTAGGGTCGGTGTTGACGGGAGGAAGTGAGCATGGCCAGAACCGCCAGAACCGATAACGACAGCTGGGAGATCACCGAGAGCGTGGGCGCGACGGCGCTGGGTGTGGCGGCGGCCCGCGCGGCCGAATCCGAAAGCGAGCGTCCGCTGATCAGCGATCCGTTCGCGCGGGTTTTCCTCGACGCGGCCGGCGACGGCGTGTGGAACTGGTATTCGGCGCCGCAGCTGCCCGCCGAGGTTCTCCAATCCGAACCCGAGGTGCCGCTGCGGATGCAGGCGATGATCAACTATATGGCCTGTCGCACAGCGTTTTTCGACACCTTCTTCCTGGACGCGACCCGAGCGGGCATCGGTCAGGCGGTGATTCTGGCGGCCGGCCTGGACTCGCGGTGCTGGCGGTTGCCGTGGCCCGACGGCACCACGGTCTACGAACTCGACCAGCCCAAGGTGCTGGAATTCAAAACGGCGACGCTACGCGAGCACGGGGACGAGCCGACCTGTCGTCGCGTCGGCGTCCCGGTGGACCTGCGCCAAGACTGGCCGAAGGCGTTGCAGCAGGCCGGTTTCGACGCGTCGGTGCCGAGCGCATGGTCAGCCGAGGGGCTCATGCCGTACTTGCCGGCAGTGGCCCAGGATCTGCTGTTCAACCGCGTTCAGGGCCTCACCGTCACCGCAAGCCGGATCGCTGTCGAGGCGCTCGGACCCGACTTTCTGGACCCCGCGTTCCGCGCCAAGCGGCGCGAGCGGATGGACCGCGTCCGAGCGCTGATGGCCAAGGTCGACCCGCAGCGCGAGGTGCCCAGTACCGACGAGCTGTGGTACTTCGAGGAGCGCGACGACGTCGGCGACTGGTTGCGCCGCCACGGCTGGGAGGTGACGGTCACGCCGTCGGCGCAGCTGATGGCCGGCTACGACCGCCACCCGCCGAAGGAGGTCCAAGACAGCGCCCCGCGAAATCAGTTCGTGTCCGCGGTACGGGCCGGCGTCTAGCACAATACGTACCGGGCCGCTGCGGGCCCGCCGAATACTTCGGTCTAATTTCCAACCGGCTGACGAGGTGATTGGGTAGAGCGGTGACTACGGCGAATACGCCGGATACCGGCGCGCGTCAGGACGCGAACTTGGCCTTGGCGACGTGGGTCTCGACCGTCAACTTCTGGGCATGGAACATGATCGGCCCGCTGTCAACCACCTACGCCGAGCAGTTGCGGCTGTCGAGCGCGCAAGCCTCGCTGCTCGTGGCGACGCCCATTCTGGTTGGGGCACTGGGTCGGATCGTCATCGGCTCGCTGACCGACCGGTTCGGCGGCCGCGCGATGTTCATCGCGATCTCGCTGCCCACGATCGCGCCGGTGCTTGCCGTGGGTCTTGCCGGCAAGTCGGGTTCCTACCCGTTGCTGTTGGTGTTCGGGTTCTTCCTCGGGATCGCGGGCACGGTTTTTGCCGTCGGGATCCCGTTCGTCAACGCGTGGTACCCGCCGCCCGCCGTGGGTTCGCCACCGGGGTGTTCGGCATGGGCATGGTGGGCACCGCCTTGTCCACGTTCTTCACACCACGATTCGTCCGCTGGTTCGGCCTGATCAACACCCACGTCATCATCGCCGTCGTGCTGGCGCTCACCGCTGCGGCGTGCGTGCTGGTCATGCGCAACTCGCCGGACTTCACACCGAACACCGGCCCGGTACCACCGAAGCTGGTCGCCGCCGCGAAGCTGCGGGTGACCTGGGAGATGTCGTTCCTGTACGCCATCGTGTTCGGTGGTTTCGTCGCGTTCGCCAACTACCTGCCCACCTATATCAAGACGATCTACGGTTTCTCCGCGGTCGACGCGGGCGCCCGCACGGCCGGCTTCGCTGTGGCTGCCGTGCTGGCCCGGCCGTTCGGCGGCGCGCTCGCCGACCGCATCGCGCCCAAGTACGTCGTCCTCGCGTCGCTGGCCGGCTCCGCGGCGCTGGCGTTCATCGCGGCGTTCAAGCCGCCGCCGGACGTGTTCTCGGCGCTGACGTTCATCACGCTGGCGATCTTCCTGGGGGCCGGTACCGGCGGCGTGATCGCCTGGGTCGCCCGCCGCTCACCCGCCCAATCTGTCGGCACGATCACCGGCATCGTCGCCGCCGCGGGCGGTCTGGGCGGCTACTTTCCGCCGTTGGTGATGGGCGCGACCTACGACCCTGTCGAGAACGACTACACGGTCGGGCTGCTGCTGTTGGTCGCGACCGCGCTGGTGGCGCTGGCATTCACGGCCCTGAGACTGCACGCGACCGAACCCGCGGCCGAACGCAGGAAGGCGACCGCGTGAGCAGCCCACCCGGGGGCCGGATCGAAGAACTCCTCGAGCGCTGCCCAACCGGCAACCAGCGTGACGAGGTGGCAGTGGTACGTCGGCGCTCTCAAGAGGTGGCGTACTGATGCCCGCGAGCGGAGCCTGCGGAGCGAGGTCCTCATGAAAGTCATGGCACAGCTGGCGATGGTGATGAACCTCGACAAGTGCATCGGCTGCCACACCTGTTCGGTGACCCGCAAGCAGGCTTGGACCAACCGTGCGGGCACCGAGTACGTCTGGTTCAATAACGTGGAAACCCGTCCAGGACAAGGCTACCCGCGAACGTCATCGGCCTGCTGATCCCGGAATCATGGACGGACGCAGCCCGGGTGAGTCATCACGCCTATCATGTCCAGGCTGTCGTGCTGGGGTCGATAGCCGGCGTAACCACGCTGACGGGGCTGGCGCTGCTGATCTACCGGCGACGTAGCCGCGGCCCGGTGTTCATGGCCACCACGGTCAACGACAAGCTGATGTATGTGTTCCTGGTGGGGGCGATATCGGCGGGGCTGTATGCGACCGCGTTGGGCTCGGGGACGTTCGGCGAGTCGTACAACTACCGCGAAACCGTCTCGGTGTGGTTCCGGTCCATCTGGGTGCTGCAACCTCGCGGCGAACTGATGGCGCTGGCGCCGCTGTACTACCAGCTGCATGTGATGATCGCGCTGGCGCTGTTCGCGATCTGGCCCTTCACCCGGCTGGTTCACGCGTTCAGCGCACCGGTCGCGTATCTGTTCCGGCCCTACGTCGTCTACCGCAGCCGCGGCGTCGCCGCGCGCAAGGAGCTGGTCGGGTCGCATCTTCAGCGCCGCGGTCGCTGACTCGGCAGCGCGCGCCCACGCCATGATCGGTAACCACGCCGTGCGGCGAACACCCCGATGATGGCGGTCACGCGCCACACCGTCGACCATGCTGACCGCGATTCTTCCGCACCGGCAATCCAGGCACGCCCTGGCTATTCGACGGTGCCTTTGACCAGACGGCCGTCCTTGATGATGACTACGAACGCCTCGTCGGGCCGGGCGATCAGCGAGATATCGGCCAACGGATTGCCGTCGACGAGAACCAAGTCGGCCAGGGCCCCTTCGGCCACCACACCCAGCCGGCCGGGGTACGGGTTACGCGGCCCGGACATGGCCAGGAGCTCGGCGTTGCGGATGGTGGCCTGCTGCAGCACCTCGGCGGGCGTGAACCAGCGGGTGAGCTCGGCAAGCTGGGCGCCCTGCCGGCTGGCGAGTGCGGCGTCGAACAATATGTCGGTTCCGAACGCGACCTTGACCCGGTGTTTGATCGCGAGCCGATACGCGGTGTCGGTGCCGGCGACCACTTGCCGCAGCTTTGCCCTTGTCTGCGGTGTGGCGGGGATCGTGGGCTCGTCGGCAAGGAAGGGCTGCAGGCACCACCAGATGTCGTTTTCTGCGAGCAGTGCGGCGGTGTCCTCGTCGATGAGGTGGCCGTGCTCGATGCACCGGACCCCGGCGGCCACGGCAGTGCGGATCGCGCGCGGCGTGTAGGCGTGCACGGTGACGTAGGTGCCCCAGTTCTCCGCGGCCGCCACCGCGGCGCGGATCTCGGCTTCGGTGAACTGGGCCACGTCGACCGGGTCGTACGTCGAGGTGATACCGCCACCGGCCATCAGCGTGAGCTGAGAGGCGCTGCGCCGCAACATCTCTCGTGCTCCCCGTAGCACTTCGGCTTCGCCGTCGGCGATGACGGCGGCACCGATGATCTCGGTGTAGCTCAGGTGTCCGCAGATACCGCGAGGGACCTCGTGCGGCAGCCGGAAGTCGCCGTGTCCGCCGGTCTGGGAGATGAACCCGCCGGACGGGTAAATGCGTGGGCCAACGATCACGCCCTCGTCGATCGCCTGCTTGATCCCGAACACCGGCCCGCCGAGATCGCGGACCGTGGTGAAGCCGCGTAGCAGCGTTTCCCGGGCGCCGGAGATCGCCCGGGCGTAGACGTAACCGAGTTCGCTGAGTTGCGCCACCGACGCCGGGATGGTGGCGAACATCGCATGCCAGTGCGCGTCAATCAGCCCGGGTATCAACGTCTTTGCGGTCCCGTCGATCTTCGAGCCGGAGAATTCCGTCGAACCCGCGGGCGCCACCGCGGCGATCACGCCCTCCCGGATGGTGACGTCCATCGGCCCGGTGTTCCGGCCGTCGACGCTGTCGAAGACGTCGACGTTGGAGATACGCAGTTCGTGTGTATCCATGCCGGCTCCGAATCGCGGCCCGTTCCCGGGTCCGGTTGGTGGAAAAGTCATTCCAATCTAGGTCGGCGACTGGAAAGGTGCGAACATCGCGTGAATTGACCGTGCGTGGTTGTCATGGGTCGTCGTCTCCGTCGCGCAGCAGTTTCTCTACGTGGTGGAACGTGTTGGTTCTCGGTTGCCCGTGGTCGAGATGCGGCGGTGGGATCCATTCGGTGTCGCCGTGGGCGTTTTTGCGGGTAGTCCAGTCGCCGTCGAGGAGTTTGTGGTGGGGTCCGCAGGCCAGGGTGAGTTGGTCGATGTCGGTGCGATGGGTGCTGGCCCAGTCGCGCACATGATGGACCTGGCA
>NZ_UPHQ01000356.1 GCF_900566055.1 Mycobacterium innocens
TTACGGCGCCCGCGGTGGGCCGGTCACGGTGTAGTTCCATTCGCCGTGCCAGTCGTGCCGGGTGATGGCTCGGGCTTCCAGTTCGCGAATCTGCTTGTCGCTGACCTTGATTCCCTTGGGGTACTCGCCATGGTCGAGTTCAGCATGCACGGTCAGGCCGGTGCGCGTGGTCGTTGCGGCGATCAGATTGACGACCACTTCGTGACTGGTCAGTGTTTCGCCGCGCCAGTTCGAGGAGATGTGGGAGAACAGCCGGTGCTCGATTTTGTTCCACTTGGAGGTGCCGGGCGGGAAGTGGCAGACGGTGATGGCCAGCCCGGTCTCGGCGGCGAAGGCGGCCAGCTCGGTCTTCCACAGCCGGGGACGGTAGCCGTTGGAGCCGCCCGCGTCGGCGGTGATCAGCAGCCGGTCGGCGTGCGGGTAGCGGCCCGCGCCCACACTCTGCCACCAGCGGCGGACCGTGGCCACGGCGAAGGCGGCGGTGTCGTGGTCGGCGCCGACGGACACCCAGCCCGCGTCGGCGGCGAGGTCGTAGACCCCGTACGGGATGGCCTTGCCCAGCTCTTTGTCGGGGAAGTCGTGGGTGTTGACCGGCTCGGGTCGCCCGGTCGGCTGCCACCGGCGCCCGGCGTTCTTGTACCGCCCGACGAGCTCCTTCTTCTTGGTGTCCACGCTGATCACCGGCTGCCCGGCCGCTTGATGCTCGCGCACCCGGTCGTCGAGGTAGCGGAACTGGGCGTCGCGATCCCGGTGCTGGGCACCCTCGAGCTGCTTGGCGGTCGCCTGCAGGCTGTAGCCGGCCTCGTGCAGCAGCCGCCGTACCAGCCACTCGCTGGCCGCATGGCCCTGTTCGGCCAGCGCGGCCGAGAGCTGCCGCGTGGACTTGATCGTCCAGCGCAGCGGCGACTCCGGATCACCCCAAGTGTCCGCATCGACGAGGCGCTCCAACGTCGCGGCCAGCGCCGGATTCACCGTCTCCGCCCGCTTGCGGCCCGCACCGGCTCGCCGTATCCGCCCGCAATCGGCTGCGCCGCTGTCGAGTTCGTCGACACCCCGCGTCACCGTCGAGCGCGCGGCCCCGGTCGCGCGCGCCACCACCGTGATCCCGCCGTGCCCGGCCTCGCGGGCTTCCACCGCCATCCACAGCCGGCGCTGCCGCTCGTCCAGCACCGGTGCCAGCAGCGCAAACTTGCGCGACACCTCGCCCTCACGATCGGCGGCCGTCACC
>NZ_UPHQ01000122.1 GCF_900566055.1 Mycobacterium innocens
GCTTCCGGTGCACGTCAAACCCGCCTACCATCGTCATCAGTGGGACCTCCTCAAGCTCCCGAAAAAACTCTGACGCAAACTCAACGAGCGTCTGAGCTGAGGGGGTCCCCATCACATGTCATCTTTCAGCAAAGAGAAGCACATCATGGCGATCAGGTGTCAGGTCGGTGGACGTCCATGTCATCGACCTGACACCTGGCGCACCATCGGGCCCAGAAGGTGGCCTGCGCGGCCGAGCCGCGGGCTGTCGTGCGCGATGGACTCCTGCCAGTCGCTGCCGGGTGCCGGGACATTCAGTTGCTGACGGACTAGCAATCGATTTCTTGCCAGCAGGATCAAATCTAGGAGGTCACGGGACGGCGTTTACCCCAAAAACGCCTCGCAATAATCCAATTATTTGCGGTCTTTGATTTCCGCGCCGATACGATTGGGCAGAAATCGTAATATAGTGATCCGGGTGGCACGTCAATTCTCTTCGGCAATGGCGGCAAATCGTATTAACCGACACACGTACAATATCGCCGGATTTCCTGTGTTCACGGTTTTGCCTGTGTCGCGCGCGGGGTGATCTAACCGCCTAATTCGTTGTTCTCCGGGCGAATAACTGGGGGCGCTTACTAGGTGAGCTGGACGGCTGAAGTGATAGCTAAGCTGAGAGTTTTCCAGCGATCAACGATGCGGTGCCGGTTACTTTTAACGTCGTGATTACACGCTGGGAACGTAATGCAAATAATTATTGTGCAGTGTGACGGTGATGGCCGGATAGGGGGCAGCCACAACCGCGCGGGTGGCGCACCTTGACCAGCAGAAGATTCACCTCTGGGAGAGCCCAGATCGGTGTCAATCGCGTGGAATCAAACGTGGAGCGGTCGACGGGGATGAATAATGAGTTCGGTAAGAGCTGACCTAACTCGCGTACGGAACTACACGGCCGTTATTACTATGGCGGGCAGCGAAGAACCGGAGGCAGCAAATGATAGATTTTGGGGCGCTTCCGCCGGAGATCAACTCGGGGCGGATGTACGTCGGGGCGGGTCCTGGTCCGATGTTGGCCGCGGCCGCGGCCTGGGAGGAGTTGGCTGCCGAGTTGCAGTCCATGGTCGCCTCGTATCGGTCGATTATCGAGAGTCTAACCGCAGGACCGTGGACGGGCCCGTCGTCGATCGCGATGGCAGCCGCGGTCGGGCCGTACCTGGCGTGGATCAGCTCGACGGGGGCTCAAGCAGAGCAAGCGGCCGCCCAGGCCGCGGTGGCCACCGCGGCCTATGAGACGGCGTTTGCGGCGACGGTGCCGCCGCCGGTGATCGCGGCCAACCGAGCGCTGCTGATGAGCTTGATCGCCACCAACATTTTCGGGCAGAACACTCCGGCGATCGCGGCCACCGAGGCCGAATACCTGGAAATGTGGGCCCAAGACGCCGCGGCGATGTATGCCTATGCCAGCTCCTCCGCCACGGCCACCCAGCTGACGCCGTTTACCGAGCCGCCGCAGACCACAAACCCGTCGGCAGCGGCGGCCCAATCCGCCGCTGTGGCACCGGCAACCGGCACCGCTGCGGCCTCGGACATCACGACACAGCTGTCCCAGTTGATCGCCTCGGTGCCAAATGCGCTGCAAAGCCTGGCCTCGACCACGTCGTTGCCGACGGCGGCGCCGTCGTTGCCGGGATCCTTGTTTCCAGCGTTGCCGCCATGGCTGGTAACCGATATCGATAACTGGAACATCATCATGGCGACCCAGAACGGGCCCTATGCGCTGCAGGGCCTCGCTGCCATACCGGGCGGCCCGTTCCTGTCCTTCGGACAGGTCTACGCCTACGCCCAGAATGGCCAAGGTTTGCAGGCCTTTTTCGCCCCCGCCAAGCCCATCACCGGGGCCCTGGCGCCGATCGCTGATTCGCTGGGCGCAAACCTGACCTCCAGCAGCACAGGTAGTGGTGGTGGACCGGTCACGGGGGCGATGGGGCGGGCGGCCCTGGTGGGCAGCATGTCGGTGCCACAGGGTTGGACGCAAGCCGCCCCCGCGATGCGACTGGTCTCCTCGCTGCTGCCGACCAACTTGGCCGCCGCCCCGGCCGCGGCGTTTTCCGGCGAGGCCGGCGTATTCGGCCAGATGGCCCTGTCGAGCCTGGCCGGGCGCGCCCTGGCTGCTACCACGTTCGGCTCTGCAGGCAGTGGTACGGCAAGTTCAGTGGGCGGCGTTGTCGCCGGGGCAGACCCCGCCGCCGCCACCATCATCGTGATCCCGGCGCTCGACGAATGACGGCGGTGACGGTGATGACCGGCATTACGACGGGCCATAGCCCAAGCTCGGGCCACTCAAAGCACCCGGCCAGGTAAGGGGTAGAGACGTGTTCTACACAGCACTTCCACCGGAGATCAATTCGGGCCGCATGTACACCGGCCCCGGATCGGGCCCGATGCGGGCCGCCGCGGCGGCCTGGGACGCGCTGGCCGCCGAATTACAATCCACCGCTGCCGCGTGCTCGTCGGTCATCGACAGCCTGACCAGCGGGCCGTGGGTAGGTCCGTCGGCACTGGCCATGGCGGCCGCGGCCGCACCGTATGTGACCTGGCTGCAAGGCACCGCCGCCCAGGCCGCGCACGCGGCCGCCCAGGCCGCCGTGGCGGCCAGCGCCTACGAAACGGCGTTCGCCGCACATGTGCCGCCGGTGGAGATCGCGGCCAACCGCAGTCAACTGGCGTCGCTGGTGGCGACCAACATCTTCGGCCAAAACACCCCGGCGATCGCTGCCACCGAGGCGCAATACGGCCAGATGTGGGTCCAAGACGCCGTCGCGATGGACACCTACGCCGGCTCCTCGGCGGCTGCCGGCCAGCTGACGCCGTTCACCGCGCCGCCCCAAGTCGCCAACGCGGCCGGACTGGCCGGCCAAGCCGCCGCGGCGGGCCAAGCCGCCGGAACCTCGGCCGGCACCGCCGCGCAGTCGGTGCTGGCCTCGGCCAATCCGATTTCGTGGTTGCTGCAACTTGGTGCCGACCTCAGCACCGCCTACACAAAGGCGATGAACGACCTGGTGAACGGCATCTTCGGACCAACCGCAGCGGCGGATTATGTCCGCCTGTTTCTCGCCATCAGGGGTCCGCTGGGTTTTACCCTGGGATTCAACTGCATCGGTTTGCTGGTGAACTTTCCCGTATCGCAGTTCCTCAAGTTCGGCCCGCATTCCGTTGCCGGTGGACTCGGCGAGTTCTCGAAAGAGGGGCTGGGCGCCGGGCTTGGGCTGGCGCCACACTGGGGCCGTGGCTGGCTGACCGGCGCGACATCGGGCGATGTGACGGCTCATTGGGGTCGCGGCACGCTCGTCGGGTCCTTGAGCGTTCCCCCCAGCTGGGCGACCGCCACGCCCGCCATCAGGACCGTGGCCGCCGCATTATCGGCCGCCGGGCCGGAGGCCGTGCCGGCTGCTGCCCTCGGCGAGGGAGGGCTACTCAGCTCGACGGCGCTAGCGGGCATGCTCGGAAGCGCCCTCGGTGCCGGTGCTCCCAGCGCCGTCAGCGGCACCGGCGTCCGCGGCCGTATCGCTCCGTTCAAAGACCTCAAGGACGCCACCTCGCCGGACAAACTCAAGCGTCTGGTCGCACAGATATCGGAGAAGCCCGAAAGCGTTCAGCATCACAGCGTCGACCCCGAAGGCCTTGACAGCCTGCTCGAGCAACTGGCGAAGAAACCGGGCATCCACGCCGTGCACCTGTCCAAAGGCGACAAACCCAAAGTGGTGCCCTCGGATTCACAGTTGGGCTGACACATGGCTGGAGCTATGCGTTTGATCAACCGTGATGCCAACCGCTCAACGGCATTGGCGATTCTGAAGCGAGCCGCAGTTGCGGTGTTGGCCGCAGTTGCGGCCCGGAGGCTCGACAGCCGTGGCGGCAGGGCCGCGAAGGGGCAGAATTAAAAACGTAACCGGACAGGGCAGTTCGGAAGTCGAATTCAGAACCGGGTAACCGCAAGATTGCCGGGGACGGAGGAATGGAAATCATGAAGAAGCTGCTAGCGCTACTAACCCTGGCGGCCATGGTCGGCCTCACGGCGCCTGCCCATGCCGATCCGCAGGAGCCCAGTGGCGCCGACGACGCGGGCTTCCTGGCAGCACTGCAACAAGTCGGCATCACCTATGCCAGTCCGGCGGCAGCCATCGGATCCGCTCAGGCGGTATGCGGGTACCTGGATAACGGCGAAGCGGGACTGGCAGTGGTCCACGAAGTGGAGGTCCACAATCCCGGGTTCAATATGGAAGCCGCATCGCAGTTCGCGGTGATTTCGGCGAAATACTACTGCCCGCACCATCTGAGCCACGTCTGATACGGGGTTGGGCGAGGAGCCGGCGCGGCCGGCCGCCACGGGCCATGCCACCCTGGCCAACTCGACGTGACCTGGCCCTTACGCGGCCTTGCCCGGGCTCAAATCGCTTGAGGTCCAGCATGTTTCGCGTATTGGTCAGCGCCGCAATGCAACCGGTTCGCCGACTCGCCACCCGTCGTTAACCGCCATATGCTTAGCTGCCGTCGCCCTCGCACCGGGACAGAAGGGAACGCAGCGCCGTGCAGAACCTCAGCATCGCCGAATTCACGCTCCGGCTCGCCGTCGGCGTCGGCTGCGGGGCCCTGATCGGCCTCGAGCGGCAGTGGCGGGCGCGCATGGCCGGGCTGCGTACCAATGCTCTGGTGGCCACCGGAGCGACCCTTTTCGTGTTGTATGCGGCCGCCACCGAGGACAGCAGTCCGACCCGGGTCGCGTCGTATGTGGTGTCGGGCATCGGGTTTCTGGGTGGTGGGGTGATTCTGCGGGAGGGGTTCAACGTACGCGGCCTCAACACCGCTGCCACCCTGTGGTGCTCGGCTGCAGTCGGTGTGCTCGCCGCCTCCGGACACCTGGTGTTCGCGTTGATCGCCACCGCTACCGTCGTCACCATCCATCTCTTCGGCCGCCCGCTGGGGCGGCTGATCGACCACGACAACGCCGTCGAAGAAGACGAAGGCCTACGGCCCTACCAGCTGCAGGTGCTCTGCCGCCCCAAGTCCGCGAAATATGTGCGCGCTCAGATCGTGCAACACACGGCTCGAAACGACATCACGCTGCGCGGCATCCACACCGGCACAGCCACCGACGACAACATCGCGTTGACCGCTCACCTGCTGATGGACGGCCACACACCGGCCAAGCTGGAGCGGTTGGTGGCCGAACTGTCCTTGCAACCGGGCATATACGCAGTGCACTGGTATGCCGGTGAACAAACCAATCCGATATTGCCGATGTCGCCGTCGGACTGACTTGACGTCCACGCGGGGATCGCTCAAGGCCGGGCCTGCAGTTCTGGCGCGGCGGCGGCCAGCAGGTCGGCGCGGTTTCGGTTCAGCGGCGGGTAGATGCGCCGGGTGTTGATCGCCTGTTTGGTCGCCTTGGCCTCGCCGCCACGCGACACCACTTCACGATCCCACCCTTCGGTGTACACCGCGCCCGCTGGTCCCAAGTCGAGAACCGTTACATACCAAGGGATTCGAAATGCCAACAGCGGCTCGCCGAACAGGTCGCTGATCACGTTGTAGCCGGCGTGGCGGCCCATCGGCCGTCCGTGCTGACACGACATCACCGACACGTGCTCGTCATCGACCTCGGCAACGGCTACGTCACCGGCAGCAAAGACGGCCGGTACGCCCACCACCCGTAGGTAGTCGTCGACCTCGACGCGACCCAGTCGATCGCGGGTCGCCGGTAGTTGCCCGGTAAGCGAATTGGCCCGCATGCCGGCGCACCACACGACGGTGGCCGCTGCCAGGTGCTCACCCGACGAGAGCGATACGCCGGACGCACTGATCTTCGCCACGCTGACTGCGGTCCTGGTCTCGACGCCATTGTCTGCCAGGGCTTGCTCGATCACCGGCCGCGCTGAGCCGCCCATATCGGAGCCGACGAACGGGTTATGGTCAACCAGCACCACCCGGGGGGCCACCGAACTTCCGACGAATAACGCCCTCAGCCGGCTCGGCATCTCACAGGCTGTCTCGATACCGGTCAGTCCCGCGCCGACTACCACCACGGTCGCCGCCGCGGCCGTTGCAGGGCCATCGGCGAGCTTTTCGAGGTGGTGCTGCAGCCGGATTGCGCCGTCGTAGGTATCGACATCGAATCCGAACTCGCGCAGACCCGGTACGTCGGGCTTGACCAGTCGACTGCCCGCCGCGAGCACCAATCGGTCGTAGCGGTATGTGTGGCCACTCGACGTGGTGACCTTGCGTGCGCCGGCGTCGATTCCGGTCACGTTCGCGGTGACATGCGCAACCCCGGCCGGATCGAGCACGTCGGCCAGTGGGATGCGGCAGCCACTCAGGTCGGCTTCGTAGTTGCGCACCCTGATGTCGTGGAACGGTTTGTCGCTCAACACCGTGATGTCCACCGTCCCCGGCGCGACGACGAGCTGATCGAGTCGTCGGGCAGCGCCTAATGCCGCCCACAGCCCGGCGAACCCGGAGCCGATCACCAATACGCGGGTCAACCGGTCAGCGCCTGAGGCATCCGGGCTGACGTCGCGTTGGCTTAGCGGCCGGTCGAGAGCAGCCACCCGGGTAACCTCCGTCGATCAGGATCGAGCGCTTGACCGTTTCGGCCGTTCTCGCTTCGGGTATTCGGCCAGTTGATGCGCGCACAGCCCACAGCGCGAATCCCATCACACCGGAGGTCCTGCCGCATGGCCGAAATGCTTGTCGAGACGCCACAAGAAGTGGTCAAGTTTCTCAAAGCTCAGCACGATCTGATCAACGACATGTTCGACGACGTGCTGCACGCGTCGGACCACAAAGCGCGCGAGACCGCCTTTCACGACTTGCGCCAGCTCTTGGCCGTGCACGAGACCGCTGAGGAGATGATCATTCATCCGCGTGTCCGTCGCGAGGTGGCTGCCGGCGACGAGATCGCGGATGCGCGACTACGAGAAGAGCACGATGCCAAGAAGCTGCTGTCGAGCATTGAAAAGCTGGACATCGCCTCGCAGGAGTTCATCGACGAGCTCACCAAGCTGCGGCAGGCGGTGGTCGAACATGCCGAACGTGAGGAGAACGAAGAGTTCACCACATTGCAGCGGGAACTCGACGCCGACGAGCGACAGCGCATGACAAAGGCGGTGCAAGTAGCCGAGGCCCTCGCACCGACGAGGCCACACCCCGGCGTGGAGTCGGCGAAACTGAATTTTGCCGTTGGACCATTCGCGTCGCTGCTCGACCGCGCCCGTGATGCGATCTCGAAGGCGATCGGCTAGCTCGAGCCGAATCCATTCCCGCCCGCGAGCCCAGCGGACCCTTGGGCCGTCGACCGGATTATCAGTAGTCTGTCTAACGTGAGTGCTTTGACGGGCTTCTGGTCCGTGCTGCCCGCGGAGTTGCGGGACCCGGCGTTGTTCGCCATTCCTTTCTATCTCGTTCTTTTGGCGCTCGAATGGACAGCCGCCCGCAAACTGGAACGAATCGAGGCGGTCGCCACCGAAAGGCCCAGGCCGGCCACCGGCGCCTACCTCACCCGTGATTCCTTGGCAAGCATCTCGATGGGTCTGGTTTCGATCGCCACCACCGCAGCGTGGAAGGGTCTGGCGTTGCTGGGCTACGCGGCAATCTATGCCTATGTTGCCCCGTGGCACCTTTCGGCGGGCCAGTGGTACACCTGGGTGATTACCATCGTCGGTGTTGACTTGCTCTATTACACTTATCACCGGATCGCCCACCGAGTCCGGTTGATCTGGGCTACCCACCAAGCTCACCACTCCAGCGAATACTTCAACTTTGCCACCGCGCTTCGCCAGAAGTGGAACAACAGCGGCGAGATCCTCATGTGGGTGCCGTTGCCGCTCTTAGGTGTACCGCCCTGGATGGTGTTCTTCGCCTTCTCGGTGAGCTTGATCTACCAGTTCTGGGTACACACCGAACGGATCAACAAGCTGCCGCGGTGGTTCGAGTTCATTTTCAACACGCCGTCGCATCACCGGGTGCACCATGGGATGGACCAGATCTACCTGGACAAGAACTACGGCGGCATCCTGATCATCTGGGATCGGCTGTTCGGTAGTTTCCAGGCCGAGGTTTTCCGCCCCCATTACGGCCTGACCAAGCAGGTAAACACGTTCAACATCTGGAAACTGCAGACCTACGAATACCTGGCGATTGCGCGCGACTGCCGATCAGCGACGCGGCTGCGTGATCGGCTCGGCTACGTCTTCGGCCCTCCGGGCTGGCAGCCGCGGATGGCCGCCACCGCAGCCGACGGCGCCGTGGCTGTCGCCTCGTCGCGGTAGCGGCGGCTCGCCCGGCAAGGTAACGCTGGCGACGGCGATAACGAAAAATAGTCCGTCGGGTACGCCGTAATTTCAGATTCCGGTCGGCTTGCCGGCCCTGAAAGGATGGAGTCCATGGTGCGCCGCCTGGCACTGCGCGCATTCGCGGTATCGGCTACTGTCGCGGCGCTGGCGTGCGACCTGGCTCCGACCGCCTATGCGGAGCCGCCGCTGGTGTTCCCGGGCATGGAAATCCACCAGGACATCCACATCTGCACTCTGGCGTATGTGGACGCCAAACTGCGCATGGCTTTCAGCGCAGGTCACTGCCGGGGCGAGGGAGCAGTCAGCGACCGCGACAACAACGTCATCGGGCACCTGAGGGCATTCCGTGACAACACCCCAAGCGGTTCCACTGTGGCCACCGACCAGTCGATCGACGACTACGAGGCGATTGCACTGGTCGACGGCGTCAGGGTGAGCGACGTCCTGCCGGGCGGACGGCAGTTGACGTCGCGGCCCGGCGTGGTCGCCCAACCGGGCCAAGCGGTTTGCCATTTCGGTATCAGCACCGGGGAAACCTGCGGAACCGTCGACAGTGTCAACAACGGGTGGTTCACCATGACCGGCGGCGTCGCCAGCCAGAAGGGCGATTCTGGTGGACCGGTGTATTTGATTGGCAACGGGCCCGGACAGCTGATCGGAATCTTCAACAGCGTGTGGGGGCAATATCCCGCCGCCGTCTCCTGGCAAGCGGCCTCTGATCAGCTCCGTCAGGATCTCGGCGTCCCCGCCGCCAGCTAGCAATCGGCCTTGCCCAGGGCGAACGCCGGGATCGTCGGTGCCGCGGCGCGCAACTCGTCATCGCCGGATTGTGGGGTCAAGCCTCCGACATACCCTTTGACCTGCCAATACCACTTGGCCAGATAGCGGCTCAGGACTTTCGGTTTGGCATCGTCGGCCAGCTCGCTGACCATCGCGTTCTTGCTACGCCGACGCGGACCAATGGCGACGGCACCTGCCGCTCTGACATTGCGCGCCCATTGCGTGTCACCGCGGGGTGACACCACGTAGTCCACGCCGTCGACAGTCAGCAGGTTGACCACCGCGGGTCGTAGTTTGCCCGTCTTGCGGCCCCGGACGCGCAGCACCCGGGTGCCGGCGATGCTGATCCCGAGTTCCGCCAGCCAACGGACAGCGGTGTTCGCGGAACGGGCGGTCCGGGTGGGCGATTGGTAGCGGGCGGTCATGGCGCTCCTTTCGAGCCTCTCGAGCCTTGTGAAGCTTCCGAGAGCACTGCTCTCTAAACTGGTTACGCTGCCATAACCCTGAAACAAAAGCAAGAGCGGCGATCTCGGTTATGTCAGAATTGCGGCGTGGGCAAACGCCAGGAGGCCAGGGAGCAGATCGAGGCCAAGATCGTCGAGCTCGGCCGCCGCCACCTGGTGGATCACGGGGCAGCCGGGCTATCGCTACGTGCGATTGCCCGCGACCTGGGCATGGTTTCCTCAGCGGTATATCGGTACGTATCCAGCCGCGACGAGCTCCTGACGTTGCTGCTTGTCGACGCATACTCCGATCTGGCCGACACCGTGGACCACGCTCGCGCCGAGGCCGGCCTCGACTCATGGAGCGACGACGTCATCGCCATCGCCCATGCCGTCCGCCGCTGGGCCGTCGAGCACCCGGCGCAATGGGCGCTGCTGTACGGCAGCCCCGTCCCCGGGTATCACGCGCCACCAGAACGTACCGTCGGCGTCGGTACCCGCGTGGTCCGAGCGTTCTTCGACGCAATTGCGGCGGCGATTGCCACCGGCGACATCATTTTGACGAATAACGTTGCCTCCCAGCCGATGTCATCGGATTTCGAGCGGCTTCGCCGAGAGTTCGACTTTCCCGGCGATGACCGTGTGGTCGTCAAGTGCTTCTTGCTGTGGGCTGGTGTGGTGGGTGCGATCAGCCTGGAGGTGTTCGGACAGTACGGCGCCGACACGCTGACCGAGCCGCGTCAGGTCTTCGACAGTCAGATACGGCTACTGGTCGACGTCTTGGCTCAGCATTGAGATGCGGTCATCGCCAAGAATTAGAACGTGTTCATCCGTCTCATTCGGGCCAGCTGCCGGCGATGACGGCAAAGTTCCTGCGGGCCCTTTCTGGTGCCACCAGGCTGAGCTATCCTGCGAGGCGATGAACTTTCCCGTTCCGTCGCCGACGCAGATCGCATGGGTGACCAAGGACCTGGATGCCACGGAAACCGCGCTCACCGGCCTATTGGGTGTCCGGAGGTGGGTACGGATACCCGATGTGCACTTTGCTCCCGATACTTGCAGCTACTACGGTGAACCCGCCGACTTCGTCGCGAGCATCTCACTGAGCTACCTGGGCGACATGCAGTTAGAGCTCATCTCCCCGGTCCGCGGGGAGAATATCTATAGTGATTATCTGCGTGACTCTGGTCCCGGGCTGCACCACATCTGCATGGAAGCCGAGAGCCCGCAGCGGCTGGAGGCTGCACTGGTCGAGGCGGCCGAAAACGGCGCCGCTGTGGTCCAGCGGGGCGTGATGCCCGGCGGGATTCAGTTTGCCTATGTGGCGGCACCGCAGGCCGGGGTGCCGTTTGTGGAGATCGCGTATTTCTCGCCGGAGATCAGGGCGTTCTACGACTACATCAAACGGGAGCAACGGTGAGCACCGACCTACCAGCGACGGTCAGTGCGGACTCGGTGGCGTCATGGTCGGACGACGTCGATGTGGTGGTGATCGGCTTCGGCATCGCCGGCGGCTGTGCGGCGGTGACGGCGGCTGCGGCGGGCGCTCGGGTGCTGGTGCTCGAGCGGGCCGCCGCGGCGGGCGGCACCACGTCGCTTGCCGGCGGGCATTTCTACCTGGGCGGCGGGACCGCGGTCCAGCAGGCGACCGGTCATCCTGATTCGCCGGACGAGATGTATAAGTACCTGGTTGCGGTGTCGCGGCAGCCCGATCACGCCAAGATCCGGGCTTACTGCGAGGACAGTGTGGAGCATTTCAACTGGCTGGAAGACCTGGGCTTTCAGTTCGAGCGCAGCTACTTTCCGGGCAAGGCGGTGATCCAGCCCAACACCGAGGGGCTGATGTTCACCGGCAACGAGAAGGTCTGGCCCTTCTTCGAGAAGGCGGTGCCGGCACCGCGTGGCCATAAGGTGCCCGTGCCCGGCGACACTGGCGGCGCCAGCATGGTGATCGATCTACTACTCAAGCGAGCGGCGAGTTTGGGCGTGCAAATCCGCTACGAGACCGGGGCCACCGAGCTCATCGTGGACGGCTTGGGGGCAGTGACCGGAGTGATGTGGAAGCGATTCTCCGAAACGGGGGCGATCAAAGCCAAATCGGTGATCATCGCCGCCGGGGGATTCGTGATGAACCCGGACATGGTGGCCAAGTACACCCCGAAACTGGCCGAGAAACCGTTCGTGCTGGGCAACACCTATGACGACGGCCTGGGCATCCGGATGGGCGTTTCGGCCGGCGGCGCCACCGAGCACATGGATCAGATTTTCATCACGGCTCCGCCGTACCCGCCGTCCATCCTGCTCACCGGAGTGATCGTCAACAAGCTCGGGCGGCGGTTCGTCGCCGAGGATTCTTACCACTCGCGGACTGCGGGTTTCATCATGGACCAGCCGGACAGCGCGGCGTATCTGATCGTCGACGAGGCGCACCTGGAACGTCCCACGATGCCGCTGGTCCCATTGATCGACGGCTGGGAAACGGTCGCAGAGATGGAAGCTGCGCTGGGCATTCCGCGAGGCAACCTGACGGCGACCCTGGACCGCTACAACACCTATGCCGCGCGCGGCGAAGATCCCGACTTTCACAAGCAGCCGGAATTCCTTGCGCCACAAGACAAAGGGCCGTGGGGAGCGTTCGACATGTCACTGGGTAAGGCGATGTATGCCGGCTTCACCCTCGGTGGGCTGGCCACGTCGGTGGACGGTGAGGTGCTACGCGAAGACGGCACCGTCGTGCCGGCCTTGTATGCGGCCGGAGCGTGTGCATCCAACATCGCCCAGGATGGCAAGGGCTATGCCAGTGGTACACAGCTGGGCGAGGGCTCGTTCTTCGGCCGCCGCGCCGGAGCGCACGCGGCCCGGCGGGCCGGGGGCGCGACACCGAGATTGCGGCTATGGTCGTGACTCCGGTCGAATCCACAGCCCCCACGGCAATCTCGGCGCGGGATTCAGCGATTGAGCCTAGACCCGCACCGGCTCCTTCGTCACCGGGCTCAGCCGCCATGGCCCGCCGCCCAGTAATTCAAGCTGTTGGTCGTGCAGCCGCTCAAGCGCGGGGCGGTGGCTGACGCTGACGATGATGCAATCCGGCAGCTCGCGCCGAAGCAGCTCGTAGAGCGCGAATTCCAGACCCGCGTCGAGCGCCGACGTGCTCTCGTCGAGGAATACGGCTTTGGGTTTGGTGAGCAGGATGCGGGCGAAGGCAACGCGCTGCTGCTCGCCGGGGGACAGCACCTTGGCCCAGTCGCGTTCCTCTTCGAGCCGGTCGCATAGCGGCGCGAGGGCCACCTTGGTGAGCGTGTCGCGCACGATGTCGTCGGGGATGACGAATGGGGGATTCGGGTAGCACACCACGTCCCGCAGAGTGCCCAGCGGCACATACGGCAACTGGGACAAGAACATCGTTTCGTTGTCGCCGTCCGGACGGCGCAGGGTCCCCGAGGCGTATGGCCACAGTTCGGCCAGGCTGCGCAGCAACGAGGTCTTGCCGGACCCTGAACGGCCGGTGATCACCAGCGAATCCCCGCGGTCCAGCCGCACATCGAGCGGATCGATCAGCCGGTCTCCGGCGGGCGTGCGCACTTCGATCTCGTTGAGCTCAACGGACTCGTCGTCACTTGGCCTGGTCAGCACCGCGGGCAGCGCGCGGCCCTTCTCGTTGGCGTCAACCAGGCCGTACAACCGGATGATCGCCGCGCGGAACGAGGCGAACGCGTCGTAGTTGTTGCGGAAGAACGACAACGAGTCGTGAATATTGCCGAACGCGGTGGCCGTCTGACTCACGTCGCCGAATTCAATTTGCCCGGCAAACAATCGAGGTGCCTGGATCACCCACGGCAACGGAACAATCGTCTGACTCACCGACAGGTTCCATCCGTTGAAAGCGATGCTGCGGCGAACGTATCGGCGGTAGTTGTCGATCACCGGCCGGAACCGCTGCTGCAGTTGCGCGCCCTCGACCCGCTCACCGCGGTAGAAGCCCACGGCTTCGGCGGCGTCTCGCAGTCGCACCAGCGCGTACCGGAAAGCGGCATTGAGCTTTTCGTTACGGAAACTGAGCCAGATCAGTGGACGCCCGATGACGAAGGAAATGACCGTGGCAACGAGCACATAACCAAGAACGGTCCAAAACATTGCCCGGGGGAAAGAGACACCCCAGAGATTCAGGGTTCCGGAGAGGTTCCACAGGATCGCGGTGAAGGAAATTACCGAGATAATCGATTGCACAGCCCCGAAAAGCAGCGTGCTACCCGTCCCGTTGGACGGCGCGTTGGGCGTGCCACCCACTCCGGCGGTGAAGATATCGATGTCCTGCTGGATACGCTGGTCCGGGTTGTCGATCGTCTCGTCGATAAACAGATCCCGGTAGTAGGCCCTGCCGTCGAGCCAATCCCTGGTGAGGTGGTCCGTCAGCCACACCCTCCAGGCGATGATGAAGCGCTGCGTCAGATAGATGTCGGCCATCACCCGGACCACGTGTATCACGGCCATGACGCTGAAAACCCCGATCGACATCCAAAACCCTTGCACGCCTGAGCGTTTCACCGCCTCATCGCCGGCGGCGGCACCTTGGAATGCTTTCTGCAAGGCGGTGTACATGTCGTTGCCCTGGTAGCTGAACAGCACATTCAGGCGCACGGCCAGGACCACCGATAGCAACAGCACACCCAGCATCAGCCACACCCCAATGCTCCTGGGTCCGACGAAGTACTCACGGGTGATCCGCCAGTACTGTCGCCCCCAGGGAGTCAGAAACCTGAGCAGAACCAGCACGACCAGGACACAGACGGCGCTGATCGCCCAGGCTTTGCCGATCCAGTACAGCGAATCCACAAATGCCCCCGACCAGTCGATCGAGGGAGTAAACGGCTTCGGGCCCAAGGTCGATGCTCCTCACGGTCGAGGTGTTCAGGCGGCTGCTGAACAGAAATCCTTCGGCGAAGGTACCGGAAGGATGCAGATAGGCTTTCGAAATATGACGGATATGAGCGCCGGCGCCGCCCCAGCCCAGACGATGCATGCGGGACGGCTGATAGCGCGACGGCTCAAAGCCAGCGGTATCGACACGGTTTTCACACTGTCGGGCGGACACCTGTTTTCGGTCTACGACGGCTGCCGCGAGGAAGGCATCCGGCTGATCGACACCCGTCATGAGCAGAGTGCCGCCTTCGCTGCCGAGGGCTGGTCCAAGGTGACGAGGGTGCCCGGGGTGGCCGCACTCACCGCGGGTCCGGGCGTCACCAACGGGATGAGCGCGATGGCTGCCGCCCAACAGAACCAGTCGCCGCTCGTGGTGCTCGGCGGTCGGGCGCCGGCATTGCGGTGGGGGATGGGCTCTTTGCAGGAGATCGACCACGTACCTTTTGTCGCGCCGCTGGCACGCTTTGCCGCCACCGCGCAGTCAGCAGACGATACGGGCCGGCTGGTCGACGACGCACTGCAGGCCGCGGTTGGAGCCCCGTCGGGGGTGGCTTTCGTGGATTTTCCGATGGACCACGTGTTCTCCATGTCCGACGATGACGGTCGTCCCGGCGCACTGACGGGCTTACCCACGGCCGCACGCCCCGACGGTGACGCCCTGGACCGGGCCGCCAGCCTGCTCTCGGCGGCCCGACGTCCGGTCATCATGGCGGGCACCAACGTCTGGTGGGGACACGCGGAGGCTGCGCTACTGCGTCTTGCCGAGGTACGCCGGATTCCGGTGCTGATGAACGGGATGGCCCGTGGCGCTGTGCCTGCTGACCACCCGCTGGCTTTTTCCCGGGCACGGTCGAAAGCGTTGGGGCAGGCCGACGTTGCCCTGATCGTCGGTGTGCCCATGGATTTCCGTCTGGGATTCGGCGGAGTTTTCGGGTCGCAGACCCAGCTCGTCGTCGCCGACCGCGCCGAACCGGAGCGCGGTCATCCGCGCGCCGTGGCGGCCGGCCTCTACGGGGATCTGAGCGCGATCCTGTTGGCGCTGACCGGACCCGGCGCCGACCACCGGGACTGGATCGATGAGCTTCGGACCACCGAGACGGCGGCGCGCGACGCGGAAAAAGTCGAGCTTGCCGAGGAACGGATCCCGCTGCATCCGATGCGGGTCTACGCCGAGTTGGCTCCACTATTGGACCGCGACGCCATCGTGGTGATCGACGCCGGTGACTTCGGGTCCTACGCCGGGCGGGTGATCGACAGCTATCAGCCGGGTTGCTGGCTGGACAGCGGTCCCTTCGGCTGTCTGGGTTCTGGGCCTGGTTACGCCTTGGCCGCAAAATTGGCCCGACCGCAGCGTCAAGTGGTGTTGCTGCAAGGTGACGGCGCGTTCGGGTTCAGCGGCATGGAGTGGGACACCCTGGTTCGGCACAATGTGCCGGTGGTGTCGATAGTCGGCAATAACGGCATCTGGGGTTTGGAGAAGCACCCGATGGAGGCGTTGTACGGCTACTCGGTGGTGGCCGAGCTACGCCCGGGAACCCGCTACGACGAGGTGGCGCGTGCCCTGGGTGCGCACGGTGAACTGGTGTCGACGCCTGCCGAGCTGCGCCCGGCGCTGCAGCGGGCCTTCGCCAGTGGTCTGCCGTCGGTCGTCAACGTGCTGACCGACCCTACTGTCGCGTACCCGCGGCGGTCGAACTTGGCCTGATGCGCAAAGATACGGTCTGCCGAGGCGGCGCGCGTCGCCGGTAACCAGGTCCGCCCGCGCCAGCGGCGGGGTCACGTACCGTTGACGTGTGCCCAAGACCACACGCGCTGAACCAGGCCGCCTGAGCAGCCGATTTTGGCGACTTCTCGGCGCCAGTACGGAAAAGAATCGAAACCGGTCCCTGACCCAGGTGACCGCTTCGGCAGAGTACGACAAAGAAGCCGCCGACCTCACCGACGAAAAGCTGCGCCGCGCGGCCGGGCTGCTCAACCTCGACGATCTCGCGGACTCCGCCGACATCCCCCAGTTTCTGGCCATCGCCCGGGAAGCAGCCGAGCGGGCGACCGATCTACGCCCGTTCGACGTGCAATTGCTGGGTGCACTGCGCATGCTCGCCGGTGACGTGATCGAAATGGCGACCGGTGAGGGCAAGACGCTTGCCGGCGCGATCGCGGCCGCCGGCTATGCACTGGCCGGCCGGCATGTCCACGTCGTGACCATCAACGACTACTTGGCCCGCCGCGACGCGGAGTGGATGGGCCCGCTGTTGGAGGCGTTGGGCCTGACGGTCGGATGGATCACCGCCGAGTCGACCAGCGAGGACCGCAAGGCGGCATACGGCTGTGATGTCACCTATGCCTCGGTCAACGAGATCGGTTTCGATGTGCTGCGCGATCAGCTGGTCACCGACGTGGAAGACCTGGTATCGCCCAATCCGGACGTGGCTCTCATCGACGAGGCCGACTCCGTCCTCGTCGACGAGGCGCTGGTGCCGTTGGTTCTGGCCGGCACCACCCACCGGGAGACGCCGCGGCTGGAAATCATCCGCCTGATTGCCGAGTTGGTCCCCGGCACCGACTATGAGACCGACTCCGACAGCCGCAACGTGCACTTGACCGACACCGGCGCTCGCAAAGTCGAGAAGGCGCTCGGTGGCATCGACTTGTACTCCGAGGAACATGTGGGCACCACGCTGACCGAGGTCAACGTCGCCCTGCACGCGCATGTGCTGTTGCAGCGCGATGTGCACTACATCGTCCGGGACGGCGCGGTACATCTGATCAATTCCTCGCGCGGGCGCATCGCACAACTGCAGCGCTGGCCGGACGGGCTGCAGGCCGCCGTCGAAGCCAAGGAGGGCATCGAGACCACCGAAACCGGCGAGGTGCTCGACACCATCACGGTCCAGGCGCTGATCAACCGCTACGCCACGGTGTGCGGTATGACCGGTACCGCGCTGGCCGCCGGTGAACAACTGCGCCAGTTCTACAAGCTCGGTGTGTCGCCGATACCACCCAACACCCCGAACATCCGAGAAGACGAGGCCGACCGGGTTTACATCACCGCGGCGGCTAAGAACGACGCGATCGTCGCGCATATCGCCGAAGTACACGACACCGGGCAGCCGGTGCTGGTCGGCACGCATGACGTTGCCGAGTCCGAGGATTTGCATGAAAGGCTGCTGCGACGCGGCGTTCCCGCGGTAGTGCTCAACGCGAAAAACGACGCGGAGGAGGCGCAGGTGATTGCCGAGGCCGGCAAATTCGATGCGGTCACCGTGTCGACGCAGATGGCCGGACGCGGCACCGACATTCGGCTGGGCGGCTCCGACGAAGCCGACCACGACCGGGTCGCCGAACTGGGTGGCCTGCATGTTGTCGGCACCGGCCGCCATCACACCCAGCGGTTGGACAACCAGTTGCGCGGGCGGGCCGGACGCCAGGGCGACCCAGGGTCGTCGGTGTTCTTCTCGAGCTGGGAAGACGACGTCGTCGCGGCCAACCTCGACACCAACAAATTGCCGATGGACACCGACGAGGACGGCCGAATCGTCAGTCCGAAGACCGGTAGTTTGCTCGACCATGCCCAGCGCGTCGCTGAGGGTCGGCTGCTGGATGTGCATGCGAACACCTGGCGCTACAACCAGTTGATCGCCCAACAACGCGCCATCATCGTCGAACGACGAAACACCTTGCTGCGCACCGCGACCGCGCGTGAGGAACTGGCCGAACTGGCGCCCGAGAGGTACCAGGAGCTGGCTCAGGCGATGTCCAAGGACGGGTCCGAAGAGCGCCTCGAGAAGATCTGCCGGCTGATCATGCTGTACCACCTGGACCGCGGCTGGGCCGATCACCTGGCTTATCTGGCCGACATCCGGGAGAGCATCCACCTGCGAGCGCTGGGTCGGCAGAACCCGCTCGACGAGTTCCACCGGTTGGCGGTGGATGCGTTCGCGTCGCTGGCCGCAGATGCGATCGAGGCCGCACAGCAGACATTTGAAACGGCCAATGTTCTCGAACAAGAGCCCGGGCTGGATCTGTCCAAGCTGGCGCGGCCGACGTCGACGTGGACCTACATGGTCAACGACAACCCACTGTCCGATGACACGTTGTCCACGCTCAGCCTGCCCGGCGTGTTCCGCTGAGCCTGTCGGGCGTGAGCCGCCCGAATGTAACGCCAGTGCAAAAAACGGTGCGCCGGAAATCGCCACAGCGTTACGCTCGCGGTATGCCGCCGGTCCGCCGTGCGGACCGGATCGTCGCCGGGCCCGGCCTAACCGCCCGGCTCCTCACCGGTCCGCCGTGCGGACCGGATCGTCGCCGGGCTAAGGTCACGGCTCATGGAGCCGGTACCCACCCACAATCGGGTGCTGACGGTACCTAACGTGCTGAGCGCCATCCGCCTGGCGCTGATTCCGGTGTTCGTCTACGTCATGCTGATTGCGCACATCCATGGCTGGGCGGTGGCGATCTTGGTGTTCAGCGGCGCGTCCGATTGGGCAGACGGCAAAATCGCCCGGCTGCTCAACCAGTCGTCGCGGCTGGGCGTGCTGCTGGACCCGGCCGTCGACCGGCTTTACATGGTGACCGTGCCCATCGTGTTGGCGCTGAGCGGGACTGTGCCGTGGTGGTTTGTGCTCACCCTGCTGGCGCGTGACGCCGCGCTGGCTGCGACGCTGCCGCTGCTGTGGAGCCGCGGCCTGTCGGCCCTGCCGGTCACCTACATCGGCAAGGCGGCGACTTTCGCCCTGATGGCCGGCTTTCCGATACTGCTGTTGGGGCAGTGGGACGCGTTATGGAGCCGCATCCTCGGCGCCTGCGGGTGGGCGTTTCTGATCTGGGGTATGTATGCGTACCTGTGGGCGTTTGTGCTGTACGTGGTGCAGATGACGATGGTGGTTCGGCGGATGCCCAAGCTCAAGTACCGGGCGTATCAACCAATTGCGCGAAAAGCGGGCGGCCATGGCCGAGGTTGACCGAGTGCTCGGCGGTTATGACCCGAACGCCGGCTACAGCGCACATGCGGCGACGCGGCCCAAGCACAACCCGGTACCGTCGCTGCTTCGCGCGCTACTGTCCGAACATCTCGACCCCGGCTACGCTGCGGCAGCCGCCAAACGGGACGCCTCCGCCGCGCCCAAAGACCGCCGTGCCCGCGCTTTCGGCTGGATGTGGCAGGCATTGGCCGCGACTCTGGTCGCAGCGGTATTCGCGGCCGCGGTGGCGCAGGCCCGCTCCGTGGCACCCGGGGTGCGCGCAGCCCAGCAGCTGCTTGTCGCAAATGTGCGGTCAACCCAGGCCGCTGCTGCCAGGTTGGCCCAGCAGCGCAGCGTGCTCTCGGCGAAGGTCGACGACGTGCAACGGCTAGCGCTGGCCGACGACGCTGAGGGGCAGCGACTGCTCACCCGTCTGGATGCCCTCAGCCTGGCAGCGGCCAGCACGCCGATTATCGGTCCGGGGTTGACGGTGACCGTGACCGATCCGGGAGTGGGGCCGAATCTCTCCGATGCCTCCGAACAGCGGGTGAGCGGCAGCCAGCAAATCATCCTGGACCGCGACCTGCAGCTGGTGGTCAACTCCTTGTGGGCCAGTGGCGCGGAGGCAATCTCGGTCGACGGCGCCCGGATCGGGCCGAATGTGACCATTCGCCAGGCCGGGGGAGCGATCCTCGTCGACAACAATCCCACCAGCAGCCCCTACACCATCCTCGCGGTTGGACCACCGCATGCAATGCAAGATGTCTTCGACCGCAGTCCCGGTCTGCACCGCCTTCGGCTGCTGGAGGTCTCCTATGGCGTCGGGGTCAGCGTCAACGCCTCCGACGGTCTGGCGCTGCCGGCCGGCGCTATCCGGGACGTCAAGTTCGCCAAACAGATTGGGTCCTAGTGAGAAGAACTTTGGTGAAAGTGGTTGCCCCGGGAGCGACGTGGACGGGACTGCGGCGGGCATGATCGGTATCGCGGCCCTTGCCCTTGGCATCGTGCTGGGATTGGTTTTCCACCCCAGCGTGCCCGAGGTGATCCAGCCGTACCTGCCGATCGCAGTGGTCGCCGCGCTCGACGCGGTGTTCGGCGGGTTGCGCGCCTACCTCGAGCGGATCTTCGATCCGAAGGTCTTCGTGGTGTCGTTCGTGTTCAACGTCCTGGTGGCCGCATTGATCGTCTATGTGGGTGATCAATTGGGCGTTGGCACGCAATTGTCCACGGCGATCATCGTGGTACTGGGAATTCGCATCTTCGGCAATACCGCCGCGCTGCGGCGGCGGCTGTTCGGAGCCTGACGGAGATGAGGTCAGCGTGAGCCAGGGCCCTCCGGACAGCGCCGGCGACGAAAGCCGCTGCGCACCAACCCGGCACGGCCACTCCAAAGCCGAGCGCAACGCCCACGAAGCGGCGCGGCGCGGCCGTCACGAACTACCCGCCGACCGTCCTCGCCCCGAGATCGGGCCGGTGCGCCGGACGGGACTGTCCGCGATGTTGCGGGGTAGCCGTTCCCGAATGCTGTTCGGGGCGTTGGCAATCTTGCTGTGCCTGGTGCTCGGGGTCGCCATCGTCACACAGGTCCGCCAGACCGAATCCGGAGATTCGCTGGACACGGCTCGCCCCGCGGATCTGTTGGTGCTGCTCGATTCGTTACGGCAGCGTGAGGCCACGCTCAACACCGAGGTGGCCGACCTGCAGAACACCCTCAACGCATTGCAGGCCTCCGGCAACAACGACCAGGCGGCCATCGAAAGCGCGCAGACCAGACTGGCGGCGCTGTCGATTCTCGTGGGCGCGGTGGGCGCCACCGGACCCGGCGTCACGGTGCGCATCGAGGATCCCGGTCCCGGAGTGGCCCCGGACGCAATGCTCGACGTGGTTAACGAGTTGCGAGCTGCCGGAGCGGAGGCGATTCAGATCAGCGACGCACACGAGTCGGTGCGGGTCGGAGTCGACACCTGGGTGGTCGGTTCCCCGGGCGCGCTGACCATCGACACCAAAGCGCTGTCTCCGCCCTATTCAGTTCTGGCGATTGGCGATCCACCGACGCTGGCCGCGGCGATGAACATTCCCGGTGGTGCGGTGGACAGTATCAAACGCGTCGGCGGACGGATGTCGGTGCAACAGGCCGACCGGGTGGATGTGACCGCCTTGCGACAACCGAAACCGCACCAATACGCTCAGCCCGTCAAATAAGCCCCGACCAGAACAGGATTACCGTGAGCGATATCCCACCCGATCTGCACTACACCGCCGAACACGAGTGGGTTCGCCGCATCGCGGACGACACCGTGCGGGTCGGGATCACCGACTTCGCGCAGTCCGCGCTGGGCGACGTCGTCTTCGTTCAGTTGCCGGCCGTGGGCGATGAGGTGACCGCGGGGGAATCCTTCGGCGAGGTGGAATCGACGAAATCGGTGTCGGACCTGTACGCGCCGGTATCCGGCAAGGTCGCTGCGGTCAACAGCGATCTGGAAGGCACACCACAGTTGGTGAACTCAGACCCGTATGGCGACGGCTGGCTGCTGGATCTTCAGGTCGAAAGCCCCGCCGCCGTGGAAGCAGCCTTGGCGGCCCTGCTCGACGTCGGGGCCTACCGCGGCACCATAACCGAATGACGGTTGCTAAGGTCCCTGCCGGCGGGTGCGCCCACAATGCGGACCGTGCTATGGGCTTCCGAGAAGGCTTCCGAGAAGGCCTCAGCGAAGGCCTCCGAGAAGGCCTAGGAGAAGGCGCGGTGTGGGGCTTACGATCCTGCAGTGGTGAGCACGTCGCCGCCCCGAGGCCGACACATGCGGGGTACGGTCGAGATATCAGCGTCAGACGCCGTTGGCAGGCACGTGAAGCAGTACGAGATGCAGTACGAGAAGCAGTAAAGGTAATACGGGCGGTAAATCCAAGGGAGGCACCGGCCGATCGGCCCGGTCGAACAACGCCACAGCGGCCAGTGAGGAGCAGCGGGTGACGGACATGGACGCAGAACGAGAGCAGGACCAGACATCTGACGAAGTCACCGTGGAGACCACCTCAGTCTTCCGCGCCGACTTCCTCAGCGAACTGGACGCTCCCGCACAGGCGGGAACCGAGAGCGCAGTATCCGGGGTGGAAGGCCTTCCGGCGGGCTCGGCGTTGCTGGTCGTCAAACGGGGACCCAATGCAGGGTCGCGCTTTCTGCTCGATCAGCCCATCACATCCGCCGGCCGGCATCCCGACAGCGACATCTTTCTCGACGATGTCACGGTGAGTCGTCGCCACGCCGAATTCCGGTTGGACGGCAACGAGTTCAGCGTCGTCGACGTCGGAAGCCTGAACGGCACGTACGTCAACCGTGAGCCGGTGGACTCGGCCGTGCTGGCAAACGGCGACGAGGTTCAGATCGGCAAATTCCGCTTGGTTTTCTTGACCGGACCCAAGCAAGGTGACGACGACGGTGGCGCCGGAAGCCGGTGAGCGCACCGGATAGCCCCGCCCTGGCCGGGATGTCGATCGGCGCAGTCTTGGAGCTGCTGCGACCGGATTTTCCCGATGTCACGATCTCCAAGATTCGGTTTCTGGAGGCCGAGGGGCTGGTGACGCCGCAGCGCGCCGCATCGGGTTACCGGAGGTTCACCGCGTACGACTGTGCGCGGCTGCGGTTCATCCTCACCGCCCAGCGGGATCATTACCTGCCGCTCAAGGTGATCAGGGCGCAATTGGACGCTCAGCCCGACGGTGAGCTGCCACCGTTCGGATCCCCTTATGGCGTACCGCGATTGGTCCCGGTAAGCGACGACGGCACCGCCGGCACGGGGTCCGACGCGGCGGCGGTGTCGCCGACCCGCATTCGACTCAGCCGGGAAGACCTCCTGCACCGCTCCGGAGTCGACGACGACCTGCTGACTGCCCTCTTGAAAGCCGGAGTGATAAAAACCGGCCCGGGCGGCTTCTTCGACGAGCACGCGGTCGTCATCCTGCAATGTGCGCGCGCACTCGCCGATTACGGTGTGGAGCCGAGGCACCTGCGCGCATTTCGCTCCGCGGCCGATCGTCAGTCCGACCTGATCGCCCAGATCGCCGGCCCGTTGGTCAAGGCGGACAAGGCCGGAGCCCGTGACCGCGCCGACGACTTAGCCCGAGAGGTCGCCGCGCTTTCGATTACTTTGCACACCTCGTTGATCAAGTCCGCGGTACGCGACGTTCTGCATCGCTGAGGATTAGACTTTCCTCGACAGCGTGTATTCGACGACGCGGCAAGGAGCGTACTCACCGCGTCGCCGCGCTGAACGGAAACGGCGGCATGGCGGAGGGCAGACACAGATGGGTGAAGTTCGCGTTGTCGGCATTCGCGTCGAGCAACCGCAAAACCAGCCGGTGCTGTTACTGCGCGAGGCCGACGGTGACCGCTATCTGCCGATCTGGATCGGCCAGTCGGAGGCGGCCGCCATTGCGCTCGAGCAGCAAGGCGTCGAGCCTCCCCGACCGCTGACGCATGACCTGATCCGGGATGTCATTGCCGCACTTGGGCATTCGCTCAAGGAGGTGCGTATCGTCGACCTGCACGAAGGCACGTTTTACGCGGATCTGATCTTTGACCGCGATATCAAGGTGTCGGCTCGTCCCTCCGACTCGGTGGCGATCGCGCTGCGCGTCGGAGTACCGATCTATGTCGAGGAGGCCGTGCTGGCCCAGGCCGGGTTGCTGATCCCCGACGAGAGCGACGAAGAAGCCAGCAGTGCGGTCCGCGAGGACGAGGTTGAGAAGTTCAAAGAATTCCTCGACAGCGTGTCACCCGACGATTTCAAGGCCACCTAGCTTGTCGACAACGTGCGCACCCGTGGGCGTGGCCGGCCACTCACCGGCGGGCAGGCGACACCCACACCTGTGGCGGAGATCGTCGGGCAATGCGACCTGACCCGGCGGCATGCACAGCAGCGACCACCTCGCGGTTGAGTCGGCTACATCACGGATGCGTCTCATCTCACGCGATGCGGGCTCGACACGCCTTGCGGATGGCGCCCTGCGGGTCAGACAACAGCGATACTTTGATGACGACTTGATGATCAACTGGCGCACCAAAACAGTCCAACAGCGTATGCTCACAAGCACTCGGACCTGAGCAAACATGGTTGCCGAGGCAGCCAATGACGCAGCTAGTGACAAGAGCGCGATCGGCGAGAGGAAGCAACGTGAGCGAACGGCCACGTCAAGAACAGCTCGATCTTGCAGACCACGCGACTACCGCGGCCCATGGTGCTCAAGGCGCCGCGACCGAACCCGTTCAGCCGGGGCTGTTTCCCGACGATTCGGTGCCCGATGAGCTGGTCGGCTATCGCGGACCGAGTGCCTGTCAAATCGCCGGCATCACCTACCGCCAACTCGACTATTGGGCGCGCACGTCGCTGGTTGTCCCCTCGATCCGCAGTGCGGCAGGATCGGGAAGCCAGCGGCTCTACTCGTTCAAGGACATTCTGGTTCTCAAGATCGTCAAGCGGTTGCTCGATACCGGCATCTCGCTGCACAACATCCGGGTTGCCGTCGACCACCTGCGCCAGCGTGGCGTCCAGGACCTGGCCAACATCACCTTGTTCTCCGACGGCACGACGGTGTATGAATGCACCTCCGCCGAGGAAGTCGTCGACCTTCTCCAGGGCGGCCAGGGTGTTTTCGGTATCGCCGTCTCGGGCGCGATGCGGGAGCTGACCGGCGTCATTGCCGAATTTCACGGTGAACGCGCCGACGGCGGTGAATCCATTTCCGCTCCGGAAGACGAGCTCGCTTCGCGCCGCAAGCAGCGCGATCGCAAGATCGGCTAGCACGGGCCGGGCATGCGCTGTCGCGGCAGCGATCGGCGAGCCGAGTAAACTGGTTTCCGCATCGCCCTCGCGCGGGAGAGTTCCGTGGCCGCCAGCTACGGACGCCGAAGGAGCAACACCTCTCCGTCAACCTCTCAGGCACCCGGACCGCGCCGGACAACGATGCCTCTGGAAAGCGGTGACGACCCATGGGGTCCTCACCCGCCGATGGGGAAAGGCGCCCGCAGCCATGGCGCCGAATCTCTCAGGCGCCTGGTGCACAGGTGAAGACAGAGGGAGAGGGCCGCTAGTCCCTTGCCCTTCAGGAGTTCACCGTGTCCGACCATTCGACGTTCGCAGACCGCCACATCGGGCTGGACCACGACGCCATCACGACGATGCTGGCGGTCATCGGTGTCGACACGCTCGACGACTTGGCATCCAAAGCGGTTCCCGCCGGCATCCTCGACACCCTCACCGACGCCGGTGCCGCACCGGGCCTGGACCGGCTGCCGCCGGCCGCCAGCGAGGCCGAGGCGCTGGCCGAGCTGCGGGCACTGGCCGACGCCAACACCGTCGCGGTGTCGATGATCGGGCAGGGCTACTACGACACGTTTACCCCGGCCGTGCTGCTGCGCAACATCATGGAGAACCCGGCCTGGTATACGGCTTACACGCCCTACCAACCCGAGATCAGTCAGGGGCGCCTGGAAGCGCTGCTCAATTTCCAGACGATGATCACCGACCTCACCGGCCTCGAGATCGCCAACGCGTCGATGCTCGACGAGGGCACCGCCGCCGCCGAAGCCATGACGCTGATGCACCGCGCCACCCGCAGCCGGTCGAACCGGCTGGCCGTCGACGTCGATGTGTTCACTCAAACCGCCGCCGTATTGGCCACCCGCGCCAAGCCGTTGGGCATCGAGATCGTCACCGCCGATCTGCGCAATGGTCTTCCAGAGGGGGAGTTGTTCGGCGTTATCGCCCAGGTGCCCGGGGCCAGCGGCCGGATCACCGACTGGACCGCTCTGGTGCAGCAGGCCCACGACCGTGGCGCGCTGGTGGCCATCGGCGCCGACCTGTTGGCGCTGACGTTGATCACCCCACCCGGTGAGATCGGCGCCGACGTAGCGTTCGGAACCACCCAACGTTTTGGGGTGCCAACGGGATTCGGCGGTCCGCATGCGGGATATCTGTCCGTGCACGCCAAGCATGCCCGGCAGTTGCCCGGACGCCTGGTGGGGGTGTCCGTCGACGGTGACGGTAACCCGGCCTATCGGCTGGCGCTGCAAACCCGCGAGCAGCACATCCGGCGCGACAAGGCGACCAGCAATATCTGCACCGCGCAGGTTCTGCTGGCGGTGATGGCCGCGATGTACGCCAGCTACCACGGCGCCGCGGGGCTGACCGCCATCGCGCGGCGGGTGCATGCCCATGCCGAAACTATCGCCGCTGCGCTCGGCGATGCGCTGGTGCACCACCGGTTTTTCGACACCGTGCTGGCGCGAGTGCCTGGACGCGCCGACCAGGTGCTGGCCGCGGCCAAGGCCAACGGCATCAACCTATGGCGGGTCGACGCCGACCACGTGTCGGTGGCCTGCGACGAAACCACGACCGACGAGCATGTGGCCGCGGTGCTGCAGGCCTTCGGGGTGGAGCCAGCCGAGCCGGTGTGCGCGGGGATCGCCAACCGCACCTCGGAGTTCCTGACTCACTCGGCGTTCACGCAATACCACACCGAAACCGCAATGACGCGCTACCTGCGAACGCTGGCGGACAAAGATATCGCCTTGGACCGCAGCATGATTCCGCTCGGCTCATGCACGATGAAGCTCAATGCCGCCGCGGAGATGGAGTCGATCACCTGGCCGGAGTTCGCGCGCCAGCACCCTTTCGCACCGGCGTCGGACACACCCGGGTTGCACCGGCTGATCGCCGACCTGGAGAGCTGGCTGGTCGCGATCACCGGCTACGACGCGGTCTCCCTGCAGCCCAACGCGGGTTCACAGGGGGAGTACGCCGGTCTGTTGGCGATCCACGACTACCACGCCAGCCGCGGCGAGTCGCACCGTGACATCTGCCTGATCCCGTCCAGCGCGCACGGCACCAACGCCGCCTCGGCCGCGCTGGCCGGAATGAAGGTCGTCGTTGTCCGATGCCACGAAGAGGCTAGTCGGGCCGGTGACGTCGACCTCGACGACCTGCGCGCCAAGGTTAGGGACCATGCGGACCGGCTGTCGGCCCTGATGATCACCTACCCGTCCACGCACGGCGTCTACGAGCACGACATCGCCGACATCTGCGCGGCGGTGCACGACGCCGGCGGCCAGGTGTATGTCGACGGGGCGAATCTCAACGCGCTGGTCGGCCTGGCCCGGCCGGGCAAGTTCGGCGGTGACGTCAGCCATCTGAATCTGCACAAGACGTTCTGCATTCCGCACGGCGGCGGCGGCCCGGGAGTGGGACCTGTCGCGGTGCGCTCGCATTTGGCCCCGTTCCTACCGGGCCACCCGTTCGCACCTGAATTGCCCCCGGGACACCCGGTGTCGTCGGCGCCCTACGGCTCGGCGTCGATCCTGCCGATTACCTGGGCCTACATCCGGATGATGGGCGCGGACGGTCTGCGGGCGGCATCGCTGAACGCGATCGCGTCGGCCAACTACATCGCCCGGCGCCTCGACGAGTATTTCCCGGTGCTCTACACCGGCGAGAACGGCATGGTCGCCCACGAGTGCATCCTGGACCTGCGCGCCGTCACCAAGGCAACCGGAGTCACGGTCGACGACGTCGCAAAACGGTTGGCGGACTACGGTTTCCACGCGCCGACAATGAGCTTCCCGGTGGCCGGAACGCTGATGGTGGAACCGACCGAGAGTGAGAGTCTGGCCGAGGTCGACGCATTCTGCGAAGCCATGATCAGCATCCGCGCCGAGATCGACCGAGTCGGGGCCGGCCAGTGGCCGGTGGACGACAATCCGTTGCGGGGCGCGCCGCATACCGCCGAGTGCCTGCTGGTGGCCGACTGGGACCACCCGTACACCCGGGAAGAGGCCGCCTATCCGCTGGGCGCCGGGTTTCGGCCCAAGGTCTGGCCGCCGGTGCGCCGGATCGACGGTGCCTACGGCGACCGCAACCTGGTGTGCTCGTGTCCTCCGGTGGAGGCGTTTGCCTAGCCCAGCTCGAGCTGAGCCCGAGGTCTCAGCCGAAGCGCTCGATGATCGCGGCGGCGATCTCCTGCGGCGCGTCTTCTTGAATGAAGTGCTTGGCGTTGGGCAACTCGACGAGGACATGATCGGGGAATGCGGCGCGCATCCGCGGCAGGCATGGGCCGGGCCGGAATGCGAAATCTTTCATACCCCAAACGAATAGCGCGGGTTTGGCGCCGAGTTTGACCGGCACGTCGCGGGCCAGCCGCGCCAGCAACGGGCGGGCGGCCAGGATTTCCTTGGGCATCCTCGCCACCCCCGGCCGGTCCGCGGGGCCGGCCTGAACGGCCCGGTAGTGCTCCATCACCGCGGGGCCGGGGCGGTGCTCGGTCCCGGCCGGAATCAACCGCTCCACAAAGAAATTGCGCTGCACGATCGCGTACTGCAGCGGCGGACTGGACATCACCCTGCTGAACATCTTCATCGTCAGGGTGTCCGCCGGCCAGAACCAGGTGTTGCCCAAGACGACTCCACGCACCCGGTCCGCTCGCTCGACCGATACCGCCATACCGATCGGCCCACCCCAGTCCTGACCCATTGTGAGGTGACCGTCGAGACCGAGGTGGTCGACGAATTCACCGACCACCCGCGCGTGGTCGTCGATCCGGTAGCCGAACGCCGCGGGGCGCTCTTACAGGCCGAAGCCGAGATAATCCGGTGCGATACAACGGAACCGGTCCCGCAGGGCCACGATGATGTTGCGGTACAGGAAGCTCCAGGTCGGGTTGCCGTGGCACAGCAGGATCGGTGGCCCGTCTCCCTCGTCGACGTAGTGCATCCGCCCGTGCGAGCTGTCGAACCAGCGCGACTGGAACGGATACAGCTGGGGATCGGGGGTGAAAACCGGGTTGAAATGCGGGCTCATTACGCTCCTTTGGTCGCTCACGATGGTATGTCGGAGGGGTGACATCACCGAGTGTTCGAGCCTGGCGTGATGGCGGTCGCTGGCTGCACACCGCCACGGGCAAGGTGTTCGTCCGATCAGGGCCGGGCAACGCGCCGACCGTCTTGCTGTTGCACGGCTATCCGTCCAGTTCATTCGACTTTCGGGAGGTCATTCCGCACCTTGCTGGGCAGGCGTGGGTGACGATGGATTTCCTCGGTTTCGGTTTGTCCGACAAGCCTCGCCCGCACCGCTACAGCCTGCTGGAGCAGGCCGATCTGGTGCAGGCCGTAGTTGCCAGCACCACCACCGGCCCGGTGGTGGTGCTGGCGCATGACATGGGCACGTCGGTGACCACCGAACTGCTCGCCCGGGACCTGGACGGACGCCTGCCGTTCGATCTGCGCCGCGCAGTGCTGAGCAACGGCAGCGTGATCCTGGAGCGGGCCAGTCTGCGGCCGATCCAGAAGGTGCTGCGCGGCCCGCTGGGGCCCGTCGCGGCCCGATTGGTCACCCGCGGCCGCTTCCGGCGCAGTTTTGGCACGTTGTTTTCCGCCGGGCACCCGCTGTCGGCTGGGGAAGCCGAGGCCCAGTGGGAGCTACTGTCCTACCGCGACGGTCATCGGATACCTCACCTGCTGATCAGCTATCTCGAAGAGCGGGTGCGCTATGGGGCGCGCTGGCACGGCGCCGTACGCGACTGGCCCAAACCACTGGGGTTTGTCTGGGGACTTGCCGATCCGGTGGCAACGACCAACGTGCTCAACGGATTACGGGACCTGCGCCCGCACGCCGCCGTCGTCGAACTGCCCGGCTTGGGCCATTATCCGCAGCTGGAGGATCCCCGGGCGTATGCCGGGGCGGCGCTGTCGTTGCTGGTGGATTCAGCTTAGAAAGATGCTGAGTGCGGTCGCGAGGTCGGGGCCGGCCGACGTCGCCAGGTTCTGGTAACTGCCACCGCTGAGCTGCGCGACGGCTTCCCAGGTTGACCGGTCCGGGTCGGCGCCGAAATCGATGATGTTGACCGCGATGGGTTTCGCCGGGTCGGCGCTGGTGCGGATGAAGTCCTGCAGTCCCGGCCCGTCGAGGGTTTGGTCGGTGTGCGGCCCCCCGGTGATCACCAGGATCGAATTGGCTTGACCGGCACGGAAGTTGGCCTGCACCTCCTGGTAGATCATCCGCAGCGTGGTGAACGACACCGCGCCGCCGCCCGACGAGTACTGCTTGTCCAGCGCGGCGATCAGTGCCGCCGAGCGGGGCTGGCCGTTGACGGGGTCGGCCAGCGGTCCCATCGGCACCTCGCTGCGACCCTCGTGGCCGTCGAATGTCCACAAGCCGATCACCGCGCTGGGCGGTAGCGTCTTCAGTCGGCTTTGAAGCGCCGCGACAACGTTGGCCAGACGCGTCTTGCCGCCATCATCGGTGGGCATCGACTGGTCGAGCATGATGGTTGCGGCTACGCCGATCGACGGTGTGGCCATGGTGTCGGCCAGGGTGGCGCGCATTCCGTCGTCACCGATCGACAGCGGGGCGGCCAGCGCCGCGAAACTCGTGACCGGGCTGCTCGGCGGCTTGACGCCGTTGACCCGGAAGCCGGCTTTGGCCAGCTTCGCCAGTTGGTCGGGCTTGTGCAGGTAGCGGGCGAAGGCGCTGGCCGCCGTGGTCTGCTCCTGCGACAGCCACGAGCCGTTGAGCAGTACCGCCGGGTAGTCGGCGATCGCAACCGGCCCGGGGGGCAGCCAGGAGCTCAAAATCTTCTTTGCGTCCGACAGTGACTGAGCACGCTGGAACAACTGCTGCTCGGTGGTGACCACTGCGTGCACCGGCGCCGCCGCGGCGTCGCCGGATTTGACCAGCGTGTTCATCGCCTCGGTCAAGGATGCGTCGGCCAGCTTGGGCTGGGCCGCCATCAACGTGCGCACTGCGCCGCTTCCGGCGGTCGGCGGTGCTCCCGGCGGCGCCGATGCGACCGCGATCGCCTCGCCGGCCAACAATGCGGCATCCCCGTTACCGGCGACGGGCATTGCCAGACGCAGCGAACCCCAGGACGGCAGGTTCAACGCGGCCATCGAGTTCGGGTTGGCCTGCAGCTGCGGTAGCGCTGCCCAGTTCTGGTTTGACAGCGGCTGCTGTAGCTCGGGGCGGATAGCGAGCAGCACTGGTGAGGTCGCCAGTGAACGGCTGTCGCTGATGGTCTGCTTACCGGTGGCCGCGGACAGGCGCGCTGCAGAGACGGAGCTGCCGGGGATCCACAGTCCGGGCTGGCCACCCAGTTCGGGTGGCCATTTGCCGATGAAACCGGCGATGACGGCGTCGGAATCGGCGGCCTTGACGGCCACCGTCACGCACTTGTCCCCGACCGGGCCGGCCGACGCGTTGTAGCCGTCGGCGAACTCCTTGACCCGCTCGGCGATCGTCGGGTCGGCGATGACGGCGACGGTGTCCTTGCCGCCCACACAGCGTGCTGCGGCAGTGCGGGAGCGGTGGTACAACGCGTCGCCGAAGAAGCGCCACACGATCACCCCGGCTACCACCACCACGACCGCGACGAGGGCCACGATCACGCCGATGCTGACTCCGCGCCATCCGTCTGCGCTGCGGTGGCCGCCCTGCCAGTTGCCCAGCCCTCGATGGCCGGCGGTGCGGAATGGTGGTTGTGGGGGAGCCGCCGCCGATTCGGGACTCGGCGGCTCCTCACCTGCCGGGCCGGAACCGAAGTCGGGGTATTCATCTGCGCCGTGGGCCGAATAATCGGCGTCACCCGCGTCGGTGTATCGAGCCCCGTCGGAAAGATCGCCTTCGCTCCAATAGGCCCGATCGGCGTAGCCTCGGCCGCTCGGAGGTTCGACGGCCGACGGCTCGGCCGACCCGGGATACCCGACGTCTGGATGCCTGCCACCACCGGGCTGATCGGCTAACTGGTCGGCCCAGTCTTGCTGCTCCGCGGCGTATTCGTCAGGCGGTTCGTCAGCGGAATCCTCAGGGTCGGGCAAACTGTGCCTACCCATTTGGTGTCAGCGTCCTCTCCGTCGAAGATTGTCCAGTGTCGACCAGGAATGAGCCAGCGACTGTTTCCAGTGGGTTCTGATGGTCACCCGCGCTGCGCCTTGAGTTCCCGACGACGGCGATGCAGGATCGGCTCGGTGTAACCGTTGGGCTGCTGCGCCCCGGACAGGATCAGGTCCTGAGCGGCCAAGAACGCGATGCTGTCATCGAAACCCGGCGCCATCGGGTGGTACGCGGGGTCACCGGCGTTCTGCTTGTCCACCAATGGCGCCATCCGCTCCAGGCTGGCCCGGACGTCTTCGCTGGTGATCACGCCGTGTCGCAGCCAGTTGGCCAGCAGCTGACTCGAGATCCGCAGGGTGGCGCGGTCCTCCATGAGCGCCACGTTGTGGATGTCGGGCACCTTCGAACAGCCCACGCCCTGGTCGATCCAGCGCACCACGTAGCCAAGGATGGACTGGCAGTTGTTGTCGAGTTCCTCGCGGATCTCCTCGGGCGCCCAGGCCAGCTCCTTGGCCAGCGGAATGGTCAGCAGCTGATCGATGGTGGTGCGGGTCTTGCCCTGCAGTTCTTTCTGCACGGCGAACACATCCACTTGGTGGTAGTGCATCGCGTGCAGGGTGGCCGCCGTCGGGGAGGGCACCCACGCGGTGGTGGCGCCGGCCTTGGGCTGGGCGATCTTCTGCTCGACCATGTCGGCCATCAGCTCGGTCATCGCCCACATGCCCTTGCCGATCTGAGCCTTGCCGGTGAAGCCGGCGGCCAGCCCGATGTCGACGTTGGCGTCCTCGTAGGCCTTGATCCAGGTGGTGTTCTTCATCGCACCTTTGCGGATCATCGGACCGGCTTCCATCGACGTGTGAATCTCGTCGCCGGTGCGGTCCAGGAACCCGGTGTTGATGAAGACGACTCGGTCGGCTGCGGCTTTGATACAAGCCTTGAGGTTCACGGTGGTGCGGCGTTCTTCGTCCATGATGCCGACCTTCATGGTGCCTTGCGGCAAGCCCAGCACGTCTTCCACCCGGCTGAACAGCTCGCAGGTGAAGGCCACCTCGGCCGGCCCGTGCATCTTGGGCTTGACGATGTAGATGGAGCCGGTTCGGCTATTGGTCAAGGGGCCGTTGGCCTCGCCAGCCCGCAGCCCATGGATCGCGATCAGGCCGGTGAGCAGGGCATCCATGATGCCCTCGAACACCTCTTTCTCGTCACCACTGCCGTCACTGACAACGATCGCGTCGTTGGTCATCAGGTGACCGACATTTCGGACGAATAGCAGGCTGCGGCCGGGCAGGGTGAGCTCGCCGCCGTCGGGTGTGGTGTAGGTGCGGTCCTGGTTGAGTACCCGGGTGAAGGTTTTGCCGTCCTTGGTGACCTGCTCGGCCAGGTCACCCTTGTTCAGGCCGAGCCAGTTGCGGTACCCGAGCACTTTGTCGTCCGCATCGACGGCGGCCACCGAATCCTCGAAGTCCATGATCGTGGTCACCGCCGACTCCAGAACCACGTCCTTGACCCCCGCGCGGTCGGTGGCGCCAATCGGCGACTCCGGGTCGATCAAGATCTCGATATGCAACCCGTGGTTGGCCAGCAGCACCGAAGTCGGGGCCTCAGCCGCGCCGGTGTACCCGGCAAACTGACCGGGGTCGGCCAGTCCTGACGACAAGTCCCCCAGGGCAACCACCAGTTGGCCGTCTTCCACCGTGAAGCCCGTGGCATCGGCGTAAGAGCCCGCGGACAGCGGCACGCTGTCGTCGAGGAACTTGCGTGCGTAGGCGATCACCTTGTCGCCGCGAACCTTGTTGTAGCTGGTGCCCTTTTCGGCCCCGTCGCCTTCCGGGATGACGTCGGTGCCGTACAACGCGTCGTACAGCGAGCCCCAACGGGCATTGGCCGCATTCAGCGCGAAGCGCGCGTTGAGTACGGGCACCACCAGTTGCGGGCCGGCGGTCGTGGTGATCTCGTCGTCAACCCCCGAGGTGGTGATGGTGAAATCCTCGGGTTCGGGCAGCAGATATCCGATGTCGGTGAGGAACTGCCGGTAAGCCTCGGGGTCCAGCGGCTCGATCACCCGATGCCGATGCCACTTGTCGATCTGGGCCTGCAGCTCATCTCTGACCTTGAGCAATTCCTGGTTCTGCGGGGTGAGGTCGGTGACCACTTTGTCGACGCCGGCCCAGAAGCTGTCCGGGTCCAGTCCGGTGCCGGGCAGGGCCTCGTTGTTCACGAAGTCGTAGAGCACTCGAGCGACGCGCAGGTTCCCCGCCGGCACGCGGTCTGTCATGGTTCTCCTCCAAAATTGGCCGGTACTCGGCGGTACTTGCCGGTACTTGGGCCCCACTGGCTTCTCACTGGCTACGGCCCTCAGCCTACCGATCGGTAGCCTGACGAGCCTATCGGGCCAACCGCAAGGGCAGGTCACGGCGCGCCCAAAGCCCCGCCGCCGGTAGGCAGCCGGCCCGGCCAGCCGGGCTCTGGCAACGCATTTTCGCGGCATTTTCGCGCTGTCTGGGCGCGGCGGGCGCCTCGGCCGCCGATCATCCCGGGCCCATGTTGCGGTACCGGTCAGCGGTCTGGTCAGTCGCGGTTTCGCTGGTCGCGCATGGTGCCGACCAAGTCGTCCACCAGATCCTCGAGCGCCACCATCCCGACCACGGTGCCGTCGTCGGAAGTTACCAAAGCCAGGTGACTGTTGCTGCGACGCATCCTCGACAAGGCATCGGCCAGCGGCAGTGCCTTGGGAACCTGCGGCAGCGGGCGCACCATGTCCGCCTTGATCACGGTGTGGGCGTCTTCGCCCAGCGCCAATACGTCCTTGATGTGCACGTACCCGATGAATGTGCCGTGATCCACCACCGGGAACCGCGAGAAGCCGGTCTGGGCCAGCGCCTGTTCGACCGCGCCGACCGTCGGGCCCGATCCCACCGCCGCCACCGGCACGGACCGAATGTCGGACACCGGAATCGCGACATCGGCGACCACCCGGGTGCGGATCCGAAGCGCGCGCGTCAGCCGGGTGTGCTCCTCAGGATCCAGCAAACCTTCGGAGACCGATTCGGCGATCATCTCCGAGAGCTCCACCGTGGAAACCGTGATGTCGAGTTCATCTTTGGGCTCCACCCCGAGCGCACGCAGTATCGCATTGGCGACCTTGTTGTACACGACGATGACCGGACGCGCGGCGCGCACGTAGGGCAGGTAGATCGGGACCAGCAACATCGCCGTCCGTTCCGGGCCGGCTAGCGCGATGTTCTTCGGCACCATCTCACCGAGCAGCACGTGCAGCGTCACCACAATGGCCAGCGCCACCACGAAGGACAACGTGTGCAGCAACCGCGGATGCAACCCGGCCAGCCCGAACGACGTCTGCAGCAACTCGGCCACCGCCGGCTCGCCGATGCGCCCGAGCAGCAGCGAGGACACCGTGACGCCCAGCTGGGCACCGGCCAGCATCGAGGGGAGCCGTTCGCCGGCCCGGATGACGGTGACCGCACTCGTCCGGCCCTGCTCGGCCAACGCTTCCAAGCGGTCTCGACGGGCCGATATCAGCGCGAACTCCGCGCCGACGAAAAACGCGTTGGCGCCGATCAGCAGGATCGCCAACACCACGGCCAGCATGGGGTTCATCGCCCACCACGCCTTGCGCCGTGTTCATGGTGCCCTTCCGGGTGACCGCGCAGTTCGGTCAGTTCAAGCAGGTCGATCCGGCGGCCGTCCATCTGCACCACCCTGGCCCGCCAGCACACCGACTCATCCGGCAGGCGGTCGACGTCCAACGCGGGAAGGTCGACCGACTCGCCGGCCACCGGGATGTGTCCGAGCTCGCGCAGCACCAACCCACCGATCGTCTCGTAGGGGCCCTCCGGCGCGCGGTAGCCGGTGGCGATCGCCACCTCATCGATGCGAAGCAGACCCGATACCCGCCATCCGGTACCGGCCGCGACCACATCGGGTGTCGCGTCGTCGTGTTCATCGCGGACGTCGCCGACGATTTCTTCGATCAGGTCCTCCAGGGTGACCATGCCCGCAGTGCCGCCGTACTCGTCGACAACCATCACGGTCTGCAACGGATTGGCACGAATCTCGGCCATCACCGCATCGCCGTCCAGGGTCGACGGCACCACCGCAACCGGCTGGGCGACGGTGGTCAGTCGGGTGTGCGGGCGATCGGCAGACGCGACTTCGAACGCCTGCTTGACGTGCACGATGCCGACCGTTTCGTCCAGGTCACCGCGGACAATCGGGAACCGCGAGAAACCGGATGCCGCGACGGCTGCGACCATGTCGGCGATGGTGTCGTCGATCTGCAGCGCCACGATCTTCGATCGCGGCGTCATCAGCTCCTCTGCCGTCAGGGCGCCGAACTGCAGGGACCTGCGCATCAGCGATGCGGTCGCGTCGTCGAGCGAGCCGCGGCGAGCCGAGGCGCGCACCAGCGACACCAGCTCCTGTGGGGTGCGCGCCGAGCGCAGTTCCTCGGCCGGCTCGATCCCGAGTTGGCGCATGATCCAGTTCGCCGCTCCGTTGGTCAGCCGGATCGCCGGCGTGAACAGCGCCGAGAACAGCCATTGAGGAAGCACGACGGCGCGTGCGGTTCGCAGCGGGCGTGCCAAGGCAAGGTATTTGGGGACCAGTTCGCCGAACACCATCGACAGCGATGTCACCACCACCAGCACCAGGAACGCCGTGACCGCGTCCGACATCTGATCGGAGATTCCGATCCGGGTCAGCGCCGGATGCGGGAGATCGCCCACCAGGGGTTCGGTCAGGTAGCCGGTCGCCAGCGTGGTAATGGAGATGCCCAACTGGGCGCCGGACAGCTGGAACGACAGCCGGCGATGCGCCCGCTGGATGAACCGGTCGCGGGTGCCGCCACCGCGGGCGTTCGCATCGACGGTGCTGCGGTCCAGCGCGGTCAGCGAGAATTCCGCCGCGACGAACACCGCGGTGCCGAAGGTCAGCGCCAAGATGGCGACGATGCTGACGGCGGTGCCGGCGAACATCATGGGCGGCCCGGTGGTCGTGATGTCGCCGCAGCCCACTCCGACGCCGGGCGTGGCCCGCCCCCGAAGCCTACGGCTCCGACGGGTGCCTGCGGCACGTCATCCCTTTCGCTCGATCCCGCGGCGCGGCGTCGCGGGACTGAATCCCATATCGTAGCGAAACCGTTCGGCACGAATCAGTGCCCGCCGCCGGTGATCGCACTCACCAGCCGGTGGGCAGCGGATGGCCTTCGGCGAAGCCCGCCGCCGACTGAACACCGATCACCGCACGCTCATGCAACTCCGCCAGGTTGGCGGCACCGACATAGGTGCAGGTGCTGCGCACGCCGGAGGTGATGTGGTCGATCAGGTCCTCGACACCGCCGCGATCAGGGTCGAGCCCCATCCGCGAGGTCGAGATACCTTCGTCGAACAGCGCCTTTCGGGCTCGGTCGAATGCGCTGTCGGTGGTGGTCCGGGCTACCACCGCCCGTTTGGACGCCATGCCGTAGCTCTCCTTGTACGGCTGGTTTTCGCGGTCTCGCATCAGGTCACCCGGAGACTCGTAGGTGCCGGCGAACCACGATCCGATCATCACGTTCGACGCACCGGCCGCCAGCGCCAGCGCGACATCGCGCGGATGGCGGATTCCGCCGTCGGCCCACACATGGCCACCGAGTTGCCTTGCCGCGGCAGCGCATTCGACCACAGCGGAGAACTGCGGGCGGCCGACGCCGGTCATCATCCGAGTCGTGCACATGGCGCCGGGGCCGACGCCGACCTTGACGATGCTCGCCCCGGCGCCCAGCAGCTCGCGGGTTCCCTCGGCCGAAACCACGTTGCCGGCCGCCAGCGGCACACCCAGCTCCAGCGACGCTACCGCCCTGATCGCATCCAGCGCCTTGAGCTGGTGCCCGTGCGCGGTGTCGATCACCAGTACGTCGACACCCGCTTCGGCGAGACCACGGGCCTTGGCGGCCACGTCGCCGGTGATGCCGAGGGCCGCGCCGATCCGTAGTCGGCGTTCGCCGTCAGTGGCGGGGGTGTAGATGCCGGCGCGGATCGCGCCGGTGCGGGTCAGCACGCCCGCCAATGTCCCGTCGGCGCTGGTGACCACCGCAACATCGATGGGGGCGTGCTCCAACAGATCGAAGATCTTGCGCGGCTCGGTGCCCGCCGGGGCGGTCACGAAGTCCGTTGCGGCGATGTCGCGCACCCGGGTGAAGCGGTCCACGCCCAGGCAGGACGATTCGCTGACCAAACCGATGGGGCGGCCCCCCAAGACGACCACGGCGAGCCCGTGCGCACGCTTGTGGATCAACGCGATCGCGTCGGATACCGAATCGTCGGGCGCCAGCGTCACCGGCGTGTCGAGCACCAGGTCGCGGCTCTTGACGAAGTGCACGGTCTGTTGCACCGCCGGGACGGGCAGGTCCTGCGGCAGGATCACGATGCCGCCGCGGCGAGCCACGGTCTCGGCCATCCGACGCCCGGCGACCGCCGTCATGTTGGCGACAACCACGGGAATTGTGGTTCCCGAACCGTCGGCTGTGGATAGATCCACGTCGAACCGCGACGCCACCTCCGAGCGGTTCGGCATGATGAACACGTCGTCATACGTCAGGTCGTATCCGGGTCTGTGCCCGTCCAGAAACCTCATGGCTCGCCCTCTGGTTGAGTCCCTAACGCCCGGCTAAGCGGGCACTTCGCGGCGGTCCGCACCCCACAGGGTGTGGAACTTGCCCGGTCCGTCGATCCGCCCGTACGTGTGTGCGCCGAAGAAGTCGCGCTGGGCCTGGGTGAGTGCGGCAGGTAGCCGCTCGGTGCGCAGCGCGTCGTAGTACGACAGGGCCGACGAGAACCCGGGCGTGGGAATACCCAGCTGCACCGCGGTGGACGCCACGCGCCGCCAACTGTCGATAGCCGATTCAACCGCGCTGCGGAAATACGGCGCGACGAGCAAGCTGGCCAGGTTGGGTTCGGCGTCGAACGCTTCCTTGATGCGGTTGAGGAATTTCGCCCGGATGATGCAGCCGCCCCGCCAGATGGTCGCCAGGTCGCCGGGGGAGATGTTCCAGCCGTATTCGGCGCTGCCGGCCTGGATCTGGTTGAAGCCCTGCGCGTAGGCCACGATCTTGGAGGCGTACAAGGCCCGGCGGACGTTCTCGGTGAACGTGTCGGGATCGGCGGGCTTGTCGCCGAGCCGTCCGGGGGCCAGCCCGCGGGCCGCCGTACGCTGCTCCACGGATCCCGATAGCGCACGAGCGAACACCGCCTCGGCGATGCCGGTCACGGGCACCCCCAGATCCAGGGCGGACTTGACGGTCCAGCGCCCGGTGCCTTTCTGCTCGGCCTGGTCGAGGATCACGTCGACGAGCGGTTTACCGGTCTTGGCGTCGTTGTGCCGCAACACCTCGGCGGTGATCTCGACCAGATAGCTGTCCAGGTCGCCCTTGTTCCACTCGGTGAAGACCTCGGCGATCTGCGGTGCGCTCAGCCCCAAGCCGTCTCGGAGCAGCTGGTATGCCTCGCCGATCAGCTGCATGTCGGAGTACTCGATGCCGTTGTGCACCATCTTGACGAAGTGCCCGGAGCCGCCGGGACCGACATGGGTACAGCACGGCACCCCGTCGACGTGCGCTGAGATCTCCTCGAGCAGCGGGCCCAGCGATTCGTACGACTCGGCGGGCCCGCCGGGCATGATCGACGGCCCGTGCAGCGCGCCCTCTTCGCCCCCGGAGATGCCGGCGCCGACGAAGTGCAGTCCGCGCTCCCGCATCGCCTTCTCGCGACGGATGGTGTCGGTGTAGAGCGCATTGCCGCCGTCGATGATGATGTCGCCGGGTTCCATGGCGTCGGCGAGCTCGTTGATCACCGCGTCGGTGGGGTCACCGGCTTTGACCATGATCAGCACCCGGCGCGGGGTTTGCAGCGCGGCCAGGAACTCCGGAATCGTTTCGCTGCGCACGAACTTTCCTTCGGACCCGTGCTCTTTCAGCAGCGCATCGGTCTTGGCGATGGACCGATTGTGCAGCGCCACAGTGTAGCCGTGCCGGGCGAAGTTGCGGGCGATGTTCGAACCCATCACCGCAAGGCCGGTGACGCCGATCTGCGCGGCGGCGGTGCTCGATTCCGAGGAACTCATGTGCTGCCTTTCGGTCGGACCTGTCAGGTGGCGAACTCTTGCCGAAGCTGTCCGGCAAGGCTGGTCCGACACACTGTGGCACAGTGGCGTCGCGGTCTTCCAAGGTGTTTGGGCCTGTGTCAGATGCCGAACAGCCGCTGCAGCTCGGTGAGCCACGGGACGGCCAGCGCGACGGTGGGCACGACCAGCACCGCGGCCGCGGCCAGATACGCCGTCACGGATAGCGCCCGGCTGTTGCCGCGCCCGGCCAGGCGCCGCACCCGTACCACCGTGCTGGGGCCTCCGGCGGCCAGGGCACCCGACGGCGCAGCGGAGGAGGCGCAGGCGACCAGGGCCCGGGCCAGCGCCGCGCGACCGGCGGCGCGCACCGCGGCGTCGTCGGCGAGCAGTTCGACCAGTAGCTGCACGGCACGCAGCGCATTGGCGCTGCGGACGAGCCGCGGAAACGCCGCGTGTACGGCGGTGAATGCTTCCAGGACCAGGTCGTGGCGGGCCCGCAGATGCGCCCGCTCGTGGGTGAGGATTGCGGCGACTTCCTTGTGGGTCAGCGTGGTCAGCGTTCCCTCGCTGACCACCACCCGGCTACGGACGCCGGGCAAGCAATAGGCAAGCGGTTGCGCCACGTTGAGCACGCGCAGATCCCGGGTTCGCGCGCAAGGCTCGGCCAGCGCGGCGCCGTGCCCTACTCCAACCAGATCGACCACCATGCGGTGATGGGCCCGACGGCGCCGAGTGGCAATGGCCACCCGAACTATGGCAACCATCAGCCGGGTCCCGACCAGCACAGTCAGCGCGAAGACGGTGATATATGCCGCCCACAACGGCCAGCCGAGCCGGATTCGGGCGTCGAGGACACCGGCCGTAGGCCGCCCGTCAGCGCCGGGCATGAGCAGCCGGCTGGCGATGGCGATGCCCGCGCTGAACGCCGCAAGCGCCGCGGCCAGAGCTATCGCCTGCCAGAGCACCATCGCGGCCCGCGGGGCGCGCAGCGGCCACGTCGCTCGTGCCAATAAGGCTGGTGTCGGGCCAGCCAGCAGCACCGCGAGGATGGTGAAGGCCAGCGCGGACACGCTGCTAGTCTCTCTCAGTCCTCCGCCGGAGCGCCAGCAGATGGGGGAATGCGGTGTGCCGCTTCCAATTCGGCAAGGGCGCGACGAAGTGCGTCGGCCTCGTCCGCACCGACACGCTCGACGAAGTGCACCAGGGCGGCCTGTCTGCTGCCGGAGTCCTCGGCCTGGGCCAATGCATCGACCATCAGACCGGCGACCAACTCGTCGCGGCCGTGCACGGGTGCGTAGCGGTGGGCCCGATCGTCGCGGATCTGTGAGACCAGGTTCTTTTTCGCCAACCGTTGCAGCACGGTCATGACGGTGGTGTAGGCAAGGTCACGCCGCGCCGACAACGCTGCGTGGACCTGGCGGACGGTCTGGGGTTCCGGCGTGGACCACAGGTGGTCCATCACTGCACGTTCCAGATCCCCCAACCGCGTCAGCTTGGCCATAGTTCGTTCTCTCCCTGAGCGTTGCACCCAGCGTACTCCGGGTTACTACCGACTGTCGTATCCAACCGGTCTCGAAGCCACCGAGTCATCGGTAATCGCCGGCTCCGAGTTCGACACCCTTAGGCAACTCTGTACATTCGATGGTTGCAGAATTAGGGCAGCCTTGCCTATCCTAAGTGTGGTCGAGCAATACATGACCGTGTCGGAGTCCTGAGGGCTGCAGTGACCCCCGGTCTACTCGATCGGCGAGCCCCGTGCTGCTGCACGGGGCTCGCCCGCTGTTCACCCTGGGGCGCTCCTTGGCGCCCGCAGACCTGCGGGAACCCTCCGACACCGATGGTGTAGACACATGAACGTGCCATCGGACCCGGACCCGGACACAGGTGTCAGCCCGCCGACGTTCACCGCGCCTTTCGACAGTCAGCTGGGCCTGCAGTTCACCGAACTAAGCCCTGACGGCGCACGCGCGCAGCTCAAGGTCAAACCCGAGCTGTTGCAGCCGATGGGCATCGTGCACGGCGGTGTGTACTGCTCGATGATCGAGAGCATGGCTAGCCTGGCCGCATTCACCTGGCTCAGTACCCGTGGCGGTGGGGGCGTGGTCGGCGTCAACAACAACACCGATTTTTTGCATGCCATCAAGTCGGGCATGGTGTACGGCACCGCCGAACCATTGCATCGCGGTCGGCGTCAACAGTTGTGGTTGGTCGTCATCACCGACGAGGCCGATCGGGTGGTGGCCCGGGGTCAAGTACGGCTGCAGAATCTGGAGCCGTCGCCAGACTCCTGACCCCGACGTCGCCGCGGTGTCGACGGGTTGAGGCGACTGCTCGGCACACCGAGCGCGGTCCGGTGTTTCACCGTCTATTGATTTCGCCCAGCAGGCATTGCCGGCCCCTCTGTGACTGCCCGACGATCTCAGGGGGGCAAAGGTCGACAGCGTCCGGTCGTTGATCGTGGGGGCGGCTTCGAGCCCGTGGGCGATACGGCGGTCTATCTCTTCGCGGTGGCGGCGGGTGGGTAACTCGGCTTCGGCCTGCTGTGCCCACAGGCCTTCCCGATTGGGGATGTCGGCTTGGCCGGCGAACGGATTTGTCATCACGGTGTCCTCTCGTCCAGAAGCAACTCAAGGCGGGAGGATGCGCCGACGACCGGCAGCATGCGAAGGGCAAGTCCACAGGACCGTTTTGGTGTGCCGGCGCGCCACATTTCCCGCACTCACCGTCTTGTCGCTCTCCGGGGTACGGCGAACTCGTCCGGGCGGCCCTTTCGGCGCGCCGCACTTCACCGTACCTACCCGGCCGGCCGCCGCGACGGACTTCAAGCTGAAAGACAGCTGTGAATGTGGCTCCCGCGCGCAACACGGCTGGGCCCATGGCAGGATCGGAGGCCATGCGTCTGACGCCGCAGGAGCAAGAGCGACTTCTGTTGTCCTACGCTGCCGAGCTGGCCCGCCGCCGTCGGGGCCGCGGTTTGCGCCTCAATCACCCCGAAGCCGTCGCAGTGATCACCGACCACATCCTGGAAGGCGCGCGGGACGGCCGTACCGTTGCCGAGCTGATGGCGAGCGGATGCGATGTGCTGAGCCGCGATGACGTGATGGAGGGGGTACCGGAGATGATCAAGGATGTGCAAGTGGAAGCAACATTCCCGGATGGCACCAAGTTGGTCACCGTACATCACCCGATCGCATGATTCCCGGCGAAATCCTTTACGGCACCGGCGACATCGACATCAACGCGGGCGCGCAGCGGCTGGAGATGCAGGTCATCAACACCGGTGACCGCCCGGTCCAGGTCGGCAGTCACGTCCATTTTCCGCAGGCCAATGCGGCGCTGTCGTTCGATCGCGCCGCGGCCCATGGTTACCGGTTGGACATTCCGGCGGCCACCGCGGTCCGCTTCGAGCCGGGCGTATCGCGGACCGTGCGGCTGGTTCCGCTGCGCGGGCGGCGAGAGGTCCACGGGCTGACGCTGGATCCGCCGGGGAGGCTCGACGCTTCATGATGCGGTTGACCCGGGAGCGCTACGCGCAGCTGTACGGTCCTACCACCGGTGACCGGATCAGATTGGCCGACACCGATCTACTGGTCGAAATCAGCGAAGACCGCTGCGGTGGGCCGGGACTGGCCGGCGACGAAGCAGTGTTCGGGGGCGGCAAGGTGTTGCGCGAGTCGATGGGCCAGGGCCGCGCGACCCGGGCCGAGGGCGCGCCCGACACCGTCATCACCGGTGCGGTGATTATCGACTATTGGGGAATCATCAAGGCCGACATCGGGATTCGTGACGGCCGCGTTGTCGCGATCGGCAAGGCCGGCAATCCCGACACCATGTCGGGTGTGCATCCGGATCTGGTCGTCGGACCCTCCACCGAGGTCATCGGCGGCAACGGGCGCATTCTTACCGCCGGCGCCATCGACTGTCACGTGCACTTGATCTGCCCGCAGCTGATACCCGTCGCGCTGGGCGCCGGCATCACCACCATCATCGGCGGCGGAACCGGGCCGGCCGAAGGCACCAAGGCCACTACCGTCACCCCCGGGGCATGGCATTTGGCCCGGATGCTGGAATCACTGGATTCGTGGCCGGTGAACTTTGCCCTGCTCGGCAAGGGAAACACCGTCAGCACCGAGGCGTTGTGGGAGCAATTGCGCGGGGGCGCATCGGGTTTCAAACTGCACGAGGACTGGGGATCCACCCCCGCGGCCATCGACACCTGCCTGACCGTTGCCGATGCCGCCGGGGTGCAGGTGGCGCTGCACACCGACACCCTCAACGAAATGGGATTCGTCGAAAACACCATTGCCGCCATTGCCGGCCGGTCGATCCACACCTACCACACCGAAGGCGCCGGCGGCGGCCACGCACCCGACATCATGAGAGTGGCCGGACAGCCGAATGTGCTGCCCAGTTCCACCAATCCGACTCGTCCGCACACGGTGAACACGCTCGACGAGCATCTGGACATGCTGATGGTCTGCCATCACCTCAATCCCTCGGTGCCCGAAGATCTGGCCTTTGCCGAAAGCCGGATCCGCCCGTCCACCATGGCCGCCGAAGATCTGCTGCACGACATGGGAGCAATCTCGATGATCGGCAGCGACTCCCAGGCCATGGGCCGCATCGGCGAGGTGGTGCTGCGCACCTGGCAGACCGCCCACGTGATGAAACGCCGTCGGGGCACGCTGCCCGGTGATGGCCGGGCCGACAACAACCGGGCACGTCGCTACGTCGCCAAATACACCATCTGCCCGGCGGTCGCACACGGCATGGACCACGAAATCGGCTCGATCGAGGTGGGCAAGCTCGCCGATCTGGTGCTATGGGAGCCGCCATTTTTCGGGGTGCGCCCGGACCTGGTGCTCAAGGGCGGCGCGATCGCCTGGGCGGCGATGGGCGACGCCAACGCCTCCATACCGACGCCCCAACCGGTGCTGCCACGACCGATGTTCGGCGCCGCCCCGGCCACTGCGGCGGCCACTTCGGTGCACTTCGTGGCGCCGGCATCCATCGATGCGGGATTGGCCGATCGACTCGCGATCAACCGGCGGCTGGTTCCGGTGGCCGATGTACGCGCCGTGGGCAAGGCCGACTTGCCGCTCAACGACGCACTGCCCACCATCGAGGTCGATCCCGACACCTTCACCGTGCGTATCGACGGTGAAGTCTGGCAGGAGCGGCCCGCCACCGAACTTCCCATGGCGCAACGGTATTTCCTATTCTAGTAGCCTCTAGTGACCTCTAGTGACCCTCCGGTGACCTCGCTTGCGATGCTCCTCGCCCTGGCCGACTCGCGGCTGCCCACCGGATCGCACGTGCACTCCGGCGGCATCGAAGAGGCCGTCACCAGCGGCCTGGTGACCGATCTGGCCACCCTGGAAGCTTTTCTGAAACGACGCATCCGCAGCCACGGACTGGTCACGGCGTCGATCGCGGCCGCGGTGCACCGGGGCGAACTGACCCTGGAGGACGCCGATCGCGAAACCGATGCCCGTACACCGGCTCCCGCGGCCAGGCAGGCTTCACGCAGCCAGGGTCGCGGGCTGGCCCGGCTGGCCCGGACGGTCTGGCCAGACGCCGGCTGGGACGACCTCGTCCTGCGGCCGCATCTGGCGGTGGCCGCAGGACGCGTCGGGGCCGTCAGCGGACTCACCCCGGAACACAACGCGCTACACATCATCTACACCACCATGACCGGCTCGGCCACCGCCGCCCAACGACTGCTGGCGCTCGATCCCGCCGACGTCGCAGTCCTGATCTTCCGGTTGTCGCAATTGTGCGAACACACCGCCGCCGAGGCCACCGCCGGACTGGCCGACTTGTCCGATCCGCTGCTCGACACGCTGGCGCAACGCCATGCCGAACGCGAGCGACCTTTGTTCGCCTCCTGAAAGGTAAGCAGTGTCAACACATTCGCACTCACACGCTCACAGTCACCGTCCACGACGGGTCCGTCAACCGGGGGAGCCGTTGCGCATCGGCATCGGCGGCCCGGTGGGCTCCGGCAAGACCGCGCTCGTGGCGGCGCTGTGCCGGCAGCTGCGCGACGAGCTGTCCCTGGCCGTGCTGACCAACGACATCTACACCACCGAGGACGCCGACTTCCTGCGCAAGCATGCGGTGCTGCCCGACGACCGAATTGCGGCCGTGCAGACCGGCGGGTGCCCGCACACCGCGATCCGGGACGACATCACCGCGAACCTCGATGCGATCGACGACTTGATCGCTGCTCACGACCCGCTCGACCTGATCCTGGTCGAGTCAGGGGGTGACAACCTCACGGCCACCTTTTCTTCCGGCCTGGTGGATGCGCAGATCTTCGTCGTCGACGTGGCCGGCGGCGACAAAGTGCCGCGCAAGGGCGGACCGGGGGTCACCTACTCGGATCTGTTGGTAGTCAACAAGACTGACCTGGCCCAGCTGGTGGGCGCTGACCTGCAGGTCATGTCCCGCGACGCCGACGCGGTGCGCGACGGCCGGCCGACGGTGTTGCAGTCGTTGACCGAGGACCCGGCCGCCACCGCGGTGCTGGCCTGGGTTCGTGCCCAACTGGCAGCGGCTGATGCACTCTGAGGTCCTGCTGGTCGCAGCCCGGAACCGGTTGCCGCGCATCCAATCCCGCGGTGGCATCACGGCTCGTTGCACCGCGCCCGACACCGTATATCTGGTGTCGGCGGCGGCAAACCCACTCGGTGGCGACATCGTCGACATCCGGGTGGTCGTCGAGCAGGGCGCCCGGCTGCGGCTGCGCAGCGCAGCCGGCACTGTGGCGTTGCCCGGTGCGGAAACACCGGTTTCCCAAGCCCATTGGGACATCGAGGTGACTGGCGCACTGGATGTGGATCTGGAGCCGACGGTCGTCGCCGCGGCGGCCCGGCACGTGTCGATCGTTGCCCTGCGGCTGTACGACGGGTGCGAGGTCCGCTTCCGCGAACGCGTTCAGATCGGTAGATACGGTGAAAGCGAAGGGTTTTGGACAGGCTCGCTGCGCGCCGACCGGGATGGCCGTCCGATGCTGCGACACCGGGTGGAATTGGGCACCGGATCGCTGGCCGACGACGTCATCTCGGCGCCCCGGGCGACCATCAACGAGCTGCGCTATCCGGCAGCATCATGCAGCGCCGACATCCCCGGTGCGTCAACGATCCTGACGTTGGCCGGCGGCGGGACACTGAGCACCTGGCAGGGTGACCGGTTACCGGTCAGCTTGCCCGTCGAGCCGCCGGGCGGTGCGCCTCGGCCGCCAGTACCGCCAGCTGCTCGAGCCGGGTGCGCGCGAACGCCTGCTGTTCGGTGATGGTCAGCTGGCCCCGGCGAGTGCTCAGGAAGGTCACAGTCCAGGACAGCAGCGTACTGACCTTGGTCTTGAACCCGACCAGGTAGACCAAGTGCAACACCAGCCAGGCGAACCAGGCGATGAGGCCGCTAAACTCCACCGGACCGACCTTGGCCACCGCGGAAAACCGCGACACCGTGGCCATGGACCCCTTGTCGAAGTACTGGAAGGGTTCACGCTGTGTCGGGTCGGCCCCGGCGAGTTCGGCTTTGATCGTGCCGGCGGCGTACTTGGCGCCCTGGATGGCGCCCTGCGCCACCCCGGGAACACCCTCGACCGCTGCCATGTCGCCGATGACGAACACGTTGGGGTGTCCCGGGATCGTCAGATCCGGCAGCACCTTGACCCGGCCGGCGCGGTCGAGTTCGACCGACGACTGCTCGGCGAGATCGTGGCCCAGCGCGCTGGCCGAGACCCCGGCGGACCACACCTTGCACTGCGACTCGATGCGCCGGATGGTGCCGTCGGAGTCTTTGACGGTGATGCCGTTGCGGTCTACGTCGGTGACCATGGCGCCCAGCTGGATCTCCACGCCCATCTTTTCCAGCCGGGCGGCCGCGCGCTGACCGAGCTTTTCGCCGAAGGGCGGCAGCACGGCCGGGGCGGCGTCGAGCAGGATCACCCGTGCCCTGGTCGAATCGATGTGCCGGAACGAGCCCTTCAACGTGTGGCTGGCCAATTCAGCGATCTGCCCGGCCATTTCGACACCGGTGGGGCCGGCGCCGATGACGGTGAACGTCAGCAGCTTGGCCCGTCGTTCCGGATCGCGGGACCGTTCGGCCTGTTCGAACGCGCTCAAGATCCGTCCCCGCACCTCGAGCGCATCATCGATGGATTTCATGCCCGGCGCGAACTCGGCGAAGTGGTCGTTGCCGAAGTAGGACTGCCCGGCCCCGGCGGCGACGATCAGGCTGTCGTACGGGGTTTCGTAGGTGTGGCCGAGCAGGTCGGACACGACGAACTGACCGGCCAGATCGATATGCGTGACGTCACCCAGCAGCACCTGCACGTTGCGCTGCCGGCGCAGCACGACCCGGGTGGGCGGCGCGATGTCGCCTTCGGACACGATGCCCGTCGCAACCTGGTAGAGCAGCGGCTGGAATAGGTGGTGAGTGGTACGGGCGATCAACTTGATGTCGACGTCGGCACGCTTGAGCTTCTTTGCCGCGTTGAGGCCGCCGAATCCAGATCCGATGATGACGACTCGATGCCTACGACGTGTTTCAGCTGTGGGATCTGGCTGGGGGCTCATGCTCCGCTACTCCTGAGGGGTCTCCTTGACCGGCGAACGGCAGTTAGCTACTACGGTAGCCAAGCCGGGCGCTGAATACCCAGGTGCGAGCGTGTGTAATCAACCACACCGGCTAGAGGCCGAGCAGCGGGCGCAGCGTTTCGGCGGCTGTGGTGATCAGGCCGGGGTTGTATCCGTGCGCGGACAGGTTGATGATCAGACCGTCGACGCCGGCGTCGAGCACCTTGGCTTGGACCTGGTCGGCGATCTGCGCCGGGCTGCCGATCACCATGCGTCGGCTCGTCTCCGCCGGCAGCTGGTCCGGCTTGGCCTTCTCGTCGATCACCACGGTCAACATCACACTGGTCTCCAACGTCGAAGGGTCTCGCCCGGCTTCCTCGCAGCGAGCCGCGACGGCGTCTATCTTGCGGGGCAGTTCATCGAGCGCCGCGATGATGTTCAGATGGTCGGCGTTACGGGCGGCGATTGCGAAGGTCTTCTTTTCGCCGCCGCCGCCGACCAGGACCGGGATGCGGTCCCGGTAACGCGGTTCGGCCATGGCCGATTCGGTGGTGTACCACTTTCCCGAGACGGTCGGGCGCTCGCCTTTGATCATCGGGTCGAGAATCTGCAGCGCCTCCTCGAGGCGCTCGAATCGGTCGGTGAAGGTGCCGAACTCGAATCCGAGCTGGCGGTGCTCGAGTTCAAACCAGCCGGCGCCGATGCCGAGAATCGCCCGGCCGCCACTGACCACGTCCAGTGTGGTGATGATCTTGGCCAGTAAGGCCGGGTTGCGGTAGGTATTACCGGTCACCAGGGTGCCCAGTTGCAGCCGCTCGGTCGCGGTGGCCAGCGCGCCCAGGGCGGTGTACGCCTCCAACATGGGCTGGTCGGGCGTCCCGAGCATCGGCAGCTGATAGAAGTGGTCCATCAGGAACAGCGAGTCGTAGCCGGCAGCTTCGGCCTCGCGCGCTTGGGCGATGACTGACGGAAACAGCTTTTCGACGCCGGTGCCGTAGGAGAAGTTGGGGATCTGAAAGCCGAGTCTGACAGCCACGGCATCTACCGTAGCGATCGGCGTGGGTAACCCAACAGACTCAGGCGAAGTGCGCCAGCGCGCCGTGGCTCACGTGCAGTGTCTGGCCGGTGATGTGGCGTGCCGCGGGGGTGGTCAGAAACAGCGCCAACCGGGCGATCTCGGCCGCAACCGGAGCCGGTGTGCGGGAAAGACCCTCATATCCGGGCTGGACGCTACGGCCGCACGCGACAGCGTTGACGGTGATGCCGCGGGTGCCGTAAACCTCGGCCTGCCCGGCGATCCAATTCGAGAGCGCGGCTTTGACCGCTGCATCGGCGCTGCCTGCGGGCGGGTTTTCCGCCACCACGCCGATGATGGAACCACCGGAGCGCAGATGGTCACCCACACATTGCACCGTCAGTACCGCCGAGAGCACCGTCGCATCGAGCGCGTTGCGCCACGCAGTGGCGGTATCGGACAGCGAATAGGTTCGCGGGTCACCGGCATCCCAGGACGGCGCCGGCACGTTGACGATGGTGTCCAGGTGATGGGGGAACAAACTGCGGACCTCGGTCAGGCTCGCCGGGTTGGTGGTGTCGCAGGCAATGGCGTCCACCTCAAGTTCCTTGGCGACAACCTCCAGGTCGTCGCGTCGGGCGCCGACCAGCGTCACCTTGTGACCGTCGTCGCGAAAGCCCGCGGCAACCGTGCGCCCGAGATCGGTATCCCCTCCGGTGACCAGCACCTCCACTGCCATGACCTCCTCGTGTTCACCATTGAACCCAGACCCTGGAAGTTCACCCGCCACAGGAGCCTTGCCTGGGATCTCGGCATGTTATGGCGTCAATCCCGGTACATGTTACTGGACAGTAGCTATTCGGCGAAACTCCGCGCAGCTGCGACGCGCAGACGATTTTCATAACTGTTGCGGCCTGTTCGGCAGCGCTTTTGGCCCGCCATGGGTGATGGGCCCGGCTGCTACGTTTGACCAATGCGCCGGATCGGGACGCGGGGCGGTTTGGTATCGAGGCTGCTGATCTGGGGGCTGATCGGGAGCGTGGTGGCGTGTAGTTCGCACGCACAACCGGCCCCGGGCTCGCAATCGATAGTGGTCTTCGCCGCGGCATCACTGAAGTCCGCGTTCACTCAGATCGGTGAGCAGTTCCGGAAAGACAACCCCGGCGTTGGAATCGACTTCGACTTCGCCGGTTCCTCCGAGCTGGCGACACAACTGACCCAGGGCGCAACGGCCGACGTCTTCGCCTCGGCAGACACCGCCCAGATGGACACGGTCGCCAGGGCCGGCTTGGTGGCCCCAGATCCGGCCAACTTTGCCTCCAACACGCTGGTCATCGTCACCGCGCCGGGAAATCCGAAGCGGATCGGATCATTCGCCGATCTGGCCGAGCCGGGACTCGGCGTGGTGATCTGCCAGCAGCCGGTGCCTTGTGGATCGGCTACCCGGCGCATCGAGGACGCCACCGGGATCCAGCTGCGGCCGATCAGCGAAGAACTCAGCGTGACCGACGTTCTCAACAAGGTCGCGACCGGACAGGCCGCTGCCGGGCTGGTCTATGTCACCGACGCAATGAACGCCGGCGACAAAGTGGCGACGGTCAAGTTTCCCGAGGCCAGTGGCGCGGTGAATGTGTATCCCATCGCGGTGTTGAGAAAGGCGCCCGAGCCTGAGCTGGCGCGGAAGTTCGTGGCCCTGGTGACGGCCGAGACAGGGCGGCAGGTCCTGGATCGGTCGGGGTTTGCCAAGCCCTGACGAGCTGCTGTGCGCCGGCCTGCCGATCCGCCCCGCTGGGTTTACGTCCCTGCCGCCGTGGGGATGGTCTTCGTGGTATTGCCACTGATTGCGATTGCCCTCAAGGTCGATTGGCCCAACTTCTGGTCGCTGATCGCCAGCACCTCCTCAAAGACGGCACTGGTTCTGAGCCTGAAGACCGCCGCGGCCAGCACGATGCTGTGCGTTCTGCTGGGGGTGCCGATGGCGCTGGTGCTGGCCCGCAGCCGGGCGCGGCTGGTGCGGTTGCTGCGGCCGCTGATCCTGCTGCCCCTCGTGCTGCCGCCGGTGGTGGGGGGCATCGCGCTGCTTTACGCATTCGGTCGGCTCGGCTTGATCGGGCACTACCTGGAGGCGGCCGGCATCAAGATCGCGTTCAGCACGACGGCTGTGGTGCTGGCGCAGACCTTCGTCTCGCTGCCGTTCCTGGTGATATCCCTGGAGGGAGCGGCCCGCACAGCGGGAGCCGACTACGAGGTTGTCGCGGCCACACTCGGAGCCCGGCCGAGCACGATCTGGTGGCGGGTCACCCTGCCACTGTTGCTGCCCGGCATGGTGTCCGGAGCCGTGCTGGCATTCGCCCGGTCGCTGGGGGAATTCGGCGCAACCTTGACGTTTGCCGGTTCCCGACAAGGAGTCACCCGCACCCTTCCGCTGGAGATCTACCTGCAGCGGGTCAACGATCCGGACGCTGCGGTGGCATTGTCGCTGCTTCTGGTAGCGGTGGCGGCGCTGGTCGTGCTGGGTCTGGGTGCCCGACGGCTGACCGGGACCGACGCTAGGCAACTGCACTTCTCAACTCAGCCGAAATCGAGCAGGGCGTAGACCCCACGGAATCGCTTCGTTGGTGGGAAGCGCCAAAATGCCGGATACAGGGTCTTAAACCGAAGTTAATCCGGGTTTTGGCGGGGATCTGGGGTGTGAGCTGCGGTTCAGTCTGTTGACCCGCAAGAAATATAGACAAAATAGAGTGTGTCGTTCACGGGATTTCTTCGTCGGGATGGCTAGGATTACCTATTATGTCACGCCGTAACGAGAAGGTGCACGTAGCCAAAGTGCGCAGGGCTCACGTGACCGGCTCCGGTGAGAAGCGTTGCTACGAATCGGTGTATCTGCGCCGTACGTTCCGCCAAGGCGGCAAGGTG
>NZ_UPHQ01000182.1 GCF_900566055.1 Mycobacterium innocens
CCACCACCCACCCGTGTCGACCACCCAACCACCACTAGGAAACGGTTCCCCCGGGTATCGGATGCCCGCGCCCATGCCGGCGGGCCCAAATCCGCTGGGGGCAGCCCAGATTCGGCCGCTACCGGAAAAACCCGGAAATCCCTGAACCCGAATTGAAGCCGCCGGAGTTCTGATCGCCGGAATTAACGATGCCCGAGCTGTCGTCACCGGAATTCGAGATGCCTGCAAGGGTGTTACCCGAGTTGACAAATCCGGCATTGTTGGTGCCAATATTGCTGAAACCGGAATTGAAGCCGGGGATCAGCGCGGGCCCCGCATTCGAGATTCCCGAATTGCCGATACCCGTGTTGAAGAAGCCAGAGTTGACAGTACCGTTGGGATCACTGTTCCCAAAGCCCGAGTTTCCGGCGCCTTGGTTATCGAATCCGGAATTCAAGACCGGCTGGTCCACCGCGCTGGCGAAGCCGGTGTTGAGGTTGCCGCCATTGAATCCGCCGGTGTTGGTGTTGCCGCCGTTGAAAAAGCCGGTGTTGACATTACCCGCATTCCAGGCACCGGTGTTCGAGTCGCCCGCATTCATAAAACCGGTATTTCCCGCACCAGAATTTCCGAAGCCGGTGTTATGGGTGCCCACGTTGAAGCTGCCGAAGTTTCCGTTTCCCGCGTCAAAAATACCGAAGTTAGCGCTACCGGCACTACCGAAGCCGGTATTTGAGCTACCCGCGTTCCAGAAACCGGTATTGAAGTCGCCAGCGTTACCGAAACCGGTATTCCCGTTGCCCGAGTTTATCCAGCCGATGTTATTGTTACCGGAGTTGAAGAAGCCGATGTTGTTGTTGCCCGAGTTGAACAAACCGATATTGTCGCTGCCTGAGTTCAAGGCGCCGAAGCCAATTTGACCGTTGCCGGTAAGCCCGAAACCGATGTTGTCGTTACCCTTGTTGCCGAACCCGATGTTCCCGGTACCGAGGTTTCCGAATCCGATGTTGCCGCCACCGAGATTCCCGCTGCCGAGGTTGAAGTCGCCGGTGTTTCCGCTGCCCAGGGACGCGTCGGCCAGGTTTCCGCCGCCGATGTTGATGGTGCCGAAGTTTCCGCTGCCCAGGTTGAGGCTGCCGATGTTGCCGCTGCCCAGGTTGCCGCTGCCGAAGTTTCCGCTGCCGAAGTTGTAGTCCCCGATGTTTCCGCTGCCGCTATTGGCGGTCCCGGTGTTGCCACCGCCCCAGTTCTGGCTGCCGTAGTTCCCGCTGCCGATGTTGGTGTCGCCGATATTGCCGCTGCCGAGGTTGATCCCACCGATGTTGCCGCTGCCTAGGTTGAACGAGCCGATGTTGCCGAAACCCAGGTTGAAGACGAAGTCGTCAAGCCATTGCGAAACCGCCGCCGGGCCGGCTGTCGCCTGTGCGGCGAGCGCTGACGGTGCGCCGGCCGCCGCGCCGGCCCCCGTCGCGCCACCGACCAGACCCGACAACCCGGGCAACCCCGCCACCGAACCCGACCATGACGCCAACTGAGCAGCCGCCGCCGAAACCCCACCGTGATAACCCACCATGGCCGCCACAT
>NZ_UPHQ01000134.1 GCF_900566055.1 Mycobacterium innocens
ATACATTACGGCGAGACGCTAATGTTGGAGGGACTGATCCCCTCGATCGGGACCGTCGGTGACGCCCTGGACAACGCGCTGTGCGAAACCACGATCGGGCTCTACAAGACCGAGTGCGTGCGCCCTGACTCCCCGTTTCGCGTCGGCCCGATCCGAACCCTCGCTGACCTGGAGAACATGACCTCGGCGTGGGTTAGCTGGTACAACAAGCGGAGGCTCATGCACCGCCTGGGCCGCATCCCACCGGCCGAAGCCGAGGCCGAGTACTACGCTCGACTCCAGGCCGGAGAGCACACCGGTCACACGTAACGAGGTGTGCATGAAACCGGGGATGCTTCAAGTGCCTCCTCCAGCGCGGCCGCGACGGTCACACCGGCGCTGCTGGCGGCCTGCTCGAACCGGTCGACCAGATCCGCCGGGGCCGAGGCCTTTACCTTGGCGCGTGTCGGCTTTGGCTTGGCCGGCTGGACCGCGACCGTCGGCGCATGTCGCGCCACAGTTGCGTCCATGGTTTCACGCAGTGCGGGAATCACGTCCAGCAATCTGGCGAGATCATCACGCTCGATACGCAGCACCTCGGCCGGACCGGTTGTCGTTACGGTCGCAGACCGCAGTTTCCCACGGCGGAGCACAGATTCGCCGATCACCTCACCCGGCCCCAACACGGCAATGGGATCCCGGCCCACGTATACCCGCGCCTCCCCGCTGAGCAGGATGTAGCAGGCGTCCGCCGGAGTCTGCTCATGAATCATCGGCCAGGGCTTGGACGTCGAGGTGTGATGGGCTACTCGGGCGAGCAGCTCCAGCTCGGCATCGGAGAAGTTGTCGAATGCGGTGAACTCGCGTAGCCGATAGGCGAAATCCCCATCACGGGCGTCTGCCCCAGATCCCGCATCCGACTTCATAGTGCGCTCCTGACGTGCGATGTGACCCGGCATCGGGGAGCCTACGCCCTGTTTACGGTGGATTCCTGGGCCGGCACCCGGGCGAGCGCTGACCAGAATGTGGTCTGCGACGCCTGACGCGTCGTGCCACCTCGCATAGCGCCCGCCACCGGTCTAGACCGAAGTTACTGCTGTTTAGGTAGGGGTTTTCCTGGTTTGACCTGGGGTTTTGGCGGGTTTGGTGGTGTGGTGTTTGTCTACCTGACTATGCGGCGATGGTGAGGGGGATGGTGGCTTCGATGAGGTCGAAAGCGCGGCGTTGTTCGGGGGTGGGGTCGGTGAGTTTGTCGATTTCGATGTCGGTGTTGTGGTAGCGGATCCTGTTGCGGGTCAAAGTCTTGAGGTGTTCGAGTAGGCCAGCGAAAGTCCGTAAAGGGTGGCCCTGGGAGTCTTGCTTGGTGGAGACTTTAG
>NZ_UPHQ01000209.1 GCF_900566055.1 Mycobacterium innocens
CCCAAACCCGGCCCACCCGCACCGGCGCCCACCACCAAAGCCCTGGCCCAACAAAGCGCCCTGTCCCAATTCGCCATCTTGTGCCGGCGCTACCTGGCCGTCATCGCCGCCGACCGCCAATACTCGGTGTTCCTGCTGGCCCTGCCGCTGCTGCTGAGCCTGTTCGCCCACGCCGTACCCGGCAACGCCGGACTCTCCCTGGCCAAAGCCATCGAAGAACGCTCAACCCAACCCTCCCAACTGCTGGTACTGCTGATCATCGGCGGCGCCCTGATGGGCTGCGCAGCCTCCATCCGCGAAATCGTCAAAGAACAAGCCATCTACCGCCGCGAACACGGCATCGGCCTATCCGCCAACGCCTACCTGGCCTCCAAACTCGTCGTCCTGACCGCACTAACCACCATCCAAGGACTCATCCTCGGATTCCTGGGGACGGCGTTCCTGCCCGCACCGGACCAATCGGTCGTGCTGCCTTGGCCGACACTCGAGATAGCGGTGGCTGTCGTTGCCGTCACTGTGGTTTCGATGATCATCGGCCTGCTGATCTCGGCGCTGATCGGCAACGCCGATCGGGGCATGCCGCTGCTGGTACTGGTGGTCATGGCCCAACTGGTGCTGTGCGGCGGAATGTTCGCGGTCAACGGCCGGCCTCCGCTCGAGCAACTGGCCTGGCTGTCCCCGTCCCGGTGGGCCTACGCCATGGCCGCCGCCACCGTCGATCTCAACGACCTGCGGCGCACCGCGGGCGGGGACCAGGATCCGCTGTGGGACTACAAGGTCAGTAGCTGGCTGCTAGCCGCCGGAGCTTGTCTGGTGCAGGCGATCGTGCTGGTGATGCTCATCGCTGTGCAACTCAGGCGTCTTGACCCGCAACGCAAGGCCCGCAAGTGAACCGGGCGCTCAGGCGTGCTTCATGACGAACGGGACCCCGCTGACGGCCAGCGAACCGCAGGAGAGCTGTACCGACAACAGCCGGTATCCGATGTAGTACACCCCGTAGGACCAGGCGCGTCCGGCGCTGGTACGCCATTGCACCGGAAACGTTGCCGCAAACCCGACCAAGGCGGTCATCACGAATATGACGGCGACGTGGATCTTCGAGCCGGTCCCGGCCGTGGTAGGCATCGGTCTCTTCCTTTCTCGACAGCTGAGGAGAGCTTCTGCCTATGCGCTTGCCGCATTCTTGCGGACTTCTTGGCGCCGTCCGGCCCCGGGGAAGGACGCGCGCCGGGCGGGTGCTGGGGGCGGGTTCCAGGCGATCCGCGACGGGGTTTTCGGAACACGGTGCGGGTGCCGGTCCGCCGTCGGCGCCGGGCCATTTGAGGGCCATTTCCGGGCCATTTCCGGGTCATTTCCGGACCTCGCGGCTGACGCGCCTGGCGGACTGTTGTTGATAGTGTCTGCGGCATCGCGGCGTGACCGGGAGGATCAGCGATGAGTGACGCGCAGGGCTCGCGAGTCGGGTCGACATTCGGGCCCTATCGCCTGAAGCGGCTGCTGGGCCGCGGCGGGATGGGCGAAGTCTACGAGGCCGAACACACGGTCAAAGAGTGGACGGTCGCGGTCAAGCTGATGTCGGAAACCTTCAGTAAGGACCCGGTGTTTCGGGAGCGGATGAAGCGTGAAGCGCGCATCACCGGCCGGCTGCAGGAACCCCACGTGGTGCCCATCCATGACTACGGCGAAATCGACGGGCAGATGTACCTGGAGATGCGCCTCATCGAGGGCACCGACCTGGACCACATCCTCAAGCGCTTCGGCCCGCTGACCCCGCCGCGAGCGGTGGCCATCATCACCCAGATCGCCTCCGCCCTCGACGCCGCCCACGCCGCCGGCGTGATGCACCGCGACGTCAAACCGCAGAACATCCTGGTCACCCGCGACGACTTCGCCTACCTGGTCGACTTCGGCATCGCCAGCGCCACCACCGACGAAAAGCTCACCCAATTGGGCACCGCGGTGGGCACCTGGAAATACATGGCGCCCGAGCGTTTCTCCAACGACGAAGTCACCTACCGCGCCGACATCTATGCGTTGGCGTGCGTGCTGCACGAATGCCTGACCGGGAGTCCGCCCTACCGCGCCGACAGCGCCAGCATGCTGGTCACCGCTCATTTGATCGATCCCATCCCGCAGCCCAGCACCCTGCGAGCGGGCATCCCCAAGGCCTTCGACGCGGTGATCGCGCGCGGCATGGCCAAAAAGCCCGAGGACCGCTACGCCAGTGCCGGAGATTTGGCGCTGGCCGCCCATGAAGCGCTCAGCGACCCCGATCAAGACCACGCTGCCGACATCCTGCGCCGCAGTCAGGAAGCCACCCTGCCCGGCCCGCCCACAGCCGTCGCGCCGCCGACCATGCCGGCCACCGGGATGGCACCTTCGGTATCTCCGGCCCCCGCAACGCCGGCACCGCGACCCGCCCCGCAGCGGCAGCCGCCGTATTACCCAGCCGGGGCCGGTTCGGCGCCCTCGTCAGGACCTTCGGCGGGCCCCGGTCAGCCGGGAGTCTCCGGACCCGCCGCGGCCTCGGCACCGCCCGGGCGGGCTCCAGCCCCGCCGCCAGCGGGCCAACCCTCGTGGGCGCCGACGAGCGGCCCGATGCCGGCCAGCCAGCCGACCCCCACCCCGGCGTTCTACCAAGGCGGCGGCTGGGGCGGTACGCCACCGGGCGCACCGCCGCCGCAGCAACCCCCCGGCCCACCGGCCTGGAATCAGGGGCGGCAGCCGTCGGCATCACGGAACCGCAACCCGTGGCCGATCGTGGCAGCCGTCGCTATCGTGCTCGTCCTGGTCGTCGGAGGAGTGGGCATCTGGCTGGTCACCCGACCCAAGCCGGCGCCGCCGCCGAAACCGATCTCGGAGGACCGGCTCAGCGCGCTGTTGCTGAGCCCTTCAGAAATCAACTCCGTGATGGGCGCATCGAACATCCAACCGGGCAAACCCATCACGTCGATGGACCCGTCCCCGGTGACGCTGTCGCTGCCCGACTGCCAGGGCGCCTTGTATACCAGCCAAGATCCGGTCTACTCCGGCACGGGCTACACCGGAATCAGCGGTCTGGTGTCGTCGGAACCCGGCGACAACTACGACCACTGGGTCAACCAGGCCGTGGTGGCCTTCCCGTCCGCCGACAAAGCTCGCTCGTTCCTGCAGTCTGCGGCCGGCAAATGGAAAAACTGCGCGGGCAAGACCGTGACCGTCACCAATAAGGGCAAGACCTACCGGTGGACGTTCGCCGACGTGGTCGGCAGCCCGCCGAAGATCACGGTCATCGACACCCAGGAGGGCGCTGACGGCTGGGAGTGCCAGCGCGCGATGAGCGTGGCGAACAACGTGATCGTCGACGTCAACGCCTGCGGTTACCAGATCACCGACCAGGGTGGCCAGATCGCCGACCAGATCATCGCCAAGGTCAACAAGGAACCCAAGTAGGGGGCTAATTCCCCAGATCGGGTCCCTGGGCGCGGAGGTCGTCCACCGCCGCCATAGCGGTGCGTAACTTGGCCAGCCATTCCTCGGTGTGCTCACCGACCAGCCTGACCGACCACGCGAGGGCGTCGGCTCGTGACCGCGCGACACCGGCGTCGACCAGCGTGTCCAGCACCTGACGCTCCGGTTGCCTCAGGCGGGTCATCACCGGAACCGCGATGTGGGTGAACAGGATCCGCTCGGTGCCGGTGCCGGAGACGACGTCCACGCCCCAGGACACCTTGCGTCCGTAGCGATCCTGAGCCTCGTCGGCGATCCGCATCCGCTCGGAGCGAGTTTCCTCCCGGAACCGCGAGGCTCGTCCTTTCCCGCGCGCCGGACTCTGCTCCTGCCCGGAATCCTCTGGTGCGGCCAGCTTGCCGATCACCGTGATCTCCTCGCGGTCGACGATGACCGTGGGATCGCCGTCGAACCAATCTTCGGGGAGACGTCCGGCGAACCATTCGGCCGCATCACTGGTGTCGGGTTGCTGGGCTTGCTGCCAGCCCCCGGGGCGCCCGTACCGGTGTCCGTGCATATGGTGTGCTTTCATAATTACATGATTACACCGTAATACCGGTTAGGGAACACCGTTCACTGGCAGTGAACGTCCAAGCCGCGCGCGACCTTGCCCAAACCATCGGCAGCCCGGAAGGCCATTGCTATCGGGTAATGCGCAGTTGTATTTTTGGTAGCGAAGCAGGCCCGGAAGCGACCGAACTCAAGTGCCGGAAAACGGGGTGAGATCCGGCAGCGCAGGATCCGCGTAAGACGGAGCCAGACGCCCCCGAGAGTCGCTCCGGGCCTGCCCATATGCGCGATGGACAGTCCTGCGGATCGGCCTGCCCAATCAGGGCCGCCGGTCGCCGCCGTCGCCGCGCCGCACCCGGAACAACTTGGCTTCATTCTTGATGCCCTTGAGGCGACGGGTGCCGGCGAATGACCACTCGAACCCGGCGCCGTCACCCACGGACTCCCAGACGGAATCGGCGACCAGCACCGTGCCCGGCCGCGCCACCCCGGTGACCCGGCTGGCCGCGTTCACCGGACTGCCGAACCAGTCACCGGCCCGGCTCACCGCCATGCCGCACGCAACTCCTGCGCGCAACCGGGGAAACGCCGCATCGGTGTCGACGACCTCGACCAACTTCAGGACCGTGTCCAACAGGGGCACCGGATCCGGGCAGACGAACATCACCGCGTCACCGATCGTCTTGATGAACCGCACCGGCGGAGCGGTCAGGTCACGCGCCAGCTCTGACAGCCGGCCGGCAAGATGCCCCAACTCTTCGGCCGACACCACCTCACCGAGCTTGGTGAAGCCGACGAGATCGGCGAAAGCGACGGTGACCTGGCGCGCGCCCGGCAACGGCTTGCCGGCAGCTCGCTCACCGGCACTGACGGCCTCGGTTTCCATCATGTGCCGCAACTGCATGAACAGCATCTCCTGGATCATCGGGCCGAGCAGCGGCACGATCCGGCTCACCAGCGCCTGCGACGCCTGGGCGATCTGCACCTCGGTGACCCCCGGACGCATGATCGCCGACAGCGCGGTATAGCGCATGACCTCCGCGGCGTGTGACAGGCCCTCGGCGAGAACACGCACCACCATGACGATTTGATCGGTATCCAGCCCCAGCTCCACGAACCGCTGCGCAGTCGCGGCGGCTTCACCGTCGGCGCGCATATGTACGGCCGCGTCCGGGTCGTCGACTCTGGCTAAACCGATGGCGCGCTGCACCCGCTGCAGCAGAGTGAGGTCAATGCCGTAGGTCTCGCTGATCTCGCGGGCGGATACGTACGTGCCATCGTCGCCGATCAGCCGCCGGGTGGCCAGCAGCAGCGGCGGGTTGGCCAACCGGATCTCGTCAGCGGTGATGCCCTGTTCGAGCAGCCACTCGATCAGCTCGGCGCGCTCGGCGCGTGCCGTGCCGTCGAGCCCGTCGAGCAGATCGGCGATATCGCGGTCGACCGGCTCGGGCAGGTCTTCCACGGTGGCCTCCAATGTCCATTACCGTTCAACGTATAACGCCGCCGCGAGGCGCGGCCGGTCGACCGACAAGGCGCAGCGAACCGGCGGGCTGGCAAGTCGTCCGCACTTACTCACGGGGTAATATCCGGCCATGCCGTTACCTGTCGGCACAACGTTTGCTGGGTACACCATTGTGCGGCTACTCGGCTCGGGGGGTATGGGCGAGGTGTACCTTGCGCAGCATCCCCGGTTGCCACGCGGTGACGCATTGAAAGTCCTGCCTCGGGACGTATCGGCGGACAGTGTGTTCCGTGAGCGATTCCAACGCGAGGCCGACATGGCCGCCACCCTGTTTCACCCGCACATCGTCAGTGTCCACGACCGCGGCGAGTTCAACGGTCAGCTGTGGATCTCGATGGACTACATCGAGGGAACCGACGCAGCACAGCTCACGGCCAACCGCTACCCCGAGGGCATGCCCGCAGCCGAGATTGCCACCATCGTGACAGCCGTGGCCAGCGCACTCGATTACGCCCATCAGGGAGGTCTGCTGCACCGTGACGTCAAACCCGCCAATATCTTGCTCACCGAGCCAGACGGCGACGGTCACCGGCGAATATTCTTGGCGGACTTCGGGATAGCCCGCCAAGCCGGCGACATCAGCGGGATCACCGCAACGAATCTGACGATCGGCACGGCCGCATATTGCGCGCCCGAACAGCTGGTGGGCGCCGACATCGACGGCCGCGCCGACCAGTATGCGTTGGCCACCACCGCCTTTCACCTTCTCACGGGTGCACCTCCGTATCAGCATTCCAACCCGGTCGCAGTGATCAGCCAGCACCTCAATGCACCACCGCCAAAGCTGAGCGACCAGCGACCCGAACTTGCCTCGCTGGACCTGGTTTTCGCGACTGCAATGGCAAAACGGCCGAATGACCGCTACCCCAGCTGCCGAGACTTCGCCCGGGCGTTAACTCAAGGCGTCACACCCGATGTAGGCATGGCGGCGCAGCGGCCGGACGATCGGACAATGGCAGCGGGAATCGCTCCTGCTCCCCTGAACGCTGTCGATACGCGCGCCGCCCCGATGCAGCCGATGTACTGGCATCCCGCCATGCCCGCGGCGCAGCCTGCGGCGCGGCGACGAACAGCCGTATCGATTGTGGTTCCGCTGGTGCTGGCAGCAATGCTGCTGTGCGCCATCAGTTTTGCCGCGGTGCAGGTGCTGCGGCCCGGCCCGCGGCCGGCCACCGCCGCGCCGCAGTGGCAGCCGTACGTCGAATACGCGAAGCAGTTCGGCGTGTTCTTGACGAGTCTCGATCCCCAGACCGCCGATCGCGACGTCCAGCGGATACTCGACGGTTCGACCGGCACCTATCACGACGACTTTGCCAGCAGAAGATCCGAGTTCAAGCAGACAATTGTGAATTCGAACGTGGTAACCCATGGAATCGCCACCGGCGCAGGCCTGGAGGCGATCAGCGGCACGACAGCCCGCGTGGTGGTGGCCATGACATCGAAAGTCACCAACAACGCCGGTGCAACCCAAGACCCACGATCATGGCGCTTACTCATGCAGGTGGAAAAAATCGGTGACACCTACCTGGTGTCGAACGTGGAATTTGTCCGATGACCCGGCGAGTCGCGTGGTGGGCTGTCGTCGCCGCGCTCACTGTCGCGACGCTTGCGGCCGGGGCGCTGGGCGGCGGGCTGATGCTGGTCAAGAACCGACAATTGCCGGCCAACCGCGCCGCCAACCGCCACGCCGTGTTGGAAGTCGCCAAAGCCGATGTGGCCAAAGTGCTCACGTACACGGCGGACACGGTGGAGCAAGACACCAGGGCGGCTGAGGAAGTGCTGACTGGAGCATTTCTCGACTATTACCGGCAATTCGCCAGGCAACAGGTCATTCCGGCGGCGCGAAGCAACGGCATCACCGCAACCGCTACCGTTACCCATGCCGGTGTCGAGTCATTGACCACCGGGAAGGCCTCGGTTCTGCTGTTCGTCGACCAAAGTACAACCAGCAGGGACAAACCCGCACCGGTAGTCACCGCGAGCTCGGTTCGCGCTGGGCTGACGAAAGTGAGCGGCGAGTGGTTGATCGACTCAATGAATCCGGTCTAGCTAGGCGCCGCTGATGCGCGCCGGCCTCGGTAGCCGACGGGCCAGGCGCTTTGCTGTCACGACACCGGCGGTCGCCGGTGCGCCCACGGCCGGGCGGCTTCGATCTGCGCCGACAGCGACAGCAGGGTCGCCTCGTCATAGGGCCGGCCGACGAGTTGCACCGACATCGGCATGCCGTCGTCGTCGAAGTCCCAGGGCACCACGGCGGCGGGCTGGCCGGTCACATTCCAGACCTGTTGGTAGGGCACCCGTTGGGCCACCAGCAGCAGCGTCGACACCGCTCCCCGGCGCTGATAGGCGCCGATCCTCGGCGGGCCGGCCGCCGTACCCGGGGTGACGACGACGTCCACGTCGTCGAAGATCGACTGGATCCGGCTGCTGAGCGCGGCTTCCGCGGCGCGCAGCGCCGCCATCCGGCGGTCCGAGAAGAATGACCCCATCCGGGCGATGTTGCGGGTGCGCGCTTCCAGACGTTCCGGGTGAGCCTGCGCGTCGGCGTCGTCGCTGATACCGCGCAGATAGCGGGGGAAGAAGTTGGCGTACAGCGCGGCCGGATACTCGGGGTCGCGAATGATCACGTCGTGGCCGAGATCGCGCAGCAATGCACCCGCCTGGTCGACCGCTGCCAGTTGCGCCTTGCCAACGCGGACCGGAAGCGGCGTGGGAACCTTGGTGCTCAAGGCAATTCGCAGGCGTCCGGGCTCGCGTGCGGCAGCGTCGACGAATTCGCCTTCGGGACCGGGCACCGAGGTCGTCACGTCGAGCAGCAGCGCGGCGTCTCGCACCGTACGCGTGATCGGGCCGTTGACGCTGAGCCCGTACCACGCGTCGTCGTGCGGCTCCAACGAGATCCGGTCACGTTGCGGCTTCAGCCCGAACACTCCACACCAGGTCGACGGGATCCGGATCGACCCGCCGCCGTCGGATCCGAACGCCACCGGCGCCAACCCGGCAGCCACCGCAGCGGCACTGCCGCCACTGCTGCCACCGGGAGTCCGGGAAGGATTCCACGGGTTGCGGGTCGCCCCGAAGGTCAGCGACTCGGTGTAGGGCATCATCATCAGCTCGGGCACATTGGTCTTGCCGATGACGACGGCACCCGCGGCGCGCAGCCGGCGCACCAGCTCGGCATCGCCGGTCACCGCCGGACCGTGCCCGCCGCCGCCGTACGTCGTCACCTCTCCGGCGAGGTCCACATCGTCTTTGACCGCGATCGGTACGCCAAGCAGCGGCAGCCGCTCGCCGGCGTCGAGCCGCTGCTGGGCCACCTCGGCCTCGTCGCGCGCGCCGTCGTAGCGCACCACGCGGTAGGCGCGCAACTGGCTGTCCAGCCGCTCGATTCGTTCCAGATAGACCTCGAGAAGCACCGGTGCGGTGATCTCACCGTCTGCCAGCATTTGCGCCTGCTCCGTCGCACCGACGAAGACGAGATCGTTAGGGTCCACCGCCGCAGCGTATCCCGCTCGATCGGGCGGTTCCAGGTGCTCCCCTAAGCGTCGACGGCCGCGGGTCCGTGCGGAAGGGGCGGCGCCGGGCGCAGTACCGTGGGCCCTATGCCCTGCGTGTTCTGTGCGATAGTCGCCGGTGAAGCCCCAGCCATTCCGATCTACGAAGACGACGGCTATCTGGCCATCCTCGACATCCGCCCGTTCAGCCGCGGCCACACCCTGGTACTGCCCAAACGACACACCGTGGACATCACCGACACCCCGCCGGACACGCTGGCCGACATGGTCACGATCGGCCAGCGGATCGCCAAGGCCGCCCGCGCGACGGAATTGGCCGACGCGACCAACATCGCGATCAACGACGGCAGCGCCGCCTTCCAGACGGTGTTCCACATTCACCTGCACGTGCTACCGCGACGTAACGGCGACAAGCTGGCGCTTGCCAAGGCGATGGTGCTGCGCCGCGACCCGGACCGTGAGGCCACCGGGCGAATGCTGCGGGAGGCGTTGGCCCGGATCGACGCGAGCCAGTAAGGCTGGGCCATGAGATGAGCAATCTCACGCCGTTCGAGCGATTAGTCGGCGCGCCGCTGTTGCGACTGCATGACACGGTCTACCAGAAGACCAATGGTCGGATTGGGCACCGCATCCCGGGTGTTCCACCTTGCCTGCTGCTGCACACCGTTGGCGCCAAGACCGGCCAGCCGCGCACCACGTCGCTCGCCTACGCGCGCGACGGCGACTCGTATCTGATCGTCGCCTCCAACGGCGGAGCCGATCGCCACCCCGGCTGGTACCACAACCTGCGCAAGCATCCGCAATGCGAAATCAACCTCGGCCCACGGCGATTGGCGGTGACCGCACGACGGGTCACCCCGGACGACGCGGACTACTTCCGGATGTGGCAGCTGGTCAACAAGAACACCGCGAATCGGTACACCGTTTACCAGCGCCGCACGCCACGGCCCATCCCGATCTTCGCGTTGACCCCGGTCCCGCAAAACGCGGGGGCGTAGTCAAGCTGGACCGGTCGTAACGGATTATTCTGCGCTGAAGCGCGCGGTGAAGCTGCCAGTTGTCACCGGCAATGGGGTGCGAAGCGACTGGAGCGGCTATGAAACGCGGCACACCCAATTCGTGGCGGCGCTTCGGGCTGCCGGCGCGCGCTGGCTGGCTCGTTGGTGGCGGATACGTCATCGCCGTGGCGCTGACCGCGGCGATATCGATCGGGGGCTGGCCGGGCGCCTACCCGGCTCGGCCGGTCAACCAGCTGGTGCCGGTGTTGTCGTTGCTTTTCACCGCGGGATGTGCCGGCAACGCGGCCCGTTGCGCGGTCGGACGGCGCAGATTGGGATGGCTGGCGCTGACAACGGCGCTGGCGGGGTGGGCGGTCGGGGAGGTCAGCTGCGACCTGTCCGAGGTGTGTCAGCAACTCGATCACGTCGCACACCCGACGGCCGCCGAGACGGCGCTGCTGTGGTATCCCGTCGGTGTCACGGTGTCTTTGGTGCTGCTGTCCGCTTCCGTTCGGCGGGTGCCTTGGCGGCTGATCCTCGACGGTGTCATCGTCGCGACGTCGTTGTTCGTGGCCACGTGGGTATTCATCCTCAACAAAGTGGTACGGGACGCCAGCAGCTCGCGGCCCGTGATATTCACCCATGTCCTCGCTGACGTCGTCGTCATGACGGTTGCCATTCTGGTGTTGTCGCGAACCCTCTCCGGCGGGCGGCCCAGCCTGAGCCTGCTAGCCGCCGGGATCACCGTAATCGGGGGCGCCGACATCGTGATCGTGTTCCAGACCGGGATCGGCAGCTATCACACCGGCGAGCTGGTCGACCTGCCCCGAGTGGCCGGCCTGGGATTGGTGGCTCTGGCTGCGCTCGCCAGTCTCAGGGAGTCCCCAACTGCCGTTTCGGACGAGACCGGTGAGGTCAATGAGGCCAGTGAGGCCAGTGAGGAGGTCACGTCCCGGGTCCGGCTGTGGTTGCCGTACCTGCCGCTGGTGCTGGCCGCGGCGATCGGCCTGGGCCACCTCATGGACCAGGTGCGGCAGTGGCCGTTCCTGTTCGCCGCGCTCAGCATTCTGGTGGCTGCGGCGCTGGCCCGCCAGCTCGTCGTCCTGGTCGAGAACCAGGCTTTGCTGGCTGAGGTGGCGCAGGAGGCGTCTCGCGACAGCCTGACCGGCCTGGCCAATCGGACCCGGTTCCTCAACCGATTGGAACGAGCCATCGCCGCTCGGGATCAGCGCCCCACACCGATCGCGGTGTTATGCCTCGACCTGGACAACTTCAAGCAGGTCAACGACGCCCTGGGCCATCCGGCCGGCGACGAGCTTCTCATTCGGGTCGCCAGCCTGCTGACCGCCTCCCTGGACGAAACGGCGACCATCACCAGGCTGGGCGGGGACGAGTTCGCGGTGCTCATCGAAGGCTCCGTCGAGGAAACACAAACGGCGGCGCAACGGGTACTCGGCGCATTCGACGCGGCGATCGTCATCGACGGCGTTCCGGTCACGGTACGTCCCAGCATCGGGTACACCGTAGCCACCGCGGGATCGAGCTGTACCGTCGACGAGCTTCTCCGGCATGCCGACCTGGCCATGTATGCCGCCAAACGCGAAGGCGGCGAACGGATCCGCAGTTTCGTACCGGATGTGCCCTTCCCCGATGCGCTCGCACATCACGCCGACGCACCGATATCGACCATCCAGGCCACCCCGCAAGCCACCCCGGGAAACACCTCTGCCCGCGGGACCGCCGCAGACACGTGCGACCCTTCAGAACCCGCGCGGGACCAGGCGGCACCGCTGCTGCGGCGGTTGGCCGGCTTCCCGGCGGCCACGCCGGCCCGGTGGGAACGCCCGCCGCGGCGCGGAGTTCGGTGGCCGCCCTTGGGCGTCCGGATTGCCCTGGCGCTGCTGACAATCGGCGTCGCCGTTTACACCGCGCTCACCGTGCATGCCGGTCGCAACGTCTTCGCCGAATCCTGGTATCCGGCGCTGAACCTGCTGGCGGCTGCGGTGATTGGCGCTCGCGCCTATCGCGTTGCCGCCGGCCGGGTGGCTTGGTCGCTGATCGCGGCCGGACAAGTATCCGCAGCGTTGGGTGACGTCGTCTACTGGCTGTGGGTGCCCGACGGTCAGTCGCCGTCCTGCGCGGATCCGCTCTACCTGGCGTTCTATCCGTTCGTCTACGCCGGGCTGCTGCTGCTCATGCGGGCGCGGCTGAAAAGGGTGCCGGTTACGGTCAGGCTCGATTCGCTGATCAGTGGATTGGCCGGCGCCGCGGTCGCCGCGGCCCTGACCGCAGGCCCTATTCAGGCGGCGGCTGCCCGCGCACCGGCCACCGTGCTGGTCGGCCTGGTGTATCCGTGGGGCGATCTGGTCCTCCTGTCCCTTGCCGCCGGGATGCTGCCGATCCTGGGCTTGCGCAACGAGTTTCGCTGGAGTCTGCTGGTCGCCGGGTTCACGCTGTTCGCCGCCGCCGACACCATGTACCTCTTCGAAACCGCCGCGGGCTCGTACCGGGTGGGCACCTGGTTCGATGCCCTGTGGCCCGCGTCGTCGCTACTGGTGGCGATGGCCAGCTGGGCGCCCTGGTCATCGGCGGAGCCCGCACCGAAGCGTGGACTCGGTTCGTACGCCGCGCCCGTGGCCTGCACCGCCGTGGCGCTGGGAGTTATTGTGCTGGGCCCGCACTCGCGGATCGCGGGCGCTTTGGCCGCGTTGAGCCTGATCGCGGTCGCGGCGCGGTTCTCGGTGGCTTTCCGGGAGGTCAGCGTGTTGGCCGAAACCCACCAGCACGCCATGACGGACGAGTTGACCGCGCTGCCCAATCGGCGTTCGCTGGCGACAGCCCTGACCGCGCTGTCGGCCAACGCGCCGGACTTGGCGCCCAGACCCCCACGACGTCGAGCGTTGCTGCTGCTGCATCTCTACGGGTTCGACGAGATCACCGGTTCGGTCGGTCGTCACTTGGCCGATGAACTGGTGTGCCGCATCGCGAACCGCCTGTCGCAGTACGTGCGGCGCGAGGACCTGCTTGCGCGCACCGGTGCCAACGAGTTCGCGATACTGCTGAGCAAAGGCGCAGATCTCGTTGCCGCACGCGCGCAGGCGGGTCGGCTACTCGATGCCTTCGGTGAACCGTTCCAGCTGGATCCGATGACCGTGCAGGTCGATGCACGCATCGCCATTGCGCTCTACCCCGACCACTGTGACCATCCGCAGGACTTGCTCAACCGCGCCGAGACGGCGATACCGCACGCCAACGGCGCCAAAAGCAAAGTCGTGGCCTACGACTCGTCGTTTGAGCTGTATCGCGGACACGATCCCGCCCTCGTCGATGATCTACGCGCCGCGCTGTTGGACGGCAACGAACTGACCTGTCACTATCAGCCCAAGATCAACGCCGACGACGGTCGCGTCCACAGCGTCGAGGCGCTGCTGCGCTGGCGCCACCCCAGCCGGGGGATGCTTCTTCCGGAGGAGTTCCTGCCCGCCGCCGAACGTGCCGGGCTGATGCGCCAGGTGGCCAACCGCACCCTCGACCTCGCGCTCGCGCAGCTCCGGTCCTGGCGTGAGCAGGGTATGTGTTTGACTGTCGCCGTTAATCTTTCGACGACAGATCTGCTTGACCTCGATCTCGTGAGCACGATCGAGGGGCTGCTGAAGACCCACGGCCTGCCCGCCGATGCCCTCATCATCGAGATCACCGAAAGCACCCTCGTCGACTCGGTGCGGTCCCGTAATACCGTCGCGGCGTTGCAGCACCTGGGCGTTCGCATCTCGCTCGACGATTACGGCACCGGATGGTCGTCGCTGGCACGCTTGCAGGACGTCTCGGTCGACGAACTCAAACTCGACCGGGTGTTCGTGGCGCGACTGGCCCAGGACCCGCGTTCGGTTGCGATCGTGCGGTCGACGGTGGCGCTGGCCCACAGCCTCGGAGCGGACCTGGTTGCCGAGGGAGTCGAAGACGAGGTGACCCTGAGCGCGCTGCGGCGCTACGGCTGCACCATCACCCAGGGTTTCGTGCACAGTCCGCCGTTGCCGGCGAACGAGGTGGTGCAATGGATCAACAGTCATGTGCCGGATCCGGCCTGACGTCCGCCTCGGCAGCGATCTGGTCGACCCGCAGCCAGCTCTCGTCGGCTCAGCAACGGGTGCGCCACCGAGGTACCACCCGCGGCCGATGCAGCGATCGTCGTGAGCCGGCGGGCATATCCCCGGTGACGGCGGGCCTTTCCGGGATCGCGCTCGTGACCGGGCCGTCGGTGGCATCGTCGCCGTCGGCAACCAGCCGCACGATCTGGTCGAGAGCTTCCTGCGGAGTGCTGGCCAATGACGACACGACCGGTATCTCGTTGCAGCGGGCCGCGTATTTGTCGTGTCCAGGTGACCAGACGACGCGGTAGCTGTAGCGGTGAACCATACGCAAAGGCTCCTCGTTCCGTCTTGGCTGGTGTCGGCGAGTTACGGACCGCCGGATACGGTCGAAGCTCACCTTTATCAAGGGGCATTGGTTTGCGGTGCGGCGCGGCCTGTTCGACTGCCGGGAGAAGGGGCTGGCGGACCGAACCCAACTAGCCGTCACCAAGTTTACCGGCGCCGACGGAGACGTCTCTGGACCTCGACCGCGACACGTGCAACTGTGAACGATCACACACCTACAGCGCGGCGCATGACGACCGGCGGCGTGGCCGTGGTGTCGATCATGGCCGACGATTTCGCGGCGGGGTCAGCGCCGTTGGTAGTCCTCGAGCGTGAGCGAGTCCACGACGCGCTCGAACTCTTCCTGGGGTATCGGTTCGCCACCGGGGATGTTGTCGCTGACCAGCCATTGGTTGCGCTCGACGTAACCGCTGAATTCGGCGTAGTAGTTGGCAAAGCCGCGCTGGTAGTCGGTGCCGGCCGCCGCGAGCTCACCTGCCAGGATATAGGCGCCCAGCAGGGCAACACCGGTCCCTTGCCCGGACAACGGCGAACAGCAGTATGCAGCGTCGCCGACCAGCGCGACCCTGCCCTTGGACCAGCGGTCCATCACGATCTGCGACATCTCGTCGAAGTAGAAATCCGGCGCCGACTTCATGTAATGCAGCAGCTGCGCGCGAACCCAGCCGTCGGTGGCCATCCGCCGTTCCAGCTCGGCGAATTGAGCCTCTTTGTCGCGATAATCGATCCGCAGATCGGGGTCCATGAATCCCAGTGCGGCACGGGCCTCGGTGTTGCCCCGCGCGCTGTAGACCCCGGCCATGGTGGCGTCCCCGTAATGCCACTTCTGCCAATAGTCGAGCTCCAGAAAGTTGGGCACGGTGAAAATCGCCGCGAAAGTGCCCAGCCTCTTGATGAATTGCTCCTCGGGACCGAAAACCAGCCGGCGCACGTTGGAATGCAATCCGTCGGCGCCGACCACGAAGTCGAAGCTGCGGGCATCGGCGCGCTCGAAGGTCACCGCGACCGAGGCGCCGTCGTCGTCCAACGCGGTGATACTGTCGTCGAAGAGGTACTCGGTTCCCGGTTGGGTTGCGCCGTAGAGCAATTCGATGAGATCGTCGCGCAGCAGCTCGATATTGGGATTGTCGATAGGACCGCCGGTCGGTGTCGATTCGGTGTCCCGGGACAACTCGTTGCCGTCGCGGTCGACGACCGAGGCGCCGCGGATGCCAGTCTTGCACGCCTGCGCGGCGGCCAGCAGCCCCATGCGGTCCAGCACCGTCAGCGCCGGACCGCGGACATCGATCGCCTGGCCGCCCGGCCGCAGCCCGGGGTGGCGTTCCACCACCGTGACCGAATAGCCTTGCTGCCCAAGCCAGTACGCAACCGCAGTACCGGCCACACTGGCACCGGAAACCAGAACTGTTCGCACCCTTACTCAATTCCTGCCAGAGTCTTGGCGTCGCGGATTACGCCGTCGAGCATTTCCGGAGTCAACTTACCGGTGAACATGTTCTGCTGGCTCGGGTGGTAGCAGCCGAGCAATCGCAGTCCCGACCCTAACTCGGCCACAACACCATGGCCGAACCGCGGCTTGGGCTTGGCGAACGCGCCAGACATCCGCAAAGCGATCTGCCAGGCGAACCCACCCAGGGCAACGATCACCCGGACGTCCTCGGAAACCAGCCGCCACTCGGTGTCCAGCCAGGGCGAGCAGGCCAACCGCTCGGCCGGGGTGGGCGCGTTGGCCGGCGGCGCGCACCGCACCGGTGCGACGATCCGAATCTGGTTGGCGCGCAAGCCATCCGCGGCGTCGACGCTGGTCGGTTGGTTCACCAGGCCGGCGCGGTGCAGCGCCGCATACAGCTGATCTCCGGACTGGTCGCCGGTGAACATGCGCCCGGTCCGGTTGGCCCCGTGCGCGGCCGGAGCCAGGCCGACGATCAACAGCCGGGGCCGCTCCGACCCAAAGCCCGGCACCGGCCGTCCCCAATACGGCTGATCGGCGAAGGCCCGGCGCTTTACGGCGGCGACGTGTTCCCGCCAGCTCACCAGTCGGGGACAGGCCCGGCACACGCTGACCAGGGCATCGAGTTCGCGAATCGAGCGTGCCGCGCCGGCCAGTTGCACGACTTGTGCGGCATCGGCCGCCACCGGGGTCTGCGGTGTCGCCGGATCGCCCGGCCAGCCGGTGCCCGGATCGACCGGAGACCCGAATGCCCGGCCGGTATTCGGATGCATGAGCACACCAACATCCTGCACGGCGCCGAAATTCAGTGGTCCCCGATACGGCTACGGCGTTAGATTCAGCCGCGATGCCCATGAACAACAACAGCCGCGGCCCGGTGTTTCTGATCCTGTTCGCCACCTTGATGGCGTGTGCGGGCGACGGTATCTCGATCGTGGCGTTCCCGTGGCTGGTGTTGCAGCGCGAAGGCAGCGCGGGGCAGGCGTCGATCGTTGCCGGCGCGACCACGCTGCCGCTGCTGTTCTCGACGCTGATCGCCGGCACCGCGGTCGACTACTTCGGCCGTCGCCGGGTGTCGATGGTGTCCGACGCCCTATCCGGGACCGCGGTGGCCGCCGTCCCGCTGGTGGCCTGGGCGTTGGGCACCGGCGCCGTCAACGTGGCCGTGCTTGCGGCGCTGGGCGCCTGTTCGGCCGCCTTCGACCCGGCCGGGATAACCGCCCGCCAGTCGATGCTGCCCGAGGCCGCCGCTCGGGCGGGCTGGTCGCTGGACCGGGTCAACAGCAGCTACGAGGCCATCCTCAACCTCGCCTTTGTGGTGGGTCCGGGCATCGGCGGCGTCATGATCGCAACGGTCGGCGGCATCAACACGATGTGGATCACCTCGGTGGCGTTCGGGTTGTCCATCCTTGCCATTGCCGCCCTGCGGCTCGAGGGCAACGGCAAGCCGCATCACACGACCCGCCCCGAGGGGCTGGTTTCCGGGGTCGCCGAGGGGCTGCGTTTCGTGTGGAGTTTGCGGGTATTGCGTGCGCTGGCGCTGATCGACCTGTCTGTCACCGCGCTGTATCTGCCGATGGAAAGCGTGCTGTTCCCCAAATACTTCGCCGACCGCCACCAACCGGCCCAGCTGGGTTCGGTTTTGATGGCGATCTGCCTGGGCGGACTAGTCCGTAGTTCCCCCTGGTTTGGCGATGAATGGGCTGTGAGCTGGGGTTTTGTGTTGTGTGCATGATTACGTGTAGCCCAGGTGGTGGGTGAGGTCGAGTAGTTCAAAGGCACGGTGCTGTAGTGCTGT
>NZ_UPHQ01000034.1 GCF_900566055.1 Mycobacterium innocens
CGAGGCCGGACTCGACATCACGGTCTGCCACCTGCCGCCCGGCACCTCCAAATGGAACAAGATCGAACACCGGCTGTTCTCCGCGATCAGCCGCAACTGGCGCGCACGACCCCTGGAATCCCATGAGGTAGTCATCGAAACTCTCAGAGCAACAACCACATCCACCGGACTGACGGTGAATGCGGTGCTCGACACCACCACCTACAGCCGCGGCATCAAGATCGCCGACAAGCAGATCGCCGCCCTCGAAGCCACCCAACTGCACCGTCACGAGTTCCACGGCGACTGGAACTACACGCTCACGGCCCACCCCACCGCGACACGCCCGAAAACACCCACCTAATTACTGCGCGATCCCTAAGTTGCTGCCGCACCGAACTACCGGTGGCGCGCTCACAACAGCGTGGGGGGATACTCGGCCGGGCCGGCGGCGAGCTCGCGTTCGGGCACGCTCAGCCGACCTCTTGCAGCGTTGTTCTCATCGGTGACGCGGCCGAGGACAACGACAGGCCGGGCGCGACGACTTTCACGACGGGAACGCAGGCGCCGGGGGAATCGCACACCACCGCTACCGGTTCTATCCCGGTTTGCCGCGCAACCGCCGTCGCGGCTGCAGCCACCAGGGTCGGCAACGAATCGGTGTCCGGTACCCGCCAGGACGTCGGGGTCGCCACCGGGATACGGGCAGCGCTGGCGGCCGGCGCTTCGGCGAGCCGCTCATAGATCGTCGGGGGGATGTCCTCACGAGTACCGCGGATTGCGGTGAGCCGGGATTGAGCGGCCTTGGTGATCGCCCGCTACAAAGGCCACATTGGGGTCTTGATGCAAGCCGCTGCCGGCGAACTGCACGCTCGATGTCGGTGAAATTGAAATCAGTCCGGCTGCAAAACAGTAATGATCCTGCCACACGTCCAGACGGGCAATGCGCACTTGCCTGCCGGCTCGATGAACCTGGTCGACTAGGCCGGCGCAGTCAGCGCCATCGAGATCCTGTGACCGCACAGCCCACATCGTCGATCCGGCCACCGCCGTACCCACGGCATGTCGTTCCATGATTTCGTACAGCCCGTGTAAGGCAGCCTCGTAATCGCTGTTGCCGGACGCCAAGCCTTGGGTGTGCATCGTGAACATCGGCGGTCCCCACCGATCGTTGACCGAAATATCCACCGCCACAACGGACCACGGCACCCACCTGCGCCGCCCCGTCAGCAGGGTAGTCGCGGCCATCCAGTCGAGCCTGGCGCCGCGGTGATAAAAGCTTCCGGGCGGACGCGACAGTGAACCGGGATCTAGGTCAGCGCCGAGTCGAGATCGTCGGTGGAGGTAAACCTCATGTCGGCGGTGGCGTTCTCGGCATGCCAATACTCCAGCGACTCCATCACGGCCGAAACTTGGGCCGCGCGGTAGCTGGCCGCTTTTCCCAGGCTCACCGATACCGTCAGCGATGCCGGGCGCACCGCCTGCACTGTGGGAATAGCAAGACTGTCCAGCCAGGTGATATCGGCGACGCGAGTGATACCAGCGGCGGACAGCAGTGGCTCTACGGCCTGCCATGTCTCCTCGGGGCTGATGGTCCGGTGGGTGCCCGTGCGGTGGGCCGATTAGGCAGCTACATCGTTGTTTGCTGCGGAAGCCTCACCCTGCATAGCCGCCCGCGTGGCGTCGGCCGAATAGCGAGGTTTCGCCGATGACCGCCGATCCGCCGAATGGCGCGGGTGACGTCGTCCAATCGGGGGATAGGCCCCCCATGCGGGCGTGATCAGAACTATTGCCACGTCACCGGTGGCCCGTGCGGATGACATTCGCCCAGGACCCGCACCCGGCCGTCAGGCCAAGTGGCGGCGCGGACCATGAACTTCAGCGGACTGCCGGGCCCGTTGCGTGCCGGCTCGAGGGTCAGGTGCGCGAACGGGGCGCGCATGCGGGCTTGCGCGCCCAGCTGCTCGACCGCCGCGCGGATCGCGGCGCGTTCGTCGGCCGACAGGTACTGCCAGGTGATCGAATGCCACAGCACCGTCATTGCGCCGTCGGCCAGAGTCAGAGCGGCGAGCGCCTCGGCCGCGGTCTGACGGTGCAGTTGCGCCGGAACCTTCCGGGCGACCTCGATGGCGCCGCGCAGCCGTTTCAGCCGGGCGTGCTGGTCGGGCCAGACGTAGCTCAACACGGTCATTTCGCCGTCGGCGCCGGTCACATCGATGGGCGCGATGTCGTACCCGTGGCGCTCGACGATGCACACCGCAGCGGGTGGCGGCAACCGACCGTGCCACGCATCGGCGATCGTCACCGGTGTCTCGGCCGGTCCCCACTGGCCGCCGTCGTAGCGGTAGCGGTACCGGTCTGCCCGCAGGTTCAGTCCGGCGCTCGCTCCGATCTCGAAAAGCCGTACCGGCAACCTGAATTGGTGGTTGACGTTTAGCAAGCCGCCGATCAGCGCGGCGGATCGGCCGACCTCGTTGGTTTGTGGTGGTTGGTCCAGGGCCGCCTGCAACGCATCGGTGCGATCGACCGCGACGCGCACGATGTCGGGCCAGGCGGCGGCGGCATCCCAGCTGCCGCCGGTGCTCGGATACCAGCGGCGCAACGTCGGCGCCCGGCCGTCGAGCACCAACCGGTGCAGGCCGCCGAGTAGGCGCAGCGGAACAGCGTGGCGTGCTGGGTCGTTCTCGTGGCCGGCCAGGATGGTCGCGAAGACCCCGCCGGCTTCGACGTCGGTGGCCACCAGCTCGAACAGCTCGCCGTACATCGGTGAGCCGGAGCCGGCGCAGAACCGTCCCTGCGATCGCAGGGTATGCAGCAAGTGCTCACTACTCGTGGGGCCGCTCATCCGAGCCGATCCAATCCGGCGCCGACGACGTCGAAGGCAATGCCGAGTGCCTCGGGTAGCGAGACGGATTCGTCACCCAGCCAGTTTTCGTAGGCGCTCAAAGCGACCCCGAGCATCGTCCAGGCGATGGTCTGAGGCAATAGGTTGGTGGTCTTGCCGCCGAGCCTGCGGGCCACGAACCCGGCGATCACCGCTCGCCAGCCGGCATACATCGTCATCGAATACGCCTGCAGCTCAGCGGTTTCCAGGATGATACGCATGCGCTGGCGGTGCCGGACGGTCTCGGACTCGTCGAAGGTGTTGAACGCCAGCAGCGCCGCACGCAACGCCGCGCCCAGTCGGACCCGCGGATCGATGTTGTCGAGCAGCTGCTGTAACTGCGCGAGGTGGGCGTCGAAGTCACCCCACGGAATTGCGTTCTTGGATGCGTAGTAGCGAAAGAGGGTGCGCCGGGCGATGCCGGCCGCCTGTGCGACGTCGTCGACGCTGACTTCGGCGAAGCCGCGGGCAGCGAACAACTCGATGGCAACGTCGGTGATGTGGTGCTTCGTCGTCGAGCGGCGCCGGCCCACCCGCGACTGGTGCAGCATGAGACCCCGCCCTTCCATTTCGGCACTCGATGCCATATTCTGGCGATCAGTGTGACCGGTACCACCTCTCATTGTCGAGGCCCAGGACGAAAGGCAACCACGTGGACCACGAGACTGACACCGACGTCGAGCTCGTCGACGAGACCCTGGTTGAAGAGGTTTCCATTGACGGCATGTGCGGGGTCTACTGACGCGGTGCCGGATTGCCCGGCTTCTCCTCGGGCCGCTATCCGGCCCGCATCGTCGCCGGGCGTACCGGACGACTTCGACCCGGATCGCGGCTGGCGGCTGCATCCGCAGGTGGCGGTTCGGCCCGAGCCGTTCGGCGCGTTGCTGTATCACTTCGGCACCCGCAAGCTGTCGTTTCTGAAGAATCGCACCCTCCTGACGGTGGTGCAGTCGCTGGCCGATTATCCCGACGTGCGCTCCGCCTGCCGTGGCGCCGGTGTGGCGGATTCCGGACAGCGTCCCTATCTGGATGCGCTGGGTGTGCTGGCCGCTTCGGCGATGCTGGTTCCGCGGGAGGGCAGGTGACGGTGCCCCGGCTCATCGAGCAGTTCGAACACGGGCTGGACGCCCCGATTTGTCTGACGTGGGAGCTGACCTACGCCTGCAACCTGGCCTGTGTGCACTGCCTATCGTCGTCCGGCAGACGTGATCCGCGCGAACTGTCCACGCGCCAGTGCAAGGACATCATCGACGAGCTGGAACGCATGCAGGTGTTCTACGTGAACATCGGCGGTGGTGAACCCACGGTGCGTCCCGACTTTTGGGACCTGGTGGATTACGCAACCGCCCACCGCGTCGGCGTGAAGTTCTCCACCAACGGCGTTCGGATCACCCCCGAGGTGGCAGCGCGGTTGGCGGCCAGCGACTACGTGGACGTCCAGATATCCCTCGACGGCGCGACCGCCGAGGTCAACGACGCGGTCCGCGGCACGGGGTCGTATGCGATGGCGGTGCGCGCCTTGGAGAACCTGGCCAAGGCCGGCTTCGGCAAGACCGGAGCCGCCAAGATCTCGGTGGTGGTCACTCGCCACAACGTCAGCCAGCTCGACGAATTCGCCGCCCTGGCAAGCCGTTACGGCGCCACCTTGCGGATCACCCGGCTGCGCCCGTCGGGGCGGGGCGCCGATGTCTGGGAGGACCTGCACCCCACCGCCGATCAGCAGGTGCAGCTCTACGACTGGCTGGTGCTCAACGGCGAGCGGGTGCTCACCGGCGATTCCTTCTTCCACCTTTCCCCGCTGGGCGAATCCGGGGCGCTGGCCGGCCTCAACATGTGCGGCGCCGGTCGGGTGGTCTGCCTGATCGACCCGGTGGGCGACGTGTATGCCTGCCCGTTCGCCATCCATGATCGCTTCCTGGCCGGAAACGTGTTGTCCGACTCCGGTTTTGGGACTGGGTTCGACAACGTTTGGAAGAACGCTCCGTTATTTCGTGAACTGCGGGCACCGCAATCCGCGGGCGCCTGCGGCAGCTGCGGGCACTACGACAGCTGCCGAGGCGGCTGCATGGCGGCCAAGTTCTTCACCGGCCTGCCGCTGGACGGGCCGGATCCCGAATGCGTCCAAGGACACGGTATGCCGGCCCTGGCCCGGGAACGCGATACGCCGCGCCCCCGCGTCGACCACTCCCGGAAGAAAAGCGGGCCGGTGCCCCTGACGCTGACCGTCCGTCCGCCGGCGCACCCGCCGGCCAGGCTCTGCAACGAAAGCCCGCTGTAAATCATGGCTGATGCCTGGTTCGAAACGGTGGCGATCGCCCAGCAACGCGCAAAGCGGCGATTGCCCAAGTCCGTGTACTCGTCGCTGATCGCGGCAAGCGAAAACGGAATCACGGTCGCCGACAATGTCGCGGCATTCGCTGAACTCGGCTTCGCGCCACACGTCATCGGTGCGACGGAAAAGCGTGACTTGGCCACGACCGTTATGGGCCAAGACACTTCGCTGCCGGTGATCATTTCACCGACCGGTGTGCAGGCGGTCGATCCCGACGGCGAGGTGGCCGTCGCCCGGGCGGCGGCGGCCCGGGGCACCGCGATGGGCTTGTCCTCGTTCGCCAGCAAACCGATCGAAGAGGTCATCGCCGCCAATCCCAAGATCTTCTTCCAGATCTACTGGCTCGGCGGCCGCGACGCCATCGCCGAGCGTGTCGAACGGGCGCGGCAGGCCGGAGCGGTCGGGCTGATCGTCACCACCGACTGGTCGTTCTCGCACGGGCGCGACTGGGGTAGCCCCAAGATCCCCGAAGAGATGAGCTTGTGGTCGGTGGTGCAGCGGTTCCCGGAGGCGATCGTCCGGCCGCGCTGGTTGTGGAAGTTCGGCAAGACGCTGCGCCCACCGGATCTGCGGGTGCCCAATCAGGGCCGCCGCGGCGAACCCGGGCCAACGTTCTTCGCCGCCTACGGCGAGTGGCTGGGCACCCCGCCGCCTACCTGGGAAGACATCGCCTGGCTGCGTGAGCTGTGGGGGGGCCCGTTCATGCTCAAGGGCGTGATGCGGGTTGACGACGCCAAGAGAGCGGTCGATGCCGGCGTTTCCGCGATATCGGTATCCAACCACGGCGGCAACAACCTGGACGGCACGCCTGCCTCGATCCGTGCCCTGCCCGCCGTGGCGGCAGCGGTCGGCGACCAGATCGAGGTGCTGCTGGACGGCGGTATCCGGCGGGGCAGCGACGTCGTCAAAGCGGTGGCGTTGGGAGCGCGAGCAGTGATGATCGGCCGCGCGTACCTCTGGGGACTGGCCGCCAACGGCCAAGCCGGCGTCGAAAACGTCCTCGACATCCTGCGCGGCGGCATCGACTCCGCGCTGATGGGCCTCGGTCATAGTTCGGTCCATGACCTGCGGCCGGACGACGTCATCGTGCCCGCCGGTTTCGCTCGGGAATTGGGTGTGTAACTTCCAAGTAAATTCCGGCAGCGTCAATATCGGTGGCGCAGAAAAAAATTCAGTAGAAGAGGTAACAATCGGTGCACGGCAGGTAAATTCGGCCTACCATCGGCGAGTGCCCGTGCGCGGCGAACTGGGGAACTCGACGTCGAGCCAGCTACCAAGCGTCTCGCCGTCGATAGTGGTCCCACTGGGGTCTACCGAACAACACGGTCCGCACCTGCCGCTGGATACCGATACCCGGATCGCGACCGCCGTCGCCCGGGCGGTGGCCGCGCGTATGTCCCGGCCGGACTGGCTGGTGGCTCCCGCGATCGCCTACGGCGCCAGCGGTGAGCATCAGAGCTTTGCCGGGACCATCTCCATCGGTATCGACGCCCTGGCCATGCTGCTTGTGGAGTACGGCAGGTCAGCCACCTGCTGGGCCGATCGGCTGGTTTTCGTCAACGGTCACGGCGGCAATATCGGGGCGTTGTGCCGCGCAGTCGGCCTGCTGCGCTCCGAAGGTCGCGACGCCGGCTGGTGTTCATGCAGTGCCGTGGGCGGTGACGCGCATGCCGGGCACACCGAAACATCGGTATTGCTGCATATTTCGCCGGACGATGTGCTGACCGACCGGTTGCTGGCCGGCAACGGCGCGCCGCTGCCGGAACTGCTGCCGTCGATGCGGCGCGGCGGAGTCGCGGCCGTCAGTCCGACCGGGGTGCTGGGCGACCCGACCACGGCGACGGCGGCGGCGGGAAGACTGATCTTCGCGGAGATGGTCGATGATTGCCGGCGTCGGATTGCCAGGTGGTTACCCGGACCCGACGGGATGCTGGCATGACCCAGACGCGACTGCCGGATGGGTTCGCGGTGCAGGTCGACCGCCGCGTGCGGGTGCTGGGCGACGGCGCGGCCCTGCTCGGTGGTTCACCGACCCGGCTGCTGCGGCTGGCTCCCGCCGCGCAGGACATGCTGTCCGACGGCCGACTCAAGGTGCGTGATGAGCTCAGCGCACAGCTGGCCCGCACCCTGCTGGATGCCACGGTGGCGCATCCGCGCCCCGCCAGCGGTCCCTCATACCGTGACGTCACCGTGGTAATACCGGTGCGCGACAACATATCCGGTGTGCGCCGGCTGGTGGCCTCACTGCGCGGATTGCGCGTCATCGTGGTCGACGACGGGTCGGCGTGCCCGGTCGAGTTGGAGGACTTTTCCGGGGCCCGCTGCGCCATCGAGGTGCTGCATCACCCGCGCAGCAAGGGTCCGGCGGCGGCACGTAACACCGGTCTGGCGGCCTGCGCCACCGACTTCGTGGCATTCCTGGATTCCGACGTGGCGCCACGACGCGGATGGCTCGAAGCGCTGCTGGGCCACTTCTGTGATCCCACTGTCGCCTTGGTCGCACCTCGCATCGTCGGCATGGCGCAAAGCGAGAACCTGGTGGCTCGTTACGAGGCGGTGCGCTCGTCGCTGGACCTCGGCCTGCGGGAGGCGCCGGTGTTGCCGCACAGCCCGGTGTCCTACGTACCGAGCGCCGCGATCATCTGCCGCGTCGCAGCCCTGCGCGACGTGGGTGGTTTCGACGAGTCGCTGCACTCGGGGGAGGACGTCGACCTGTGCTGGCGGTTGATCGAAGCCGGCGCGCGGCTGCGCTACGAGCCGATCGCGCTGGTCGCGCACGACCATCGCACACAGCTACGGGACTGGGTCGCGCGCAAGGCCTTCTACGGCGGTTCGGCCGCGCCCCTGGCTGTGCGCCACCCCGACAAGACCGCGCCGCTGGTGATTTCCGGCTGGGCTCTGACCGCCTGGATCCTGATGTCACTGGGCACCGGGCTTAGTCAGCTGGCATCGCTGGTCATCGCGGTGGTGACGGGTCGCCGCATCGCCAGGACCATGCGCAGTGCCGACACCTCACTGTCGGATGTGCTGGTAGTCGCTACGCGCGGATTGTGGTCCGCGGCTTTGCAGTTGGCGTCGGCTATGTGCCGCCACTACTGGCCGGTGACCTTGATTGCGGCCCTGCTGTTTCGGCGTTGCCGGCGGGTCGTGCTGGTCGCCGCGATCGTCGACGGCGTGGTCGACTGGCTGCGCCGCAAAGAGGCCGCCGACGGCGACACCGAACCGATCGGCGTGCTGACCTACGTGTTGCTCAAGCGCGTCGACGACCTCGCCTACGGCCTGGGCCTGTGGTACGGCGTGGTGCGCGAACGCAACGTCGGCGCGCTCAAACCGCAAATTCGGGTGTAACGGCCACCTTGACTGCTGCCGTCGGGCACAGCGACGTGTTGATCGTCGGCGCGGGCAGCGCCGGATCGGTTGTGGCCGCCCGGCTTTCTGCCGATCCCCGCTGTGTCGTGACCGTCGTCGAGGCGGGCCCCGGCGTCGCCGATCCGCAGCTGCTGGCACAAACCTCCAATGGGTCTCGCCTGCCGATCGGCGTCGGCAGTCCGCTGGTCCGGCGTTACCAGACCCAGCTCACCGAGCGGCCGATTCGCCGACTGGCGATCGTGCGGGGCGTGACGCTCGGTGGTTGCGGTGCAATCAACGGCGGCTACTTCTGCCGCGGACTACCACAGGATTTCGATCGCGCTGCGCTACCCGGCTGGGCATGGCCCGACGTACTCGAACACTTCCGGGCCATCGAGACAGATCTGGATTTCAGCACGCCCGCGCACGGTGGCGCCGGCCCCATCCTGGTTCGGCGGACGCGCGAGATGACCGGCATTACCCAGCGTTTCGTCACTGCCGCCGAGCGCGCCGGGTTCCCCTGGATCGACGACCTCAACGACGTTGGACCGTCGAGTGTCTCAGGGGTGGGAGCGGTCCCGCTGAACATCGTAGACGGTGTCCGGACCGGGTCCGGCGCCGGATATCTGCTGCCCGTGCTGCGACGACCAAACCTGACACTGCTGGAGCAGACGCGGGCATTGCGGTTGCGCTTCTCCGGCACCAGAGCCGTCGGTGTCGACGCGGTTGGCCCATCAGGGCCGATTACCCTGAAGGCCGACCGAATTGTTCTGTGCGCCGGTGCGATTGAGTCGGCGCATCTGCTCATGCTGTCCGGCGTCGGTGACGAGGCGATGCTGCGTGCGGTCGGCGTGCCGCTGGTGGCGGCGCTGCCGGTCGGAATGTGTTGCAGCGACCACCCGGAATGGGTGCTCCCCACGACATGGGGCGTGGTTCCCGAACGGCCGGTGCTGGAGGTGGTGCTCCACACCGCAGACGACCTCGAGATCAGGCCCTATACCGGTGGTTTCGTGGCGATGACTGGTAATGGCACTGCGGGACAGCCTGATTGGCCGCATATCGGGGTGGCGCTCATGCGGCCCCGGACGCGTGGTCGGATCACGCTGATCTCGGCGGATCCCGACGTGCCGCCGCGGATCGAGCATCGCTACGACAGCGAGCCGGCCGACGTCGCCGCTCTGCAGCGGGGTGTCCATCTCGCCCGCGAAATAGCCGGTGCGGCAACAGATATCGGGCAAGCCGCGTGGTCCACGTCACAACACCTGTGTGGCAGCGCCCCCATGGGTATCGACGGTGACCCGCGGGGCGTCGTCGACGTCCGGTGCCGGGTGCGCGGTATCGAAAACCTATGGGTGATCGACGGGTCCGTCTTGCCGGTGATCACCAGCCGTGGTCCGCACGCCACCATTGTGATGCTGGGGCATCGGGCAGCCGAATTCGTCGCATGAGCTTCAGGCGCGGTGCCGTCCTGCCGTTGCCGGCCCCGGTGCGACGACCCGGCGGATGGGACCCAGTTGCCGGCCATCCCGGCCGGGCGCCCACAGTCCGATCAGCACCGCTGCGACGGCCACAATCACGGCCATCACCAGCGTCGAGGCGTGCATGGCGGTCAGGAACGCCGACTTGCTGAAGTCCGCAAGCTGCTTTCCCTGGGGCCCGAGCTTGTTGGCCACCTCCACGGCCTTGGCCAGCGAATCGGTCGCCGGGTTGCGGACGGCCGGCGGGAAGGTCGACAAGCTCGTCGTGAGCTCTTGCGCGTAGCGTCCGGCCAGTATTGAGCCGGCCACCGCGATTCCCAACGCTCCGCCCACCTCCCGGGTGGTGTCGTTGACCGCCGATGCCACGCCTTGCTTTTCGTCGGGAACCGCCGCCATGATCGCCGAAGTTGTTGGTGCCGTGCATAACCCGATGCCTGCGCTGAGTATCAGCGCGGGCCAGGCCAGGTCGAAATAGGACGAGTCCACCGACAGCCCGCGCATGCACAGGAAGCCGACCGACATCACCAGCATGCCCACCAGCAGCACCAGCCGCAGACCGACTTTCGGGACGTACCAGAACGACAGTGCCGACAAGATGCCCAGCGGCACCATGAACGGGCCGAAGGCGACCGCCGTCATCAGGGCGGAGTAGCCCATGATCTGCTGGACGTATTGCATGCCGAGGCAGAAGAAGCCGAAGGTCGCCCCGAACAGCATGACGATCGTTCCGACCCCGGTGGCAAAGCCTGGATCGGCGAACAGCCGCACGTCGAGAAGCGGTTGCCGCCGCCGGAATTCGACGACACCGAACGCCCCGGCAAGGACCGCACCGGCGACAAGGCCGCCTACGACGACGGTGTCGCTCCACCCGCGCTGGGGTGCTTGCAAGATGCCGAATACCGACACCGCGACGGCGGCGCCGATCAGTACCGCGCCCAGCCAGTCGACTCGCGGCGCATCGGGTTCGCGTGACGACGCGACGGTGCACGTCAGCACAAAGACCAACGCGCCCGCGACGCCGAGTGCCCAGAAGATCGACTTCCAATCCCAGAAGCTGAGCAGGATGCCGGAACCGAACATGCCCAGCACCCCTCCCGAGCCCGCGACTCCGGCCCAGATCCCGACGGCCTTCATCCGCTCTTCTTTCGGATAGGCAACGGTCAGCAGGGAGAGCGTCGCGGGCATCACGAACGCCGCTCCGGCACCGGCCACCGCCCGGGCCACGATGATCTGCAGCGGGGTGTCGAAGATCGCCGGCGCCACCGAGGCCACCGAGAAGACGGTCAGACCCAATAGCAGCGCGCCACGCCGGCCGTAACGGTCGCCGATGGCCCCGGCCGGTAGCAGCAGGCAGGCCAGCGCCACGGTGTAACCGTCGACCACCCAGGTCAGCTGGGACTGCGTCGCCGAGGTCGCCACCGCGAGGTCGCCCAGTGCCGTGTTCAACGCGACCATCGACGCAACGACGAGCGACACGCCCGTGCAGGCCACCGCCAGGGTCCAGATTCGAGCGCGATGAGAGGTACCCGACGGCATCCCATCGGTACGCTGATGACGCCGGACGAGGGTGTTCACCATGCTGCACGCCTCCTTATCTGTGTTGGGGACCCCCGTAAAGGTGGATCCGTTGGTTGTTTCATCGTTGTTCGATCTCACTTCCGCTCCGTGTTGAGGGCGGTGGACCGCAAGGCGGGGTCGAGGTGGAGCGCCCGCAG
>NZ_UPHQ01000163.1 GCF_900566055.1 Mycobacterium innocens
GGGTTGGTGCGGGGCTGTCCGCGATCGAGGTGCGCTGGCGGTATCCATTCGGTGTCGCCTCGGGCGTTCTTGCGGGTGCGCCAGCCTTTTTCGGCGAGTCGGTTGTCGATACCGCAGGCCAGGGTGAGCTCGTCGATGCCGGTGCGCCCGGTGGCGGCCCAGCCGCGGACATGGTGGACTTGGCTATGGTAGGCGGGTGCATCACAGCCCGGCTTCGTGCAGCCACGATCCTTGGCGTAGAGCATGATTCGCTGCGCCGGGGAAGCCAGCCGTTTGCTGTGATACAGCGCCAAGGGCTTGCCGTGGTCGAAGATCGCCAGATAATGATTGGCGTGGCTGGCCAGGCGGATCAGATCCGACATGGGCAGCAGGGAACCGCCACCGGTGTGGGCCTTGCCGGCGGCGGCCTGTAAGTCCTTCAGCGTGGTGGTGACGACGATCGACACCGGCAGGCCGTTGTGGCGGCCCAGGTCCCCGCTGCACAGCAGGCCCCGCAGTCCGGCCAGCAGGCCGTCATGGTTGCGTTGCGCTTGGCTGCGGGTGTCACGGCGGACCGCGTCCGCATCGGGCGTGGTGTCGATGACCGGTGTTGGGTCGTCGGGGTTGCAGGCGCCGGGGGCCGCCAGTTTGGCCAACACCGGTTCGAAGCTGGCCCGTGCTTCGGGGGTCAGGTAGCCGCTGATGCGCGACATGCCGTCGTATTCCTGCCTGCCGATCATGATGCCGCGCTTGCGGGCCCGCTCCTGCTCGCTGAACTCCCCGTCGGGGTTGAGCCAGTCCATGATGCGCTGGGCGTATTTGGCCAACTCATCGGGGCGATAGCCGCTGGCTTTGCGGGCCAGGTCGGCTTCGGCGGCCTCCCGGGTGGACAGGTCCACCTCGGCGGGCAAGTGGGCGAAGAAACCGCGGATCACCCGCACATGGGTGTCACCGATCAGGCCGTCACGTTGGGCGGCCGCGGTGGCGCTCAACTGCGGCGCCACCGGCTCACCGGTCAGCGCCCGCCGCGGCCCGAGATCGGCCGCTTCGTCGATGCGCCGGCCGGCCTCGGCCTTGGTGATACGCAACCGGTCGGCCAGCGCCGAACGCAGCTTGGCGCCCAGCTCGGTCTCGCTGGCCTGCGCGCCGAGCTGATTGATCAGCGCATGCTGCGGTGTTCGCAGTCGCCGCGCCGCGCGCTCCAAACGCTCCAGGGCCCGTAGTCGCTCGGGGGTGGTGAGCACCTCAAAAGACAACTCACACAACCGGTCCAGCTCCGCATCGAGCGTGTCGAAGACCTCAATGATGTCTTCACGACTACCCGAACCCATGCCTGAAATCTTACGAACACCCACCGACAAGAATCGCCGTCATGTGACCACAGAAACCACAGTGACACAAGGGATTTAGA
>NZ_UPHQ01000080.1 GCF_900566055.1 Mycobacterium innocens
CCGGCCACATCCAGCCGGGCCAGCATCGACCACACCGCAGCCAGATCCCCGAACTGCTTGTGCTGGCTACGGATCGGCTGCCCGGCCGGCGTCTCGGACAGCTTCGCCATCACCTCCTCCGCGCTGCCCAAATACTGCTGAGACACGATGCGCGGCTTGCCCTGCACTCGGGCCGATTCCACCAGGTAGTAATAGGTCTGCTTGCCGCGTCGCTTACCCACGATCGACGCCATATATGGGTAATACACTCCAAACCCACAAACCTCAAGCACCACAACACAAGACACGCCGCTCAACCACGAAGGCCGGAAACTCCCGCTAGGACCTGCGGCTCAGCGCGTCGGCGGCAGCTTCGGCCCACTGCCGCCACTGCTCGGCGTTCGCCTTGGCCTCTTCGGCTTCCTTGGTCCTGCCAGCGGCGGCCGCTTTCGCGGCCTGCTGCTCGAACTGCTCGGCGCGGGCGCGGAATTGTTCGGCGCGTGCCTGGGCTTGCGGGTCCGCCCAATCCGATTCGCCGGCGTCGCGCACCTTTTTCTCCACCGCGCGCAAGCGGCGCTCCAACTCGGCTGATCGCTCCCGCGGTACCCGGCCGACCGCGTCCCACTTGTCGGTAATGGTCCGCAGCGCCGCCCGGGCCGCGTCAAGGTTGCTGGTGTCGAGCTTTTCGGCTTGGGCCAGCAGTGCTTCTTTGGCCTTAGCATTGGCTTGCAGCTCGGCATCTTTTTCCGCGGTCGCGGCGTTGCGGACGGTAAAGAACGCATCCTGGGCGGCCTTGAAACGGCGCCACAAGGCGTCGTCGACGTCCTTGCTGGCCCGTCCGGCGGCTTTCCATTCGGTGAGCAGCTTGCGGAATTCCGCGCTGGTGGCGGTCCAGTCCGTGGAGTCGGACAATTCCTCGGCGCGCTCGCAGAGCCGTTCCTTGGTCTGACGGACACCGGAACGCTCCCGGTCGAGTTCGGCGAAGTGGGATCCGCGCCGGCGGTTGAAGGTCTCGCGGGCCGCCGAATACCGCTTCCACAGTGCGTCGTCGACTTTGCGATCCAGACCGGTGATCGTCTTCCATTCGTCGAGGATCGCCCGCATCCGATCACCGGCGGCCTTCCACTGGGTGGAGTTAGCCGCCAACTCCTCGGCTTCGGCGGCCAGTGCCTCCTTGCGCGCGGTCTGTGTGGCACGGTGCTCGTCGCGTCTGGCGCGGTCCGCCGCGACGACGGCCTCGGCCCGCTCCCGAAGGGAGTTCAGCCTTTCCGCAAGCGCCTCGACATCGCCCAACACGCTTGCCGTGGGCAAGGTCTCGGCCACTGCCACGGCGTTGGCCCGGATCTTGCGGGCATCTCCGGTGCCCGAGGCAAGTCGCTCTTCCATCAGCGTGACCTCGGTGCTCAGGTCGTCGAACCGCCTGCCGAAATGCGCAAATGCAGCTTCCGGATCGCCCGCCTGCCAGGTGCCGACAACGCGCTCGCCGGCCGAGGTGATCAGCCACACCGTGCCGTCGTCGTCGACACGCCCGAAGCGGTGCGGATCGCTGTGCGGGGGTGCTGCCACCGGGTGCCGGACGGGCCGCGACACCGGACCCGGGCGTGGTCCCGGACGTGGCACGGCGCCTGGAACGGGCCTCGGAACCGGCCCCGGCACCGGCGGGTGCGGATCGCTGCTGCGGGGCTCGTTAGCCGTCATGTGCTCGTCACCTACCCTTTGCACCCTTTCGCGCGTGGGATACCCGCGCATCGGCCGCGCGAAGCGGCACCGTACGGCCGGCAGGCCTGATGGGCCCTATGCGTCACCAGGGTTTCCGACCGGTTCCAACAGTATTGAAGCAGCTTGCCGGGCCGTGCGCCGCCACCTTATTCGGCGTCGCGCTACGGGTGCCCGATCACCAGTGCTTTTTCCACCAGGCGTAGAGCTGGTCGAGGTTGGGTCCCTCGGGATCCCCCTGGGCGAGGAAGATCATCAGTTGGGCCTCGTTGGTCCATACCACCGTCGGGCTGCTTTCCTGGACCGCGCAGAAGACCATGCCGCCCACTTGCGTGCTCTCGGGGCGATGCCAACCCGTCGGCGACTTGGATTCCCCGGGACAGTTGACCATGATGTCGGTTCGCAGCAGTCCGTCGAAGAATTGGCGCAAGGTGGCGGTTTCCCCGAACAGTGTGTAAATCGCGCGGGAGGGTCCGCCGGCGTCGACGTTCTTGTCGCAGATGACCCTGGCCAGTGCGTCTTTGGGCGGCAGGAAAGGCCTGCAGGTGCCTGGTGCATAGCCCAACGGCAGCAGGCTGAGCAGCCGGGCCAACGCGTCTGCGGATGCCGTCGAAGCGGGAGACGTCGGTGACGGGGAGGCTGTGACCGTCCGGGGACCCGATGCCGTGTTCGGCCGAACGGTGAGCCAGATTCCCTGCGCCGCGAACACCAGCAATACCGTCAGAGCTGCGGCCGCCAGCAGTATCCACGGGTTGCGCAGCCGCCCGGAAAACGACGGCGCGCGCCGGCCGGAAGGTGGCGTGGCATCCGTTTTTTGCGGTGGTGGCTGCGGCGGCGACGGCGGCGGTGGTGGTTGCGGTGCTGGGGTGCTGGCCACGCCGGGCCAGGAGCTGGCCTCCGGGTTGGACGACGAAATGTTCACCTCCGACGTCGGAAGTGACGGAAGTGCCAGCGGCGCGGACACATTGAGGTCCGGCTGCGCCGTCGCCGCTACCGGGGTGGGCACCGATGGCGTGGAGGTCGAAAGACTCCCGTAGGTGACGCCGGTGATGCCTTCAGCCAGGACGTCGCCGTACAGGCCGCCAGCCTCCTCGCTGCGCTTGAGGATGCGAAACTCCTGCGCTTGGTGTGCTCCACTGAGTGCTTGATGAGCCGCCAGCGCCAAGTCACCCGCGCTTGCGTAGCGGTCCTCCGGCCGTTTGGCCATCCCTCGTGCGATCACCGCGTCGAAAGCGGCGGGGATCCCGGGGCGTAACTGGCTGGGGCGTGGAATCGGTGCCATCAGGTGGGCGGTGATCAGCATGCCGGCGCTGTCGGCCCGATACGGCGGCGTCCCGGTCAAGCACTCGTGCAGCACGCAGGTCAAGGAATAGATGTCGGCGCGGTGCGTCACCTCGGCATCGGAAAATCGTTCCGGGGCCATATACCGCCAGGTCCCCACCGCACTGCCGAGTTGGGTCAGCTTCTCGTCCGTTGCCGCGCTGGCGATCCCGAAATCCACCAGGTACACAAAGTCGTCGCGGGTGACCAGGATGTTCTCCGGCTTGACGTCGCGGTGCATCACCCCGGCCGCATGGGCGGCGTCCAACGCCGAAGCCACCTGATGGACCAGGGCCACCGCCCACGGGGGCGTGACCGGGCCGAACCGTTCCAACAACAGCGCCAGATGGGTGCCCTCGATCAAGCGCATGTCCAAGTACAGTTGCCCGTCGATTTCTCCGTAATCGTGGATGGGCACCACGTGCGGTTCCTGCAGCCTGCCCGCGTTGCGGGCTTCGCGTTGCATCCGCATGCGGAACACCGGATCGTGGCTCAGCGACTCCGACATCAGTTTCAGCGCCACTACCCGCTGCCTGACGGTGTCGACGGCCTCGTAGACCTCGCCCATCCCGCCGGTACCCAGCAGCCGCTTGAGGTAGTAGGGCCCGAACCGGGTACCCACTCGCGAACCTCGCGTGGAGGCACTCATCGCCGACTCCTCAAACCAACGGGTAATCGCACCAGCAAGCCACACTCACCGGCCGACCTGCTGACCGCACACCCCGGCCTAGCAATCATGACGGTAATTGCTTGCTAAAGCGGGCGCACCAAAAATGAAGCATCCGTCCCACAGCTGCAATCGTTCCGTTAGCCGGGGTGCCCTACTGCGGTAGCGGATGGGCAAGGGTGATCGGCCACGCCGGTGCCGCAACCCGACCGTGCGATATGTGCGTGCAGCACGACTGGCGCCCGATTTGTGGTGTTCGACGGTAATCGGCGTGGGGCCCGGATCAGCGCTGTCAGCGGCGTTGCTCACCGTCGGCGCTGACCTCAGGTCGCTTTGCCGGCCGAGTCGGATTTTCGGCCGCGGAGCGAGGCCGGAAATGACGGCACCGTGATTCGCATCGTCGCGAACATCGGTGGCTTGTGGTCCGCAGAGTGCGAGGGCGGCGGCAACTGAGCCATTTCGAACGGAAAGTCCCGTTGTGATGCTTAACCAGCGCACAAGAGTCATTATTGAACAAGTGTGTATCAGACGTTCGTCTGAGCGCTTCCGGCCGTTCGCAGGGAGGTCACCTTGGCCAACGTCGAGTTCGCGACGTTACTCGCGCTGGGCGCCGCGTTGCTGGCCGGCGTCGGATATGTGACCCTTCAGCGGTCCGCTCAGCAGGTCACCGACGAGGAAGTCGGCCACTTCACGTTGTTCCATCTGTCGCTGCGCCACGCCCTGTGGTGGCTGGGCAGCCTGGCCGCCCTGGGCAGTTTCGGTCTACAGGCGGTGGCACTGACCATGGGATCGGTGGTGTTGGTGCAGTCCCTGCAGGCTACGGCGCTGCTGTTCGCCTTGCCGATCGACGCTCGCACGGCCCACTACCGGTGCACCGCCAGGGAGTGGATGTGGGCGGTGTTGCTGGCCGGGGCGGTTGCCGTCATCGTTCTGGCGGGTGATCCGACGGCCGGCCACGCCCGTGCTCCGCTGTCGGACTGGGCCGTGGTCGCGATCGTGATCGTTCCGGCGGTGCTGCTGTGTGTGGTCGGCGCGCGTGTCTGGTCGGGTGCAGCGTCCGCGGTGTTGCTGGCGCTGGCGTCGTCGGCGGCTTTGGCGGTGTTCACCGTGCTGACCAAGGGAGTCGTGGCCGAACTGGCGCACGGGTTCGAGGCGATGTTTCGGACTCCCGAGTTCTATGGCTGGATGTTGGTCCTGCCGATCGGGCTGATGCTTCAACAATCGTCGCTGAGGGCGGGGTCGCTGACGGCATCACTGCCGACGATCACGGTGGCCAGACCGGTGATCGCGTCAGTGCTGGGAATCACCGTGCTCGACGAGGCGGTCCACTCGGGTGAAGGGCAGCTGTTCACGCTGGCGGTTGCGGTGGCGGTGGTGGTTGCGGCGACGGTGGCCCTGGCCCGCGACGAGGCTGCCATGATGGCCGCACCGGTGCGCGATCTGAACATGCCGGGCCAGCTTGCGGTTCCCTGACGGGCCCTTCTTGCCCCGACTTGTCCAGTCGGGTCACAGTTCGGTTGCCTTCGGGCGCGCATCGGTGACGACCTCCACGCGACCGGTAGCGTGGCTGAGAACATCGGCGAGGCGGCATGGGGCCGCGTGAATCGGACCGGCCGGTGTTGCCGGTGGGGTGCTGACGGGGGTATCACCGTAGCCGGGCCGACCCTCGCGGCGCTGCTTTCGCTCGTCGCCGCGCTCGGGTTGGTCGGCGGTCAGTCCCGCCGCAGCGGGCTGGGCATAGCCGACGTGGCTTACGTGCCGTTGACATAGGGGTTCACAGCCGCCGCATAGCTGGTGACAGGTCGTGCATAGGCGGTTGGGGAAGTATCGGGGATTGACAACCGGCGAGCAACAGGCGAAGCCTCAGGGAACGTGAGCAGCGCCATAGGATCTTCGGTGAACTGCTAGCGAACAACGGGTGTACGTGCAGTTGACCGGGGGAACGCTGGTAGGCGAGCGGAGAGGTGGAGGGTCGGCCATGTCGAAGGTTGAGGTTGCCGCGCTGATCGCATTGTGTGCGGCGCTGGCATCGGCGGTGGGCGACGTGATTCGCCAACGATCCGCCCAGGAGATTACCGACAAGCAGGTGGGTCACCTGAGGCTGTTCGGCCTGTCTCTACGTGACAGCCGGTGGTGGCTGGGCGGCGCGGCCGCGGTTCTCAATTACAGCCTGCAGGCATTGGCACTGGCCTGGGCGTCGGTGATGCTGGTGACCTCGTTGCAGGTCACCGCGCTGCTGTTCGCCCTGCCTATCTACGCGCGGTTCGCGCATCACCGGATCACCCGTTGGGAGTGGATGTGGGCGCTGGCCTTGGCGGCCGCGTTGGCGGTGGTCATCATCGTCGGAGACCCGGCGGCCGGCCATCAGCGCGCCCCGCTGCACACCTGGGTCATCGTCGGTGTGGTCCTGGGCCCGATTTTGGTGTCGTGCGTTCTTGCGGCCCGGCTGTGCGTCGGTCGCCCCCAAGCGGCGGTGTTGCTGGCGGTGGTGTCGGGTGCATCGCTGGCATTGTTCGCCGTACTGACCAAGGGAGTGGTCGAGGTTGCCGAAGACGGCCTGGGCGCGGTGCTGCTTGCACCGGAGTTCTATCCCTGGCTCTTGGCGGCATTGGCCGGCATGATTTTCCAGCAGTCCGCTTTTCGCGCTGGTGCGCTGACCGCCTCGCTACCCACCATCACCGTCGCCAAGCCCGTGGTGGCGGCGGTTCTGGGCGTTACCGTGCTCGGCGAGACCTTGGAAGCCAGCGGTCCGGAGGCGATTGTGCTGGTGCTCGCGGTGGCAGCGGTGATCGCGGCGACCGTGGCGCTGGCCCGTGGCGAGGCCGCGACCATGGTTGCTCAGACCGGGCGCGACAGGATACTGACAACGCCGCCGACGTCGTCGGCCAAGCGCGATGCCGGCGTCGGTCAGATCACCGAACCCATCGTGGTGGTCGACGGTCCGGTCTGGGGATCTTCCTCCGGGTAATCCCCGGGATGGGGTTGCCACGGGCCCGCGTGCCCGCCTGGTGCACCGCTGGACGCGTTAGTTTGGTGGCGTGCTGGGCGCCATCGCGATCGTTCCGTCCGCGCCGGTGCTCGTTGCCGAACTCGCTGGGGCGGCGGCTGACGAGGTGGCCGGCATCCGTGCGGCGGTGACCGCGGCGGCGGCCATGTTGCCGCCGCGGTGGATTGCCGTTGGGGTAGGCCCCGCCGACGGGGTCGTGGACTGCGATGCCGTCGGCACGTTCGCGGGTTTCGGCGCCGACGTCCGCGTCCGGCTCTCGCCGCTGCCCGACGACGAGCCGGGACCGCCGGCCGAGCTGCCACTGTGCGCGCTGATGACGGCCTGGATGCGGGGCCGGGCACGGCCGGAGGCCACCGCGCAGGTCCGCGTCTATGCCGGCGACCATGATGTCGACGCGGCGCTGGCGCGCGGCAGAGACCTGCGGGCCGAGATCGACCGAGTGCCCGATCTGATCGGCGTGCTGGTGGTGGCCGACGGCGTCAACAGCCTGACGCCGCAGGCACCGGGTGGTTACGACCCCGGCGGCGCCGACGTCCAGCTGGCCCTCGACGACGCGCTGGCAGCCGGCGACGTGGCGGCGCTGAGCACATTGCCGCCGCGGGTTCTCGGGCGGGCGGCATTTCAGGTATTGGCGGGCCTGGCCGGATCCGGGCCGCAATCGGCCAAGGAGCTGTACCGCGGGGCGCCCTACGGGGTGGGGTACTTCGTCGGCGTTTGGCTGCCATGAGGCCATTGGCGATCATCGGGCCGACGGGGACCGGCAAATCGCAACTGGCGCTCGATATCGCCGACCGGCTCACCGGCGAGCTGGGCGCGGAAATCGTCAACGCTGACGCTATGCAGCTCTACCGCGGCATGGACATCGGGACCGCGAAGCTGTCCGTCGAAGACCGCCACGGCATCCCGCATCATCAACTCGACGTCCTCGACGTCACCCAAACGGCGACCGTCGCGCGCTACCAGCAGGCCGCCGCAGCCGATATCGCGGACATCCGGGCCAGGGGAGCGCTGCCGATCGTGGTGGGCGGCTCGATGCTCTATGTCCAGTCGCTGCTCGACGACTGGACGTTTCCGGCCACCGACCCCTCGGTGCGCGCGCGATGGGAACGGCGCCTTGCCGAAGTCGGGGTGGGCGAGTTGCACGCCGAGTTGGCTCGCCGCGACCCGGCCGCAGCCGCAGTGATCCTGCCGACCGATGGGCGCCGAACCGTGCGGGCGCTCGAGGTGATCGAACTCACCGGGCGCCCGTTCGCCGCGTCCGCGCCGCGCATCCGGGCGCCCCGGTGGGGCACCATCATAGTCGGATTAGACTGCGCCACAACGCTTCTCGACGAGAGACTGGCGCAGCGAACCGACGCGATGTTCGAGCAGGGCCTGGTTGCCGAAGTTCGCGCGTTGCTCGGTGAGGGCCTGCGGGACGGCGTCACCGCCGCACGGGCGCTGGGTTATGCCCAGGTGATCGCGGCGCTGGACGCCGGCGGGACCGCTGCCCAGCTGCGTGACGCGCGCGAGCAGACCTACGTGGGCACCCGTCGCTACGTGCGACGGCAGCGGTCCTGGTTCCGTCGCGACCACCGGGTGCACTGGCTGGATGTGAGCTCGGCCGACAGCCTGGTGGACCACGCGATCCGCGCCTGGCGGGACGTACCCTGATCTGGTGATGTTCGCCAAGGGCCACGGCACCGAGAACGACTTCGTGCTGTTGCCCGACATCAAGGCGCAGCTGTCGCTCGGCACTGCCCAGATTGCCGCCTTGTGTGACCGCCGCCGGGGACTGGGCGCCGACGGGGTGCTGCGGGTCACCACCGCCGAAGCCGCGGTGGCCGCCGGTGTCCTCGACCGGCTGCCCGACGGCGTCGGTGCGGCCGACTGGTACATGGACTACCGCAATGCGGATGGGTCGGTAGCGCAGATGTGCGGCAACGGCTTGCGGGTGTTCGCCCACTACCTGCGTGCCAGCGGTCTGGAGCGCCGGGACGAGTTCGTCGTCGGATCATTGGCCGGCCCGCGGCCGGTCACCGTACACAGCGTCGATGCGACCAACGCCGACGTCACCGTCGATATGGGCAAGGCCAACCGGATCGGCACGGGCACCGCTGTGGTCGGGGGTCGGCGGTTCACCGGCCAGGCCGTCGACGTGGGCAACCCGCACCTGGCGTGCCTCGATCCCCGGTTGACCGTTGCGGAACTGGCGGCTTTGGACGTTGCGGCGCCGGTGAGCTTCGGCCCGGAGCAGTTCCCCGACGGGGTCAACGTCGAGGTGCTGACGGCTCCGGTCGACGGCGTGGTCAGCATGCGGGTCCATGAGCGAGGGGTGGGTGAGACCCGTTCTTGCGGCACCGGGACGGTCGCAGCCGCCGTCGCCGCGCTGGCCGGCGCCGGGGCCGAGACCGGCACGCTCACCGTGCGGGTGCCCGGCGGTGCGGTCACGGTGACCGTCACCGATGCCACCAGCTTCCTGCGTGGGCCGTCGGTGCTGGTGGCCACGGGTGAAGTCAGCGGGGAATGGTGGCGCGCCCAACAGCGTTAATTGAGGTGCACGACACCGATTCAGCGTGCACTATTGCTAATTGCCTATGACATATCCCAAATTTCCCCATCAAGATCCGTTGGAGCCCAGCACCGGCGAACTTGCCCTCGAGGACAGGTCGGCGCTGCGCCGGGTCGCGGGGTTGTCGACCGAGTTGGCCGACATCTCCGAGGTCGAGTACCGCCAGCTGCGCCTGGAGCGCGTGGTGCTGGTAGGCGTCTGGACCGAGGGCAGCGCCGCCGACACCGAGGCCAGCATGGCGGAGTTGGCGGCGCTTGCGGAAACCGCCGGCTCCCAGGTACTGGAAGGGATCATCCAGCGCCGCGACCGGCCGGACCCGTCGACCTACATCGGCTCCGGCAAGGCGGCCGAACTCCGCCAGATCGTCGTGGCCACCGGAGCCGATACCGTCATCTGCGACGGAGAGCTCTCTCCAGCCCAGCTGACCGCGCTGGAGAAGGCGGTCAAGGTCAAGGTCATCGACCGCACCGCGCTTATCCTCGACATCTTCGCCCAGCACGCCACCAGCCGGGAGGGCAAGGCCCAGGTGTCGTTGGCCCAGATGGAGTACATGCTGCCGCGGCTGCGGGGCTGGGGCGAGTCGATGTCGCGGCAGGCCGGTGGCCGCGCCGGCGGCAGCGGCGGCGGAGTGGGTCTGCGCGGTCCCGGTGAAACCAAGATCGAGACCGACCGGCGCCGCATCCGCGAGCGGATGGCCAAGCTGCGCCGCGAGATCAAGGAGATGAAGCAGGCCCGCGACACCCGGCGCAGCCGTCGGGTGCACAGCGACCTGCCGTCAATCGCCATCGTGGGCTACACCAACGCCGGCAAGTCCAGCCTGCTCAACGCGCTGACCGGGGCCGGGGTGCTGGTGCAGGACGCGCTGTTCGCGACGCTGGAACCCACCACCCGGCGCGCGGAGTTCGATGACGGTTCGGGCCGGCCGGGCCGTTTCCTGCTCACCGACACCGTCGGCTTCGTCCGGCATCTGCCTACCCAGCTGGTGGAAGCGTTCCGCTCCACCTTGGAAGAGGTCGTCGACGCGGATCTGCTGGTGCATGTCGTCGACGGCGCCGACGCGAACCCGCTGGCCCAGATCAACGCGGTGCGTCAGGTGATCTCCGAAGTGATCGCCGACCACCGGGCTGAGGGCGGGGACGCGCCGCAGGAACTGCTGGTGGTCAACAAGGTCGACGCCGCCAGCGACCTGGCGTTGGCCAAACTGCGTCACGCGCTGCCCGGCGCGGTATTCGTCTCGGCCCGCACCGGAGACGGTGTCGACGCGCTGCGGCGGCGGATGGCCGAGCTGGCCGCTCCCACCGACGCCGCCGTGGACGTCGTGATCCCCTACGACCGTGGCGATCTGGTGGCCCGCCTGCACTCCGACGGACGCGTCCAGCACGAGGAGCACAGCGCCCACGGCACCCGGATCAAGGCGCGGGTTCCGGCGACGTTGGCCGGGCGCCTGCAGGAGTTCGCCGTCCGCTGAGTTGCGCCGAGACTGCCGCGGCGTGTCGCATGCGCGGTGGTCATGTCGCGCAACCGGACCACTGACCTGGCGCGCCGATTAAGGCACCAGACCCTCGGCGGCTGCCGACCAACCGGCTGGTTGGTATATGTTGGGCAGCAGAGTTCGCTTCGCCGGAGGTTATTCATGGGCAGTGCCGTCAAGTACCAGCGCACGCTTTTCGAGCCCGAGCACGACTTGTTTCGCGAGTCCTACCGGGCCTTTCTGGACCGCCACGTGGCGCCGTACCACGATGAATGGGAAAAGGCCAAGATCGTCGATCGCGGGGTGTGGCAGGAGGCCGGCAAGCAGGGTTTCCTCGGCATGGCGGTGCCCGAGGAGTACGGCGGCGGCGGTAACCCCGACTTCCGGTACAACACAATCATCACCGAGGAGACCAGCGCCGGACGCTACAGCGGCATCGGCTTCGGGCTGCACAACGACGTCGTGGCGCCGTATCTGCTGGCGCTGACGACTGAAGAGCAGAAGCAGCGCTGGTTGCCGAAGTTCTGCAGCGGGGAGTTGATCACGGCGATCGCGATGACCGAGCCGGGAACCGGTAGCGACCTGCAGGGCATCAAGACTCGCGCGGTCAAGCACGGTGATCACTACGTGCTGAACGGCTCGAAGACATTCATCACCAACGGGATCAACTCCGACCTGGTGATCGTGGTCGCCCAGACCGACCCCGAGAAGGGCGCGCAGGGCTTTTCGCTGCTCGTGGTCGAGCGCGGGATGCAGGGGTTCGAACGCGGCCGCCACCTGGACAAGATCGGGCTGGACGCGCAAGACACCGCCGAACTGTCGTTCACCGATGTGAAGGTTCCGGCCGAAAATCTTCTCGGCGAAGAAGGCATGGGATTCATCTACCTGATGCAGAACCTGCCGCAGGAACGCATCTCGATCGCCATCATGGCGGCCGCCGGAATGGAGGCCGTGCTGGAGCAGACACTGCAATACGTCAGGGAACGCAAGGCTTTCGGCAAGCCGATCGGCAGCTTCCAGAACAACCGGTTCGTGCTGGCCGAGCTGGCCACCGAGGCCACCGTGGTGCGGATCATGGTCGACGAGTTCATCGCCCTGCACCTCGAAGGCAAGCTGACGGTCGAGCAGGCCGCCATGGCCAAGTGGTATTCCACCGAGAAGCAGGTGTACTTGAACGACCGTTGTCTGCAGCTGCACGGCGGTTACGGCTATATGCGCGAATACCCGGTCGCCCGCGCCTTTCTCGATGCGCGGGTGCAGACCATTTACGGCGGCACGACCGAAATCATGAAGGAGATCATCGGCCGCGGTCTGGGTGTCTAGGCGCCCGGTCGGCTCATCCGTGCGCTTCGTGTGCGTCGTGGGCGCTGCGCAACAGCGCCGTCAGCTCTTCTTCCTGCTTGGTCGGTGCGCGATACGTCTTTGAGAGCGAGTCGATCTCGTGTTCGGCGGCCAGCAGTGCCGCGAAGATCTTCTCGCGTTCGGCCGGATCCGCCTCGTAATGCAGGTCGAGATATTCCAGTGCGTGCCGGCGTGCCCGGGCGACGGCGTTTTGCTTGCGCCCGCGGGGCGAGAACAACGACGCCACGGTGGTGATGAACAGGACGGCGACGATCACCGTCAACGACGTCGCCGTCGTGATCTCTACGATCGGTACCGGCCTGCCGTCGTTGATGAAGGGAATGTTGTTGTCGTGCAACGCTTCCAGCATCAACTTCACGCCGATGAAGCCCAGGATCGCGGCCAGCCCGTAAGACAGGTAGATCAACCGGTCCAGCAGATTGTCGATCAGGAAGTACAACTGGCGCAGCCCCAACAGCGAGAAGGCGGTTGCGGCGAACACCAGGTAGACATTCTGGGTCAGTCCGAACAGCGCCGGCACGGAATCGAACGCGAACAGCACGTCACTGCCGCCGATGGCGATCATGACCAGCAGCAGCGGCGTCATCACCCGTTTGCCGTTTTCGACGACGAACAATCGGTCGCCGCGGTAGTCCGGGGATGTGCGCAAGAATCGGTTGGCCAGCCGCAGGATCAGGTTATCATTGCGGGTTTCGGGCGGTTCCGGTTTGGCGAGGTTGCCCGCCATGACCAGCAGACCCAAGCCGAACGCGTAGAACGTCCAGTTGAAGTTGTCGATGAGCGCGGCCCCCAGCAGGATGAATCCGGTGCGTGCGACGAGCGCGAACGCAATACCGAACAACAGCACCTTCTGCTGAGCGACCCGCGGAACCCCGAAGCTGCTGATGATCACCAGAAACACGAACAGGTTGTCGACGGACAGAGCCTCGTTGCTCAGGTAGCTCGCGAAGTACTCGATTCCCATGGCAGCGCTGCCGAAGACGGCCACCGCGATACCGAACAGCACGGCGAAGCCGATGAACATCGCCGACCACAGCGCGGACTCCCGTAGCGTCGGGCCGTGCGTATGCCGTACGTGGAAGACGTAATCCACCAGCATCAGGGCCGTGATCATGACGATCGTGAGGACCCAGACAACTACGGAAACACCCATGTCAGCTGGGTATCCTCTCGTGGGGTCAGTCGGGCTGGGCTCTCGGGCACGTTAGCGTACAACTGGTGCGGGCCGAGTTGCGGTTCCTCGCGACACGCACGCGATCCGGCATCATTTCGGAATCAGCTGGATATCCGTTTTCGGAATATTTACGATTTGACTTCGCATTTGTCGTTCGCTAGAGCAAAGTTATGCGGGCCCGGCGACGATGCGGAACGTAGCTGGGGGACGGCCCACAGGTGGGAAATCCGCCAGCTCGCGGCGCGGGCAGGGCATCGGCTGGGAGGCTTGGTGAACGGGCAGAGAGGTCAATTGAGCAGGCTGGTCGGGCGTGCGTTGCTCAGCTTGGCGGCTACGGTGCTGGCTGTCGGGCTGCTGGCGCCTACTGCGGCAGCGTCTCCGATAGGTGATGCGGAAGCCGCCATGATGGCCGCGTGGGAGAAGGCGGGGGGCGCGACATCGACGCTCGGCGCCCGGAAAGGTGACGTCTATCCCGTCGGGGATGGGTTCGGCCTGGACTTCGACGGCGGCAAGATGTTTTACACCACGGATACGGGTGCCAAATATGTGTACGGCCCGGTCCTGGCAAAATATGAGGCGCTGGGCGGGCCGGCCGACAGCGACTTGGGATTTCCCACCATCAACGAGGTTCCCGGCCTCGCCGGCCCCGACAGTCGGGTGAGCACCTTTTCTGCCAGCGACAACCCGGTGATTTTCTGGACGCCCGACCACGGCGCGTTCGTGGTGCGCGGCGCGATGAACGCTGCGTGGGACAAGCTCGGCAGCTCTGGGGGCGTGCTGGGTGCCCCGGTCGCCGATGAAACCTACGACGGCGACGTCGTATCCCAGAAGTTCACCGGCGGCGAAGTCTCCTGGAACAAGAAGACCAAAGATTTCACCACGAACCCGGCGGTATTGGCTGATCAGCTGAAGGGCTTACAGGTGGCGCTCGACCCCACCGCCGCCATCAACATGGCCTGGCGCGCCGCCGGCGGCGCCGCCGGCCCGTTGGGCGCCAAGAAGGGCGCGCCGTACCCGATCGGCGGTGACGGTATCGCCCAGGACTTTGTCGGCGGCAAGATCTTCTTCAGTCCGGCCACCGGTGCGAACGCCGTGGAGGGCGCGATCCTGGCCAAATACGAGTCGCTGGGCGGTCCGGTCAGCAGCGACCTTGGTTTCCCCATCGCCAACGAGTCCGACGGCGGCATCACGTCGGCCAGCCGGATCGCGGCGTTCTCCGCCGCGGACAAGCCGGTGATCTTCTGGACCCCTGATCACGGCGCCTTTGTGGTGCGCGGAGCGATGAAGGCCGCCTGGGACAAGCTCAAAGGTGCCACCGGCAAACTCGGTGCGCCGGTCGCCGACCAGACCGTCGACGGCGACGTGGTGTCGCAGAAGTTCACCGGCGGCAAGGTGTCCTGGAACCGCGCGAGCAATACCTTCACCACCGACCCGGCGAACCTGGCGCCGCTGCTATCCGGGCTGCAGGTGTCCGGGCAGAATCAGCCCAGTACCTCGGCGGCTCCATCGCACGGCAAGAAGTTCACCTGGCACTGGTGGTGGCTGGTGGCCGTGGTCCCCGTCGTGCTGCTGATCGTGATGTTCGTGTTGGTCGTGTTGGGCGTGCGCCGGCGGCGCACCGGCCAGCCCGCCGTCTACGAGGCATACGAGCACGAGCAGGATCGCGATGTGGAGGCCGGCTATGACGCCGCCGGTGGGCGCTGGCCGCACGACGACATCGATTTCGGCTCCGAAGACTTCCCGGCTGACGACCAGCACCTACAGGAACATCGCGGTCCGGACGCCGGGGCGCCGTCGCGGGTCAGCTGGCCACGGGGCGCCGCGACCGGCGCTGGCGTCGACCAATATGCCTCTGGCAGTGGCGAATACGGCGGCGATGCACTGCGCGCGTCGGATATGGGCTTCGAGTTTGACGAAGAAAATCCCGACGCGGTGGATACCACGCCGACGCCCATCGTGACCCGCGCCGACCTCGCGGAGGCGGCGGTGCCCGAGCCCGACGTTCCGGAAACCGTGCTTGGCGAACCCGTGGTACCAGAGACATATGCGCCGGAAGCGGCGGTTCCGGAGGCAGCGGCTCCCGAGGTAGCCGTGCCGGAGACCGCGGTTGCGGATGCCGCCTTCCCGGATGCTTTCGCCCCGCGCGCTGCCTCCGCCGATGCCGAGCCCGGCTACGCGGAGGTCGCCCCGGAGGCATTCCCGGAAGTCTTCCCGGAGGTTTCGGCTCCTCACGGGAGGACGGGGCGCCACGCTGCCGCGGAGCCTGAGGATGAGCCGCAAGCGCCGGAATCGGCTCTCACGCCCACGGTTGCTTCCGGGCCGGGCCCGGCTGTGCGGCCGACCATCCACATGCCGCTGGACCACGACCCATATCAGGCGCCAGAGGGATATCCGATCAAAGCCAGTGCCCGGTTCGGCTTGTATTACACGCCCAGCAGTGCGCTCTATTACGACACGCTTGCCGAGATCTGGTTCGCCAGCGAGGAAGCCGCCCAAGCCAACGGTTTCATCAAAGCGGACTAGAGGAGTCCGGCTCCCGGCGATGTCTGCCGGGTGGCGGGTCGGCCCTATATCTTGCGGATCACCGTGACGACCTTGCCCAGCACCGTTGCGTCGTTACCGGGTATCGGGTCGAAGGCCGGATTGTGGGGCATCAGCCACACCTGACCGCCTGCGCCTTTGAAGGTCTTGACGGTGGCCTCGCCGTCGATCATTGCCGCGACGATGTCGCCGTTGTCGGCGACGTTCTGCTGTCGCACGACCACCCAGTCGCCGTCGCAGATCGCGGCTTCGACCATCGAGTCGCCGACGACCTTGAGCAGGAACAGCGTTCCCTCGCCGACGAGCTCACGCGGCAGCGGGAACACGTCTTCGACGGCTTCCTCGGCAAGGATCGGGCCGCCGGCCGCGATGCGCCCGAGGACCGGGACAAAGGTGGGCTCGGGCAGGGCGTCCGAGCCGGCGACCTCGGTGACCGCCGCCGGTGTCACGATGTCTTCGACACCGCGGACGTCGACCGCACGCGGGCGGTTCGGGTCACGCCGCAGATAGCCCTTGCGCTCCAGTACGCGCAGTTGGTGGGCTACCGACGAGGTCGACGTGAGACCGACGGCGTCGCCGATCTCGCGGATGCTGGGGGGATATCCGCGGTTGGTGACCGAGGTGCGGATGACGTTCAAGATGGTGCGCTGCCGCTCGGTGAGCGTGGGGTCCACGGAACCGACCGAGGGGGCGTTGCTGTCGCTCATGGCTCTGAATGTAACCCGACGGCGCCCGAGAATCAAACATGTGTTCGACCCCAGTGTGTCGGGGCGGGCTTGACGGCCGTCCTAGCCCAGTCCTGGCCCGGCCGACCCGCTGAGGTGCCGAATGACAAACGCGTAACTATTCGCCCGATCGGGTATCCGGTGCCTCATGGCAGCGACGGCGACCGACCGGCCTTGTCGGTGGCACGGTCTAGCGTTTTGTTCGCGCGACACGCTTCGATCAGATGTTCGGCAATCGAACACACAATCGACTAGGGTGTCGAACACACGAGCGGTTAATTCTCGGGCGGAGGAAGGAACATGACACTCAAGCAGGCATTCCCGGCGCGTACCCGTGGCGCGTCCCTGCCGGTAACCAGGCCGGTAACCAGGCCGGTCAATAGGCCGGTCAGCAGGCCTCTTCGTGGGCCTCTCGGGGCCCGGGGCGGGACGATGCCGCGGCGGCCGGGGCCGTGCCGGCCGGTCGGCGCGTCGCTGCGCTACCGGGGCACTGGCGTGGCGCTATCGACGGCTCCGCATCGCAGGCGTCCCGTCTCGGCGGCGACGACGGTGGGTCTGGCGGTGCTTGCCGGGATGATCACGCTGTGGCTGGGCCTGATGGCGCATTTCGGGGAGCTGGCCAACAGCAATTCCGCGGATTCGTCGACTCGGGCGCCCGACCGGCTTGCCGTGGTGCGAGTAGCGGCCGGCGAGTCGCTGCAGGACGTGGCGGCCCGGGTCGCGCCCGATACGCCGGTGCGTCGGGTTGTCGAACGGATCCGCGAATTGAACGACCTGGATTCGTCGACGCCGGTCGCCGGGCAGACGTTGATCGCCCCGGTCGGCTGAGGACACCATGCGGGATGGCGGCGAAAAGCGCCGCGCGCCAACGTTTCCGAGTTACCGCGGAATCGAACATGCATGGATGGCAACGGCGTTGGCAGTGCGTGGTAGCGCGCAGGTAGTCTCGGAGAGGTCTGAAACACCGGGATGCCACGACGGCGAAGGAGCGGCCATGCACTGTCCGTTCTGCCGGCATCCCGACTCGCGGGTGATCGACTCACGGGAAACCGATGAGGGCCAGGCAATCCGGCGGCGCCGGTCGTGCCCGGAATGCGGGCGACGTTTCACCACCGTGGAGACGGCGGTCCTGGCTGTGGTCAAGCGCAGCGGGGTCTCCGAACCGTTCAGCCGGGAAAAGGTCATCAGCGGGGTGCGCCGGGCGTGTCAGGGCCGCCAGGTCGACGATGACGCGCTGAACCTGCTCGCCCAGCAGGTGGAAGACACCGTGCGGGCCGCGGGGTCGCCCGAGGTGCCCAGTCACGACGTCGGCCTGGCCATCCTGGGGCCGCTTCGCGAACTCGACGAGGTTGCCTATCTGCGTTTCGCGTCGGTGTACCGGTCTTTTTCGTCGGCCGAGGATTTCGAGCGGGAGATCGAGGCACTGCGCGCGCACCGCAAGATATCGACTTCACGCTGATTCGGGCGCGACGCCGTTAGGATCCTTGTCATGTCTGCGGAGCTGCACCCCGATCTTGGACCCTTGGAGCCATTGCTGGGCACCTGGGTGGGCCGGGGTGCCGGTGAATATCCCACGATCGAGCCGTTCGAGTATTTCGAAGAGGTCGAGTTCTCACATGTCGGCAAGCCGTTTCTCGTTTACGGGCACAAGACCCGTGCGGCGGACGACGGCAGGCCATTGCATGCCGAGGCGGGTTACCTGCGTGTTCCCCAACCGGGCCAGGCGGAGTTGGTCTTAGCGCACCCCAGCGGCATCGCCGAAATCGAGTTGGGCACGTATTCGGTGGGCGACGACGCCGTGCACCTCGAGTTGGCCACCGCAACCATCGGATTGACTCCCACCGCAAAAGAGGTTACGGCGATCACCCGTTCCTTCAGCGTTGCCGGCGACGAGCTCTCGCACTCGTTGCGGATGGCCGCTGTCGGGCAACCCTTACAGCATCACGTCGCCGCCTTGTTGCACCGTCAGCGCTGACGTCAAACCAGTTGCATCACACCGTCATCGGCGACCAATCCGGCAACCGTGACCCAGCCCTCGGCGCTCCACGTCGTCTTGAGCACCGATCCCTTGCCCTGCGTGATGGTCAGGTCGCGGCTTAGGTAGTCGGTGATCCGCATGGCCGCCGAACCGGTCGCTTCGTCTTCCTCGACCCCCAGGTTGGAGGCGAACATCCGGGCCCGTAGGGCGCCGGCAGGCTCGTCGGTCCAGGTCCACAGGTAATGCGAGGTGTCGTCGGAGAAGTCGTCGGGGTCCGCGGCCGCCAGGGCATCGAGTGAGCCGAGATGATGGATGGCCAATTCGGGTGCCCATTCGGCTCGTGCGCTGATGGCGGTCAGGTCGTTGTCATAGCTAACCTGCACCAGACCGGCCGACACATGCAGTGTCTTGATCGGCATTCCCCGCTCACGCAGCCACCACGACACGCCCACGATAGGATGGCCGGCGAACGGAAGGCTGGTGCGGGGAGTGTGGATGGTGGCGTGGGCGGTGTGCGAGCCGGCGGCCGGGAGGTCGACGAAAATGGTCTCGCTGTAGCCCAATTGGTTTGCCAGCTGCTGTCGGTCGCGGGGTTGGACCCGGCTCGCATCGACTATGCCGAGCGGATTGCCGAAGTTCCCCTCGGAGTCGGTGAACACCCGCAACACCGTTACCTCGATGCCCATGGCCCGACTGTACGACGCCGCGCGAATCGATGACGGCCGGGTTGATCAAGTGGCGCTGCGTTCATCGGAACCCATCGCACTGAGCACGGCAATGCGGGTATCGGCCGGGCCAGAAACAGCTCCTTCGCCACCGCCGGTACGAAGCAATTCCCGAAGCGCGGCCTGATCGTATTCGGCCGGTTCGGTGCTGTCGATGAAGCGTTGCACGGAGTCGATGAAGCGGGCGGGATCGTCATGGAACGGGAAATGCCCGGAGCCCTCGAAGATCTCCAGGTGCGAGCCGGGTATCGCGGCGTGTGCCAGCCGGGCGTGGCGGACGGGGACCACGACGTCACGGCTGCCCCAGATGATCTGCACCGGGATGGCCTGGGTCAAATAGCATCGGTCCAGCATGGTGACGATCTGCCCGCGCCAGTCCACCACGGCGCGCAGGGTGCGCGTGAACGCCGACGAGGCCGTCGGCTCGGGCAGGTCGTCCAGGATTCGCAGCACATTGGGCAGGTCGCGGCCCAGGGCGGTTGAGCCGATCGCCAGCCCCAGCACCCGCCCGACCACCTGAACCGTTGGCCGCACCATCGGCAACCGCAGCAATGCCAGCGCTTCGGCGCCCATCGGCAGTGAGGCCAACCGGAACACGACGTTGACGTCCTTGGTGACGCCACCGGCGCCGATCAGGATCAGCCGGTCGACCAGCTGGGGAAACTGGTAGGCGAATTGCATCGCCACGCCTCCGCCGAGCGAATGGCCGATGACGGTCACCCGCTCGATGTCGAGCACGCTGAGCAGGTCGCGCATGCCGTTGGCATAGGCGGCCACCGAGTAGTCGGCGCGCGGCTTATCGGACTTTCCATGGCCCAACAGGTCCGGAGCAATCACGGTGAACCGCTGCGCAAGCTTGGCGTGGACGCCGGTCCAGGTCGTCGAATTGTCCCCGATGCCGTGGACCAGCAGGATCGCCGGCCCGGATCCGGCGATCCGGAACGCGCGCTTGTAACCGTGAATAGTGCGGAACTGCAGCGAAGGCGCAGTTATTTCGCGCACTGGGCGAAGGTTGCGCTTCCGCTCGGTCATTCGCCAACCTCGTTGTCGGGCCGCCTACGGCTTTCTCGGGGACGGTGTTGGAGGCATCAAGCCTGGTCGTCGTCGTCGTCGCGCTTCTTCTCTGCCTGCTGGGCCAGGAATCGCTCGAACTCCGCACCCAACTCGTCGCCGCTAGGCAGATCCTCGTCACGCGTGAGTAACGATCTGTTTTCCTGAGCGTCGATGAAGGCATCGTACTGGCGCTCGAGGGCTGCCACCACTTGGCCGACTTCCGCGCTTGCCTGGACTTGTTCGTCGATCTTGGCCCGGATCTCCGCCGCGGCTTCTGCCAGCGCCGCCAATGGCAGTTCCAACGATCCCGTCTTGGCGACTTGCTCGAGCAGCGACTGCGCGGCCGCCGGGTAGTCGGTCTGCGTCAGGTAGTGCGGGACGTGCACGGTGAACCCGACGACCTCATGACCATGCTGCGCCATTCGGTATTCCAACAGGTTGGACGCGCTTGCCGGAACTTGGATTTCGGAGATCCACGGCTGGAAGTCGGCGATCAGTTCCGGATTGTTGGAGTGGGCGGTCATCGTGATCGGGCGGGTATGTGGTACGGCCATGGGAACGGTGCCCAGGCCGATGGTCTGCCGAACCCCCAGGCGTTCGGCCAGCAGTCGCACGGCGGTGATGAATCGCTCCCATTTCAGGTCCGGCTCCAAACCGGCCAGCAGCAGAAACGGGGTGCCGACGCTGTCGCGCAGTGCATACAGGCTGAGCTCGGGGTCGTCATAGCTGGTGAAGTGGTCAGTCTTGAAGGTCATCAGCGGCCGCCGGGAGCGATAATCCAGTAATTCGTCGATCGCAAACGACGCGACCAGCTCGGTGTCCAGTGACCCCTTCAGGTGGGCAGCGGCCAGCCGAATTGCGTGCCCTGCGTCGGAAAAGCCCTCCAAAGCGTGCACCAACACCGGACCACGGCCATCCGACGTCGACAATTGCGGCGCCGGCAACTCGAGGTCGTACATGCCAGGTTGCCCGGGTTGGAAGTCCTGCGCCTCATCCCGGTCTTGATTGTGCGTCATGGGTGTTGCCTCCTCTCGGGGGTCTAACCGGGGTGCTCTGATCAGTGTCTCTCAAATCAACGGGCCCCAATGAACGAACATCTCACTTATGCGCACATCTTCATAACGCGAAAAGCTCCACGCCGTATTCGCAGCGAACCGCGACGGGCGACCGTGGACGGCCAAGTCGGCAGCCAAACCGCCGCCCCTCGTTCGACGAGCACCGTCCTGCGCTACCGGCCCAAGCCGCGCCGGCGCCCGGGCGATGTTAGGGCGATCCGAGGCCGACCGATTCCGACGATACGGCCTCGTGACGCATTAGCGGCGGAACTGATTGAGCGCCCGCACCTTGTTCATCACGTCGAGCGCTGCCACCTTGTAGGCCTCGGAGAATGTCGGATAGTTGAAAACCGCGTCGACCAGGTACTCGACGGTGCCTCCGCACCCCATGACGGCCTGTCCGATGTGCACCATCTCGGTGGCACTCGTGCCGAAGATATGCACGCCGAGCAGCTTGAGATCGTCGGTGGACACCAGCAGTTTGAGCATGCCGTAGGAGTCGCCGGCGATTTGGCCGCGGGCCAGTTCCCGGTAGCGCGCCACGCCCACTTCGTAGGGGATGGATTCCTTGGTCAGTTTCACTTCGGTGGAGCCGACGTAGGAGATCTCGGGGATCGAATAGATGCCGATCGGCTGCAGGTCGGTGATGCCGTCGGTCGGTTCCCCGAACGCGTGGTACGCAGCTAGCCGGCCCTGCTCCATCGACGTCGCAGCCAGCGCCGGAAAGCCGATGACATCGCCGACGGCGTAGATATGGTCCACCTTGGTCTTGAACTGTTCGTCCACCCATATTCGCCCGCGGCGTTCGACCTCCAGGCCGGCGTTGGACAGGTCGAGGTGGTCGGTCTGGCCTTGGCGTCCGGCGGAGTACATCACTGTCTCGGCGGGAATCTGTTTGCCGCTGGCCAGGGTGGTGACGGTGCCAGCCGAGCCGACGTCGACAGCGGTGACCTCTTCACCGAACCGGAATGTCACCGCCAGGTCGCGCAGGTGGAATTTCAGCGCCTCGACGACCTCGGGGTCGCAGAAGTCCAGCATGTCTTCCCGCTTCTCGACGACGGTCACCTTGGTGCCCAGCGCGGCGAACATCGAGGCATATTCGATACCGATCACGCCGGCACCGACCACGACCATCGAGGCCGGGAGCGACTTGAGGTCCAGGATCCCGTCGGAGTCGAGGACCCTTTCTTCGTCGAATTCGACGCCGGACGGCCGGGCCGGCCTGGTGCCGGTGGCGATCACGATGTAATCGCCTGTGACAGTGGTCTTTTCGCGGCGCGTCTGGTCTTCGACCATGATGGTGTGCGGATCGATGAACCGGCCGTGCCCCACCAGCAGGTCGACCCGGTTGCGCATCAACTGATTGCGTACCACGTCGACTTCCTTGCCGATCACATGCTGGGTCCGGGCCAGCAAATCGGCCGGGGTGATCCGGTCCTTGACGCGATAGCTGGCCCCGTAGAGTTCGCGCTGATTCATGCCGGTGAGGTAGAGCACCGCCTCGCGCAACGTCTTCGATGGAATGGTGCCGGTGTTGACGCAGACGCCGCCCAGCATTCGGCCACGTTCGACGATCGCAACGGATTTGCCCAACTTGGCCGAGGCAATGGCCGCCTTCTGGCCGCCAGGCCCAGAGCCGAGAACCACCATGTCGTACTCGCGCATCGACCCCATGAGATAGACAGTAGAACGCACAGTGGCGACTTCGTCCACAGGATGGCGGCCCAGGTGCCGGATGTGCGCACCGGCTGACGGTGCCGGTCGTCAGCGTTGACGCCTATGACGAAGCATCGACCTGACTTTGAACTGAATCGCCCCGGCGCCCTGATCGCCGCGCTGCCGGCCATCCTCGGCTTCGTGCCAGAAAAATCGCTGGTCCTGGTCTCGGTGGCCGACGGTGAACTGGGATCGGTGATGCGCGTTGACCTGTCGGAGGACCTTGGCCACCGGGTCGAGCAGCTCGCGGAGGTCGCCGGCGCGGCTGACCCCGAGGCCGCGATCGCGGTGATCGTCGACGCGGACGGAGCGCAGTGTCCGGGATGCAGCGACGAGTACCGCCGGGTCTGCGATGCGCTGACCGAGGCGCTGGCGCAGCGTGACATCGTGCTCTGGGCGGCCCACGTGGTCGACCGCATCGCGGTCGGCGGACGCTGGCATTGCGTCGACGGCTGCGGTTCGGGTGGCGTCATCGACGACCCGGCGGCGTCGCCGCTGGCGGTGGCGGCGGTGCTCGACGGTCGGCGGCTGTACCCGCGGCGTGCCGACCTGGAGGCCGTCGTCGCGGTGGACGACCGGGCGCGCACCGGCACACTGGCCGCCACCGTGAAGCGAGAGGCGGCCGAGCGTGAGATCGCCGAGCGCGCCGACCCGTTGGGCTGTAGCCGTCGCGACGTGGAGAAGGCGATGGCCGCTGCCGCGCGGGTGGCCGACGGGCAACAGCTATCGGACGTGGAGCTGGCACAGTTGGGCTGTGCGCTGACCGACGTGCGGGTGCGCGACACGCTCTATGCCCTCGCGGTCGGTGAGAACTCCGGTCCGGCCGAGTCGTTGTGGGCGGTACTGGCGCGCGCGCTACCCGAGCCGTGGCGGGTGGAGGCACTGGTGTTGCTGGCGTTCAGTGCCTACGCCCGCGGAGACGGTCCGCTGGCCGGGGTGTCCCTGGAGGCCGCGCTGCGCTGCTCGCCAGGGCATCGGATGGCCGGCATGCTAGACACGGCGTTACAGTCCGGGCTTCGGCCGGAGCACATCCGGGAACTCGCGACCACCGGCTATCGGTTGGCTCGGCAACTCGGCGTGCGGTTACCGCCGCGACGGGCGTTCGGTCCATCCGGTCAATCCGGCCGATGTGCGGGGTAGTCAGACCTTCTCGACTTTGACGGCGTGCGCCATCGCGTGGGGCAGGGTGACGTTCTCATGCCCCGGGATGACGATGGTCACGCCGCCTCCCGGACTGGTTTCGACCGTCACGCGGGCGTTCGGCACGACGCCGGCGTCCTTGAGCCGCGTGATCAAGTCGATGTCGCCTTGAACATGCTCGGTGAGCTGGCGAACGACTACTGCCACCGGCGGACCGGCCGGCAGCTCGGTCAGCCGCACCAGGTCGGCGTCTTCGGCGCCGAATTCCGGGCCCACGCCCAGGTCCAGCAAGCCCGGAATCGGATTGCCGAACGGAGACGTCGTCGGGTTGTTCAGCACCTTGACCAGCCGACGCTCGACATCTTCACTCATCACGTGCTCCCACCGGCATGCCTCGGCGTGCACCTCTTCCCACGGCAACCCGATGACGTCGACGAGGAGTCGTTCGGCGAGGCGGTGCTTGCGCATCACCGCGATCGCCAGCGCCCGGCCCTTGTCGGTGAGTTCGAGGTGGCGATCCCCGGCCACCCGGAGCAATCCGTCCCGCTCCATCCGGGAAACGGTCTGGCTGACAGTCGGCCCGCTCTGCTCCAAGCGCTCGGCAATCCGGGCGCGCAGCGGCGTGACGCCCTCTTCCTCGAGGTCGTAGATCGTCCGCAAGTACATCTCGGTGGTATCAACCAAGTCGTTCATTCAGCATCCTCCGTTGCCGCCGAGTCTACTTGGCCAGCTGCGCATGTGGTTGGCCCAAAACACCCCCGAGAGCAGTGTGCCCGCCGCTCATCGCGGCGGGCACACTGTCTTGTACCTAGCTTTTCGGCGCTTTTCTCGAAACGCTTTCTCGGCGCTTGTCGACGGGCGTCCGGCCGGTGTCTCAACTGGCGTATGACCGCAGCCGATCGGCACGTTCGCCATGGCGCAACTTGCCCATCACGTCCCGCTCGATCTGGCGCACGCGCTCACGGGACAGACCGAACAGCTTGCCGATTTGATCCAGCGTGCGCGGCTGACCGTCGTCCAGGCCGAAGCGCAGCCGGATCACCTGGTGCTCACGCTCGTCGAGAGTGGCAAGCACACTGCGGATATCGGTGTGCAGCAGTTCGGCGATGACGGCGTTCTCCGCGGACATGGCTTCGGCGTCCTCGATGAAGTCACCCAGCGGCGCCTCTTCCTCAGAGCCGACCGGCATGTCCAGGCTCACCGGATCCCGGCTGTGTTCGAGCAGGTCGTTGATCTTGTCAACCGGAATGCCGGACTCTTCGGCCAGTTCCTCCTCAGTGGCTTCCCGGCCCAGCTTCTGGTGCATCTCCCGCTTGATCCGCGCCAGCTTGTTGACCTGCTCGACCAGGTGAACGGGCAGACGAATGGTGCGGCTCTGGTCGGCCATGCCACGGGTGATGGCTTGGCGGATCCACCAGGTGGCATACGTCGAGAATTTGAATCCCTTTGTGTAGTCGAACTTCTCCATCGCGCGGATCAGGCCCAGGTTGCCCTCCTGGATGAGGTCGAGCAGCGGCATTCCGCGGCCCGTGTAGCGCTTGGCCAATGACACCACCAGCCGAAGGTTGGCCTCGAGGAGGTGACGGCGCGCTGCCTGGCCGTCGCGTACCACGGTCGCCAATTCGCGTTTCCGGTTCTCGCCCAACCGCTTTCGGGTTTCGAGCAGATACTCGGCATACAGCCCGGCTTCGATGCGCTTGGCCAGCTCAACTTCATCGGCGGCGTTGAGCAACGCCGTTTTACCGATGCCGTTCAGATATACGCGCACCAAGTCCGCTGCGGGGCTTTGAGCATCCAGATCACTGTCAGCCCGGCTTGTGGTGGCATGTGCCATAGCGCCCTCCCGATCGGCTTGTCCTGTCACGGGGTTTAACGACAGGCTCGACCACAGAGTTCCCGCCGCGCTGTCATCTCACACACCGTGACGTGCAGAAATGTGCCAGCGACCTGAGAATGTCCTGAGAAGTGTGTAGCGCCGCCCGGTTACGTGGGATCGGACCAGCCGTCGAAGTCTGGGGAGTCCGCTTGCGGCGCCGCGTCGCGCCGCGGCTCCAGAGCCGGACGCTTCGCAGTCGGAAACAGCGGGGTGCGCCTTCGGGCGTCGTCGAATCGTCGGGGCTCATCGGCGCTGCGGGGTGGTCTGTCGTTGGCGATGAGCACGGCCATCCACGGCAACGGAATCGAGACAGCCACGATCAGTAGTGAGACAAGACCGTTGTGCCAGGTCCCGTATGCGACGGCCGCCAGGATGAGCGCCGGAATCCGGAATGCCATCAAGGTCAGGTACTTGCGCACCCGGGCTCGGTGCTGCTCCTCGTAAGACGGCGCGGCGGCGGTGATCAGTACCGGGCGGCCCCGATCGTCGAAGTCGTCGAAACTCAGCTCGAAGCCGCGCTTCATTTCTCTACTCTCCCATATCCGGTCGATTCCGGCAGGAGCGAGTAGGGGGCACAATGTCTGGTATGCAGACGCAGACGATCGAACGCACCGACGCCGAGGAACGCGTCGACGACGGGACCGGCAGCGACACCCCGAAGTACTTCCACTACGTCAAAAAGGACAAGATCGCCGAAAGCGCGGTGCTGGGCAGCCATGTGGTGGCGTTATGCGGTGAGGTGTTTCCCGTGACCCGGGCACCCAAGCCGGGTTCGCCGGTGTGCCCGGACTGCAAACAGATCTACGAGACGCTCAAGAAGGGCTGAATTGGCGCCGCGGCTTCACAGTCGTGGTCTGCGACGCCCTCCGACGCCTAGTCGGCCGTGCCCGTGATTGCGGCGGTTCGGGCCCGCAGCCAGGTGCGCAGCCGGTGCGCGTGTGTCGCCGGCGCGGGCCATTCCTCTTGGATCGCGGCGTTGAGTTCGGCTCCGATCATGATCGCAAAACCGCCGAAGAACGCGAACAACAGGAAAGCGATGGGCGTGGACAGCGCGCCGTAGGTATAGCCCGTACTGGTGATCCACCTGAGATAGAACCGTAGACCCAGCGTCGCGATCAGGAACACCGCGGTGGCCAGTACTGCGCCAATGACCAGTCGGTGTGTCGGCAGCGGTACCGGCAGCGCGACCCGGTAGAGGATGATCACCCCGACCGTCAGGCCCGCGATCAGCCCCGGGTAGTAGCCGTAGTGCAGAAAGTTGGCGAAACCCGCCGAAATGTGTTCGCTCACCTTCCGCGGGCCGACCACCGCCACCGGCGCGGCGGCCACCAGGAACACCAGCATCACCACGTACAGGAACAGCGCGAAGAACCGCTGCCGCACCGGATGGCGCAGCGGAGTCTGGTCATGCGCCTCCACCACGGCATCGACGTAGGAAGAGATTGCCGACGATCCTGCCCACAATGAGATCAAGAAACCCAGCGACACCACCTCGCCGCGAGCGTTGGCGGTGATGTCGCGGATCGTCGGCTCGATGATCTCGTTGACCACACTGGGTGAGAAGAAGCTGTGGGCGGTGGAAATAATGGTTTTTTCGATCGCGGGCAAGGTGTCCTGACCGAATAGCGGAGCCACGTAGGCCAGGCTGCCCAGCATTCCCAAAAGCAAGGGCGGAAGGGATAGCGCCGACCAGAAACCTGCTTGTGCTGACTCGGAGAAGATCGAGTCGTCCCAACTCTTGGAGAGCGTCCGAAGGCTGATTCGCCAGATGTGGTGGCGGGACGGCTTTGGCGGTTGGTCGCTCATCCGGTCCAGCATTACCGAAGATCGGTCACACGTGGCACATTGGACCCGACTTTAGGGGAGCGAGTTTCGGCGAACCTAGTTTCCACTGACCTCCAGCACGGCCGACAGCTCGACCAGTTTCGCTTCGTGCTCATTGGCGTGGTGCTGGCAGAAGAGAAGTTCGGCACCCGAAGGCAGCTTGGCGCGAACCCGCGCTGCTGCGCCACAGCGGTCGCAGCGGTCGGCTCTAGTCAGCTCAGGACTGGTCAACGTTGCGTTCATGACTTCTCCATATCTAGGTAAGTTCACTGTCTCAGACGTTCCCCGTTTCCGCCTTGTTCCCCAGGTGGTATCAGGTGTGTCCTTTCTCACGGATTTCGGGACGATGAGTCGGGCAAGCTGGCTAGTATGTCGTCCACTCCGGCGGTGTTGGTGCACATGTGTGCGGCCTCCGAATGGTCGTCCGCCCGCCGCTGCGGCGGCTTCCGTCCCGGATCAGCCACCGGGTTCATCCATCTGTCGACGCCTGAGCAGATACACCTGCCGGCCAATCGGCTCTTCCTCGGCCGTCGTGACATGGTCCTGCTCTACATCGACCCGGCGGCGCTCGATTCGCCCGTGCGTTGGGAGCCCGGAACGGTAGCGGATCCGGATTGGATGCTGTTCCCGCACCTGTACGGCGAGCTTCCGGCACGGGCGGTGATCAGCGTCGCGGCCTACGTCCCGGCGGCGGACGGCACCTTCCCGCTGATTTCGGGACCTCAGGGATCCGTGTAGGCGTCGGCTTCGATCTCAACCAGCAGGCCGGGCGCGATCAGCGCCGAAACCTCGACCATGGTCGCCGCGGGTCGGATTCCGCCGAAAACCTCGGCGTGTACATCGCCGACCTCGCGCCAGCGTGAAATGTCGGTCATGTAGATGCGGGTGCGGACCACGTCGGCGAGCCTCGCACCCGCCTGTCCGAGTGCGGCCTCGATGCGGCGCAGGGCGTCTCTGGTTTGCGCGGCGACATCGCTGCCGCTGCCGGTGGTTCCGGCCACTGCCACATGCGGGCCAACGCGCACCGCGCGCGAATAGCCAACGGCCGACTCGAAGTCGGATCCGGAGGAGATGCACCTGCGGGTTGCTGACATGCCGTGACAGTACGACGGCGTCGGCCGATGCGCAGCTGTTGGGTGGGACAGCTGGCGTTCCGGTCGTCGGGAAGCATCCCGTGTCGGGGCATGTGACTGGAGGGCAGCCCCGGTCGTCGCGACTTTTCGCGACTTTTTCACGGACCCAACCGGTTTCGTCGCATCAAATGTGGGAGATCCTCGATCGACGGCTCTAGCTAGACGCTGGAGGCTTTCTCATGGATCAGCACCCGAATCCGCCGCCCAAACCCCACGACGCCAGGAAGGCTACCGACGAGCAACGTGACCTGCAGGAAAAGCTGCAGCACCAAGGCGATGACCCGGCCGCGCCCGGTCTGCACCAGACTCGCGATCAACTTGCCGACGAGACATAGGGAAACCGAAGGGTCCCACCGCGCCGGCGGGCTCACTCAGTCCAGGTAGTCGCGCAGGACTTGCGACCGGCTGGGGTGGCGCAATTTGGACATGGTCTTGGACTCGATCTGCCGGATGCGTTCCCGGGTCACGCCGTATACCTGGCCGATCTCGTCGAGAGTGCGTGGCTGGCCGTCGGTGAGGCCGAAGCGCAGCCGTACCACGCCGGCCTCGCGCTCGGACAGCGTGTCCAGGACCGACTGCAGCTGGTCTTGCAGGAGTGTGAACGACACCGCGTCCACGGCCACCACCGCTTCGCTGTCCTCGATGAAGTCGCCCAGCTGGCTGTCGCCCTCGTCGCCGATGGTCTGGTCCAGCGAGATCGGCTCCCGGGCGTATTGCTGGATCTCGAGCACCTTCTCCGGGGTGATGTCCATCTCTTTGGCCAGCTCCTCGGGAGTGGGCTCGCGGCCCAGGTCCTGGAGGAGCTCACGCTGGATTCGGCCGAGCTTGTTGATCACCTCGACCATGTGCACCGGGATACGGATGGTGCGGGCCTGGTCGGCCATGGCGCGGGTGATGGCTTGGCGGATCCACCAGGTTGCGTAGGTGGAGAACTTGTAACCCTTGGTGTAGTCGAACTTCTCGACCGCCCGGATCAGGCCCAGGTTGCCCTCCTGGATCAAGTCCAGGAACGCCATCCCCCGCCCGGTGTAGCGCTTGGCCAGTGAAACCACCAGCCGCAGGTTGGCCTCCAGAAGATGGTTCTTCGCGCGATCGCCGTCGCGGCAAATCCACATCATGTCGCGACGTTGCGCGGCGGGTAGCTTCTCGCCGCGCTCTGCCATCTCCGCCATCAACTGCGTGGCGTAGAGACCGGCCTCGATCCGCTTGGCCAGCTCGACCTCTTCCTCGGCGTTGAGCAGCGCCACCTTGCCGATTTGCTTGAGGTAAGCGCGAACCGAGTCCGCGGAGGCGGTGAGTTCGGCGTCTTTGCGCGCCTGGCGCAACGCTTCCGACTCGTCCTCGTCCCAGACGAAATCGCCTGAGGCCTTGTCCTTTTCGGTGGGCTCGGCAATCTCCTCGTCATCGACGGCGCTGCCGGGCGCTGCAACAGCCGGAGATTCAACCGCGTCGGTGTCCACGGCGTCGGTTGGATCGAGTTCGCTGTCGACGACGACGACGACGGCGACGTCGTCGTCTTCCACGTCGTCTTCCAGGTCCTCTAGGCCGATACCGGCCTCGAGGTCGAGGTCCTCAACGGGGTCGACGTCAAGGTCTGGTTCGACGTCGAGGTCTTCGGCGGCATCGAGCGCAACCGCCGGATCCGTAGCCGCGCCTTCGAGTTCCTCGCCGAACGTGTCGGCGTCACGGGCCGGCGCGTTTGCGGCTTTGGCCGCGGTACGGCCCTTCTTCGGGGCGGTGGTCTCGGCGTCGATGGTGGCATCGGCGGCCTTTGTGGACCGGCCCGCCGCCTTAGTGGCCCGCTTCGCGGGGGTAGCGCCATTGGCTGTCTTTGCCGCCGGTCGCTTGGCGCCGGCTTTGGCCGGGGACTTGGTGGCGGTGCGCTTCACCGGCTCACCGGTCGCCTGGCTGGCCCTGGTCGCTGCCACATACACCCCTTCGGTGGTACTCGCTTCCGGTATGAGTCTGGGCGTGCTGAACCGAAAGTGTCTGCTATGTCGAATGTCGGCGTTGATATCGGCGTGAAAACTCGCGCTCTATCGGTCGGGCGGTCGCCGACGACCATTGTAACTTCACTGCGCGCCGGTACCGCCCGAGCGGAGAAATTCAGTGGGTCACATCCGTTGTGGACGCCATTGCTGCGCCGACTATCCCGGCGGCGTTCTGCAGGGTTGCCGGCACTACGCGGGTGCGATTGTCCAGCAGGTGCACCCATTTGTCGGCTTTGCGGCTGATGCCGCCGCCGGCGATGAACAGGTCGGGCCACATGGCGTTCTCAATAGCGACCAGAACCCGAGTCACCTGCTGGGCCCACTTTTCGTAGCTCCAGCCTTTCCTTTCCTTGACCGATGACGCGGCCCGCTGCTCGGCCTCCTTACCCCCGACCTCGAGATGCCCGAACTCGGTGTTGGGTATCAACTTGCCGTTGTGGATGACCGCAGACCCGATACCGGTTCCGAAGGTGAGCAGGATGACCAACCCGGAGTTGTCCTTGCCGGCTCCATAGCGTTCTTCGGCAAGCCCGGCCGCATCGGCGTCGTTGAGAACCGTCACCGCTTGACCGCCTAACTCGGCGGCGATGACTTCGCTGGCGTTGGTGCCGATCCATGACTTGTCCACATTGGCCGCCGTCTGGGCGACGCCGTGCGTGACTACGCCGGGATAGGTCACCCCGAGTGGTCCGGTCCAGCCGAAGTCGTGGACCACCTCGGCGATGGTCTTGGCGACCGCTGACGGAGTGGCCGGTTGGGGAGTCAGCAGCTTGATCCTGTCCCCGATCAGCTGGCCGGTGTCCAGGTCGACGATTCCGCCCTTGATGCCGCTACCACCGACATCGATGCCGAACCCGCGACGTTGTTGTGTGTCAGCGGGGGTATGGGGCAGGGGGTCGGCGCTGGTCATCGGTTCTCCTCGGCGAGACATATGTGTCCGAATACCTTAGCCCGCGTGCTTGCCGAGACCGGGCATTCTGGCTCGGCCTGACGACGATGCGCGCGGGTCCGGGCGACTGTGATGCGATAGAGCGGTGACACGATCCGACAACCAGCCCGCGCGGCTGCGTGCGGTGGCGGAGACTCTCGCCACGGAGGCGGCCGAGTTCGTGCGTGGTCGGCGCGCCGAGATATTCGGTCTGCATCCGGCCACTGACGGCGGCGACGCGGTCCGGACCAAGACCACCCCGACCGACCCGGTGACCGTCGTCGACACCGATACCGAGCGACTGCTGCGTGAACGGCTGGTTCAGCTTCGGCCCGGTGACCCGATTTTGGGCGAGGAGGGCGGGGGCCCGGCAGACTCGACGGCCGCGCCGGCCGATGCCGTGACTTGGGTGCTTGACCCCATCGACGGCACCGTGAACTTCGTCTACGGCATTCCGGCCTACGCTGTGTCGGTCGGAGCCCAAGTCGGCGGCGTGTCGGTGGCCGGCGCGGTCGCTGATGTCGTCGGCGGCAGGGTGTATTCGGCTGCGGCGGGGCTAGGCGCGCAGGTCACCGACCAGCACGGGACTCGCCGGTTACGCTGCACCGATGTCGACAATTTGTCGATGGCCCTGTTGGGCACCGGCTTCGCGTACTCGACGCGACGCCGCGCTACCCAGGCAGCGCTGCTGGCCCGGATGCTGCCGGTGGTCCGAGATGTGCGCCGGATCGGTTCTGCGGCCTTGGACTTGTGCATGGTCGCCGCCGGCCAACTGGATGCCTACTACGAGCACGGGCTGCAGGTGTGGGACCGCGCGGCGGGTGCTCTGATAGCAGCCGAAGCGGGAGCCCGGGTGCTATTGCCCGCCGCGAATGCCCCGGAAGGGGGCTTGGTGCTCGCCGCCGCCCCCGGCATTGCCGACGAGCTGTTGGCGGTGCTGACGCGATTCGATGCTCTCGAGCCGATCCCGGACTGAGCTGCTCAGCAACTGCTTGCGTGGACCTTGGCCACGAGCGTGGGATCCGTCAGCTCGGTGGCACCGGGCCGCAGGCTCGCGAGTACGGCGTCGATGTCGTCGTTGTGGGCCAACGTGGTGAAGTCCGTGCCGAGGACTAGGTCGACCGAGTCGTCGGCACGGCTGTCGTGGAACAGCTCGGTACACGGCGCCACCAGCCATACCGCGGCGGCTGCGGCTTGACCTGCGGTGCCGAACCGGATCTGGCCCTGACAGGTCAGCCGGGTGCCGGCATAGACCGGGTCGTTGGCGGCCGTCGGCTGGGCGAAACCGAGATCCTGCATGGCCCCGGCGATGTCGCCGGCTTGACCTCCCCGTCCGCTGGCGTTGAGGACGCGCACTTTGGTCTCGCTGAGTTTGGCCGGGGCGACGTCGGTCATTTCGGTTCGCGACACCGGCTCACCGAGCCTGGGCGGCGCCGTCGACCCGGCCGGCTGTGGCGGGGGGTTGCACGTCGCGGCCTCGCGGACATCTGTCGGGCGGGTCAGGGCCACCGTCCACGCCACTGCCGTCGTGATCGCCAGCAGGATCACGACGACAATCGCGGGGCGGGGATTGCGCCGCCGAAATGGCCGACCGTGCTTGTCAAAGGCGGTGCCCTCGGTGATTTGTGCGACCACACGTGCACTGTAGTCCGCGCCTGGATTGCCCCGTTGAGGGCCGATCACGCGGTCGCCGAGGGAGGTGTGACGTAAATCACAGTTGATTGAGCCGAGTTCTGGGCACGAATCGTTTGGTGGATGCGTTCGACGCTGGTACAAAGCGATGCTTGAACTAATGAGAGGGCATGCGAGGGGACGGAATAATGCCTACCGACTATGACGCTCCACGGCGCACCGAGGCCGACGATGTGTCGGAGGATTCGCTGGAGGAGCTGAAAGCTCGACGGAACGAGGCGGCGTCGGCCGTGGTCGACGTGGACGAGTCCGAGTCCGCCGAGTCATTCGAGCTGCCTGGCGCCGACTTGTCCGGTGAAGAGCTGTCGGTGCGTGTTATCCCGAAGCAAGCAGACGAGTTCACCTGCTCGAGCTGCTTCCTGGTGCAACACCGCAGTCGACTGGCCAGCGAGAAGAACGGCGTGATGATCTGTACCGACTGCGCGGCGTGATCGCTGCACTCAGCTTGTCAGGGCAGACAGCACCCGTTCGGGGTGACGGCAGCTCACCAGCCAGTACGGGGTGGGGTCCTCGGGGTCGTCGAGCACCAACACAACCATGGGGCCGACCCATGCGCGATGCAGTACAAATGCTGCCGGGTCGAGCTGTCGGCCCAGTGCCGCCGACTTGGCGGTGCGCGCCACTTCGGCCGATCGGGAGACCACGGCGACCGGCAGATGCGCCGCACCGGCCCACAGCTCGACGCCGGTCTGGTCGGCCGTGACTCGGATCTGCACCCGGCCCAGCCACAGCAGCGTGCCGGCCGCGACGGCGAACAGCGTCGCGAACGGCAGCCAGTCGGGCAGAGCGGCGATACCCATATCGACTTCGAAAGCGATGAGCGCCGCCGCCGCAAACCCCAGCGGCCACCACCACCACGGCACCCAGAGTCGTTCGCGGTATCGCACACTGTGCGGCGCGACGCGGGTGCCCGACATTCGGTCAAGAGTAGTCTGTGGCCCCGTGTCGACCAGTCTGGCCGTTGTCCGTCTCGACCCCGGGCTCCCGCTGCCCAGCCGCGCTCATCACGGCGACGCGGGGGTAGATCTCTACAGTGCGCAAGACGTGGAGCTGGCCCCCGGGCAGCGTGCCCTGGTGCCGACGGGGGTTGCGGTCGCCATCCCGTTCGGGATGGTGGGTCTCGTCCATCCGCGCTCGGGCTTGGCCTCCCGGGTGGGGCTTTCGATCGTCAACAGCCCCGGAACCATCGACGCGGGCTACCGTGGTGAGATCAAGGTCGCGCTGATCAACCTCGACCCCGCCACGCCGATCGTGGTGCATCGAGGTGACCGTATTGCCCAGCTGCTGGTGCAGCGGGTCGAGTTAGTCGAGCTGGTCGAGGTCGCGTCATTCGACGAGGCCGGGCTGGCCGAGACATCCCGTGGCGATGGTGGTCACGGCTCCTCCGGCGGACATGCGAGTTTGTGATGGCATTCGGCAGACGCACACGCAAGACAGACAGCGGGTCGACTTCGGAAGAGCCGGAAGCACCGGCCGCCGCTGCGCCGAAAGCATCGGAACTGGCCGACGAAGACGGCGACGAGTTGGTGGGCCCGTTCGACATCGAAGACTTCGACGACCCTTCGGTCGCGGAGTCGGCCAGACTCGACCTGGGTTCGGTGTTGATCCCGATGCCGACGGCAGGTCAGGTGCAGGTCGAACTGACCGAGAACGGCGTCCCCAGCGCGGTGTGGATTGTCACGCCCAACGGCCGCTTCACCATCGCGGCCTACGCGGCGCCGAAGTCCGCCGGCCTGTGGCGTGAGGTGGCCGGCGAGCTGGCCGATTCGCTGCGCAAGGACTCCGCTCAGGTTTCCATCAAAAACGGCCCGTGGGGTCGGGAAGTGATCGGTACGGCCTCCGGCGTGGTGCGTTTCATCGGTGTCGACGGCTATCGCTGGATGATCCGGTGTGTGGTCAACGGCCCGCAAGAGACGATTGATGCGTTGACCGACGAGGCTCGTGAGGCGTTGGCGGACACTGTTGTGCGCCGCGGAGACACACCCCTACCGGTACGTACCCCGTTGCCGGTGCAGTTGCCCGAGCCGATGGTGGAGCAGCTGCGCGAGGCCGCGGCCGCCCAGGCACAGGCGCAGGAGCAGGAGCAGCAGCAATCCAACCCACCGGCGGCGCGCCGCGGTGCCGGTGGGTCGGCGATGCAGCAGTTGCGCAGCAGCACCAGCGGCTAGGGCTTGGCGAGCGTTCTAGGAGGCGTCCCGGACCTCGGCCAGCGCTGCCAGGCAGGCGGCTCCCAGTGCGGCGGGATCCGCGCCGATCTCATCCAGCGTCACCGTCCGTAGTGCGGCATGCGGCGCCGCGGTCACCCAGTCAACACCGACCTGCAGCGGGTGAATCGGATCATCGACGGCGGCAGCGACCCCCAACGGCGCGGCCAGCCGCTCCAGGTCGCTGCGGCCAGGCGCGATATAGGCTGCGGCTTCCTCCATGGCGTGAGGTAATTGCGGCCATTGAACCCGCCAGGATCGGGCCAGCTCGTCGGCCAACCAGGTGGGGCTGGATGCCCGCATCTGCGTCGTCGTCGTCGCCAGCCCGTCACGGCGCAGCTGTGAGGCCGTGTATCGCGCCGCGTGGGCGGCTGGGGCTGATTCGGGCGGGCCCGTCCACGCAGGTAACGCGGCCAGGACGGCCAGGGTCCGGTCGGGATGGGCCAGCGCCCACGCGACGGCAACGGCGGCTCCGATCGAGATGCCGCCGACCATCACCGGACGTGTCCGCGCGGCGTCGTCCAGTGCGGCCAGGTACCCGGCGATCAGGTGCTCTGGTCGTGGCTCAGGTGTCAGCAGCGCCGCGCCGACCCCGTGCAGGGGGCCGGAAAACGCCCGGTAGACGTAGTCGTCGTCGGAACCGGTTCCGGGTAACACCACGGCCGTGACTCCGCGAAAATCGACTGGCATTCCTTGATAGTGCTCCGCCATTGCGGGTACTCCGAGCCCGGTGCATCGATACGTGTGGCGGACGGGAACCAACAGGTCTACGGTGACCGTTGGCATAGATGGAATGCTGATCGCAAGAAGAGCTTCCGTTACGACGTTGGAGTGTCAGGAGAGGCCATGGGCGCCCAAGGTTATCTGCGCCGGCTGACCCGTCGGTTGACGGAAGATCCGGAGCAGCGCGACGTCGAAGAATTGTCGGACGAAGTCCTCACTACCGGCGCGCAGCGCGTCATTGATTGCCAGCGTGGTCAGGAGGTCACGATGGTGGGCACGCTGCGCAGTGTGGAAACCAACGGCAAGGGTTGCGCCGGCGGTGTTCGCGCCGAGTTGTTCGACGGTAGCGACACCGTGACGTTGGTGTGGTTGGGCCAGCGCCGGATCCCCGGCATCGACTCCGGCCGCACGCTGCGGGTGCGCGGCCGGCTGGGCAAGCTCGAAAACGGGAGCAAGGCCATCTACAACCCGCACTACGAAATTCAGCGGTGACCATTTCCGTTATCCGGGTTGGTCTGGGGTACGCAGTCTCGAGCCGGCTAGCGGCAGCGGCCCCGGCATGAGTACGCACCGTATCAGCGCAGAGCGTCTGCTGGCACAGGCCGGTGGCGTCAGTGGTCTGGTCTATTCGTCGCTGCCGGTGGTCGTCTTTGTCGCGGTGTCCAGTGTGGCCGGACTGTTGCCCGCAATCGGGTCTGCCGTGGGCGTGGCCGCATTGGTGTTGCTATTGCGGCTGATTCGGCGGGAATCCACCCAGCCTGCCGTTTCCGGGTTCTTCGGGGTCGCCGTGTGTGCGCTGATCGCCTACCTGGTGGGTCAGTCCAAGGGCTATTTTTTGTTGGGTATTTGGATGTCGTTGCTATGGGCGGTGATTTTCGCCCTGTCGGTGGTGATTCGCCGGCCCGCCGTCGGTGTCCTCTGGAGCTGGGCCACCGGGCGGGACCGCGGCTGGCGCGACGTACCCCGCGCCCGCTACGCGTTTGACATCGCCACGGTGGGTTGGACGCTGGTGTTCGCCGCCCGGTTCATCGTCCAGCGGCTTCTCTACGATGCCGACAAGACCGGCTGGCTGGGCGTCGCGCGCATCGGGATGGGCTGGCCGCTCACCGCGATGGCGGCACTGGCGACGTACGCCGCGATAAAGGCCGCTCAGCGGGCGATACCGGTCCTCGAAGGCCCTGCGGTGGCGGGGATGGCAGAAATCGATACCGACGCCGGTCGCGAGCTCTAGCGACTTGCGGGTGTGCGCTCGCGGCGCTGACCTTGTGGTGACGGCTCTCAATGCGCGGCCGCGGCGGGATTGCCACCGATTGGGCCGGCCCCGCTCGCACCGGGAAAGCGGTCGGCTCAGGCTCGAGGGACGGGCTCACCCGCCGGTGAGGTCGGCGGCAGCAACAGCCGGCTCAGCTCCTCCTCTGCCTCGGTGACCGCGACGAACAGCAATTCGTCGCCCCCTTCCAGCGGCTCATCGGCTTGCGGCACGATGACCCGCGGTCCGCGCAGGATCGTCACCAGTACCGCATCCCGCGGTAGTTGCAGCTTGCGCACGGGCTTGCCGCCCCAGGGTGTGTCGTCGGGCAGCGTGATCTCCACGAGGTTTGCCTGGCCCTTGCGGAATTCCATCAGCCGTACCAGGTCGCCGACCGCGACGGCCTCCTCGATCAGCGAGGCCAGCATGCGCGGAGTGGACACCGCCACGTCAACGCCCCAGGCGTCGGTGAACAGCCACTCGTTGCGGGGATCGTTGACTCGGGCCACCACCCGCGGCACCGCGAATTCGGTCTTGGCCAGCAGGCTGAGTACCACGTTGACCTTGTCGTCGCCGGTAGCGGCGACCACGACATCGAAATCCTCGAGGTGCACCGACTCCAGCAGGCTCAGCTCGCAGGCATCGCCCAATTGCCAATGCGCGGTCGGGATGGCATCGGGGTCCAGGTGGTCGCGATTGCGCTCGATCAGGGTCACGTCGTGCCCATTTCCGATGAGCTCACGGGTGACTGAGCGGCCGACGGCGCCGGCCCCGGCGACGACTACCTTCATCTGCGCCACTCTCCCCCGCAAGCGGGTGGTACCCCCATAACCCCGGCTCGAAGCCGGGCCGAGCCGGCGTCTTCGTCGTCGGCGCGCTTCATTTGCGCGGCCCGGACTCGAAGTCCTCGCTGGGCGGCAGGGCCGCAATGGCCACCGCCTCGGCCGCCCGGCCGGAGATGGCGGCGACGTAGACCTGGTCGCCGGCCTGCAGGATCGTCTTCGGCTCGGGCAGCACCCCGGTTCCGAATCGGATCAGGAACGCCGCCCGGGCGCCGGTGGCCTGCTCCAAGTCGGTGACCCGGTGCCCGATCCAGTCCTCGTGCAAGATGACCTCGGCGACGGCGACGGTGCCGGTGGGATCGCGCCACTTGGCGGTCTCAGTTTCGCGGAGCAGCGCGTTGAGCAGCCGATCGGTGGTCCAGGGCACCGTGGCGATCGTGGGGATACCCAGGCGTTCGTAGACCTCGGCGCGCTTGGCGTCATAGATGCGGGCGACCACTCGCGGCACACCGAAGGTTTCCCGGGCCAACCGTGCCGAGATGATGTTGGAGTTGTCTCCGGAGGACACCGCAGCGAATGCGTCGGCACCTTCGATGCCTGCCCGCAGCAGCACATCTCGGTCGAATCCCTGGCCAAGCACCCGCTCACCGGCAAACTCGGGGCTGAGCCGGTTGAAAGCGGTGCTGTCGCGGTCGATGACCGCGACGTCGTGGCCGATGCGGGATAGCGCGTCGGCCACCGACGAGCCGACCCGGCCGCACCCCATCACTACCACTCGCACGTGACGTCCTCTCGGCTGTAGCTGATTCCGGTGCGGAAAATTCTCGCCCAGGGAACGCTACCGTCAAAGCCGTCGGGGCTTACCCTTGGCTCTCGTGTCCAAACTTTCCACCGCCGCGCGCCGGCTGCTGATCGGCAGGCCGTTTCGCAGCGACCGGCTGAGCCACACGCTACTGCCCAAGCGGATCGCGTTGCCGGTATTCGCCTCGGATGCGATGTCGTCGGTGGCCTACGCCCCCGAAGAGATCTTTCTGATGCTGTCGGTGGCCGGTCTGGCCGCGTACTCCATGGCGCCGTGGATCGCACTGGCGGTGGCCGCGGTGCTACTCGTGGTGGTATCGAGCTACCGGCAGAACGTGCACGCCTATCCATCCGGGGGCGGCGACTACGAAGTCGTCAGCACCAACCTGGGCCCCACCGCCGGTCTCGTGGTCGCCAGCGCCCTGATGGTCGATTATGTTCTCACAGTTGCGGTTTCGATCGCATCGGCGATGTCGAACATCGGTTCGGCGATCCCGTTCGTGTATGAGCACAAGGTGTTCTTCGCGGTGAGCGCCATCGTGCTGGTGACGGCGATGAACCTGCGGGGGGTCCGCGAATCCGGGCTGGCATTCGCCGTTCCGACCTATGCGTTCATCATCGGAGTCGGCGCGATGCTCTGTTGGGGGCTGTTCCGGATCTACGCGCTGGGCAACCCGCTGCGCGCCGAGTCCGCCGGATTCGTGATGCACGCCGAACACGGCAAGGTCGTCGGTGCGGCACTGGCATTCCTGGTGGCCCGCTCGTTCTCCTCGGGCTGCGCGGCACTGACGGGTGTGGAGGCGATCAGCAACGGGGTCCCGGCCTTTCAGAAGCCCAAGTCCCGCAACGCCGCCACGACACTGCTCATGCTGGGCACCATCGCGGTGACCTTGCTGATGGCCATGGTCCTGCTCGCGGTGGAAACCGGGGTCCAGGTCGTCGACGATCCGGAGACGCAGCTGACCGGCGCGCCGGCGGGCTATCAACAAAAAACGTTGGTCGCTCAATTGGCGCAGACCGTGTTCGGCGGCTTCCACGTCGGGTTCTTGTTGATCGCCGCGGTCACCGCGCTGATCTTGGTGTTGGCGGCCAACACCGCGTTCAACGGCTTCCCGGTGCTCGGCTCGGTGCTGGCGCAGCACAGCTACCTGCCGCGCCAGCTGCACACCCGCGGTGACCGGCTGGCGTTCTCCAACGGGATCTTGTTCCTCGCGGCGGCTGCCATCGCCGCGGTGATGGCCTTCCGCGCCGAACTCACCGCGCTGATCCAGCTGTATATCGTCGGTGTGTTCATTTCGTTCACACTGAGCCAGATCGGGATGGTCCGGCATTGGACTCGGTTACTTCGCACCGAGACCGATCCCGCGGGCCGGCGCAAGATGATCCGCTCGCGGGTGGTCAACTCGGTCGGATTGGTGTCTACCGGCACCGTCCTGCTGATCGTCCTGGTCACGAAATTCCTTGTGGGCGCCTGGATTGCGATCGTCGCCATGGGCGCCCTGTTCATGCTCATGAAGTTGATCCGCCGCCACTATGACGCGGTCAACCGGGAACTGGCGGAACAGGCCGCAGCGCAGGACAACGAAATCGTATTGCCCAGCCGCAATCATGCCGTGGTACTGGTTTCGAAGTTGCATCTGCCGACACTGCGTGCGCTGGCCTACGCGCGGGCGACCCGTCCCGACGTGCTCGAGGCCGTCACGGTCAGCGTCGACGACGCCGAAACCCGTGACCTGGTGCACAAGTGGGAGGAAAGCGATATCAGCGTGCCGCTGAAGGTCATCGCTTCGCCCTACCGTGAGGTGACCCGTCCGGTTCTGGATTACGTCAAACGGGTCAGCAAGGAATCCCCTCGGACCGTGGTGACGGTGTTCATCCCGGAGTACGTGGTGGGCCGGTGGTGGGAGCAGCTGTTGCACAACCAGAGCGCGCTGCGGCTCAAGGGCAGGTTGCTGTTCATGCCGGGGGTGATGGTGACATCGGTTCCTTGGCAACTGACTTCGTCGGAGCGGGTGAAGACGCTACAGCCTCATGTGGCTCCCGGCGATGCGCGGCGAGGCATTTTCGATTGACCCTGGCACCCGAACTGACGTTGGTCACCGGTGCGCCCGCAAACGGCGGTAGCTGTGTGGCGCGCCACGAAGGCCGGGTGGTGTTCGTCCGCTATGCCTTACCCGGGGAGCGGGTGCGGGTGAGGATCACCTCCGAGCGTCAATCCTATTGGCACGCAGAGGTTATCGAGGTGCTCGATCCGTCTCCGGACCGGATCGAGTCGTTGTGCCCGATTGCCGGGGTGACTGGCGCCGGCTGTTGTGATCTGGCTTTTGCTGCCCCGGAAGCGGCGCGGGCGCTCAAGGCGCATGTGGTGGCCGATCAACTGAAACGGCTCGGCGGATACGACTGGTTCGACGCCGTCGAACCGCTTTCGGATGCCGGTCCCACCGGTTGGCGCACCCGGGTGCGACTCGAGGTGGGACCCTACTGTCGCGTCGGCTTTCACCGCTACCACAGCAGCGCGTTGGTGACCGATCTGCAGTGCGGGCAGGTCCGCGCCGGGATGCTGGACGGCCTGAATTCGGGTCGCACCTGGCCGCCGGGCGGCCAGGTGAACGTGGTGCTCGACGACGACGGCCAGCGTCACGTGATGCTCACGGTGCGCCATGGCCGGCGGGTCGCCACCAGGGCGGTCGAGGGTGGGTATCGCGCGGTGCAGCGGGTCGGCGGGCGAATCTGGCGCGTGCCGGTGACGGCCTTTTGGCAGGCGCATCGCGATGCGGCGGCGGTGTACAGCGGCCTGGTCGCGGACTGGGCGCAGGCTGCTACCGGCATGACGGCGTGGGATCTGTACGGCGGTGCCGGTGTTTTCGCCGCGGTGCTGGGTGAGGCGGTGGGGGAGTCGGGACGGGTATGGACCGTCGACAGCGCGCGTGCGGCGTCGAGGACCGCCCATGTTGCGCTGGCCGATCTGCCGCAGGTAGCCGTCGTCAGCGATTCGGTGCGGCGGATGCTGGAGGGGCAACCGGGCGGCGCCGACGTCGCGGTGCTGGATCCGCCGCGTACCGGGGCCGGACGCGACGTGATCAACCTGCTGGCCGCCGCGCGGGTGCCGCGGGTGGTGCATATCGGTTGTGAGGCAGCGTCTTTCGGACGCGATATCGGCCTTTACCGCAGTCATGACTACGTGGTCGAGAAGATCAGGGTGTTCGACGCGTTCCCGCTGACCCATCACGTGGAATGCGTTGCGCTGTTGACCTGCTAGCCCGATGCCGAGCGGCCCGGATCTTGATTATGCTGGCGACGGCGCTCCGGGAAGTCTGGTCGGATGTCGGTATTCGTATTGACGCGGTACGACGGAAGGACGCGCATGCGGGACCCCGAGCCGGCAGTGTCGGATGTTATGAGCGAGGTGATCCGGGTCCGTCGGCTCACCTATACCTATCCCAAGGCGTCCGCGGTGGCGGTGCGCGGAATGGATTTCACCGTGGGCCGCGGGGAAATCTTTGGATTCCTAGGCCCCAGCGGCGCGGGTAAGTCGACGACGCAGCGGATTCTCATCGGCCTGCTGCGCGGTCACGGCGGTGAGGTCGCCGTCTGGGGAAAGGACCCGGCGGCCTGGGGGTCTGACTATTACGAACGCATCGGCGTGTCGTTTGAGCTGCCCAACCATTATCAGAAGCTCAGCGGCTTGGAGAATCTGCGGTTTTTCGCTTCGTTGTATGCGCAGCCCACCCTGGACCCCATGCAGCTGCTGAATGCCGTAGGTCTGGCCGACGACGCCCATACCCGGGCCGGCAAGTACTCCAAGGGCATGCAGATGCGCCTGACGTTCGCCAGGTCGTTGATCAACGACCCCGAATTGCTCTTCCTCGACGAACCGACCGCCGGCCTGGACCCGGTGAACGCCCGCACCGTCAAGCACATGATCATGGATCTGAAAGCGCGTGGCCGCACAGTGTTTCTCACCACGCACGACATGGTGACGGCTGACGAGTTGTGTGACCGGGTGGCCTTCGTCGTCGACGGGAGGATCGTCGCGTTGGATCGCCCCGCCGAGCTGAAGACCGCCCGGAGCCGGCGCCTGGTGAAGGTCGAGTACCGACGCGACGGCGGCGGCCTGCGCGCTGCCGAGTTTCCGCTCGACACCCTGGCCGACGACCCGGCGTTCTACGCGGTGCTGCGTGACCACCACGTGGAGACCATCCACAGCAGGGAAGCCAGCCTCGACGACGTCTTCGTCGAAGTCACCGGCCGGCGGTTGTTGTGATGCGGCTGGCACAGGCATTGCGACTGGAGGTGACGCTGCAGACCCGGCAGCGGTTTCTGCATGCGGCGATATTTTCGGGGTTGATCTGGCTGGCGGTGCTGCTGCCGATGCCGGACCACCTGCGTCGGGTCGCCGAGCCCTATGTGCTCTCCGGCGATGTCACCATCATCGGGTTCTTCTTTGTTGCCGGTACTGTCTTCTTCGAGAAACAGGAACGCACGCTGAGCGCGGTTGTCGCCAGCCCGCTGCGCTTCGGCGAGTATCTGGCTGCCAAACTTATTGTCCTGCTGATGATCTCGCTCGGGGTAGCAGTCGTGGTAGCCACTATCGTGCACGGGTTCTCGTATCATCCGGCGCCAATGATCGTCGGGGTGGGGCTGGGGACGTTGCTGATGCTGCTGGTAGGTTTCATCAGCTCGTTGCCGTTTGCCTCGATCAGCGACTGGTTTCTGGTGGCGACCATCCCGCTGGCGGTGATGAACCTGCCCGTTCTGCACTACTCCGGTGTGTGGCCAAACCCGGTGCTGTATCTGCTGCCTACCCAGGGACCGCTGCTGTTGCTGGGCGCGGCCTTCGACCAGCTGCGCCTGGTGCCCTGGCAGATCGGGTACGCAGTGGTGTACCCGGCGGCCTGCGTGGCTGCATTGTATTGGGCGGCCGATGCGATGTTCGGCCGCTACGTCGTCGCAAAGGCCGGCGGATGGTAACGGCGCGGTCCCAGGCAGGACGGGCGCTGGTGGCGTTCGGGCGCAACGACCTTCGTGGTACTTACCGCGATCCGTTGCTGGTGATGATCGTCGTCGCTCCGGTCATCTGGACCAGCGCTGTCGCGTTGCTGACTCCGCGAGTTACCGCTATGTTGGCCAACCGCAACGGCTTCGACTTGGTTCCCTACTACCCGCTGATCTTGACCGGCTTCCTGCTGCTGACGAGCATCATCATCGTGGGCGGCCTGGCGGCGTTCCTCGTCCTGGACGAGCTCGACGCCGGCACCCTGACCGTGCTGCGGGTGACCCCGGTCCCGCTGTGGGCCTTCCTCGCCTATCGCGCAGCGACCGTCATGGTGCTCACCACCGGCTATGTCATCGTCACGCTGTCGTTCAGTGGCATACTCGAGCCCGGGTTGGTGCCGTCGCTGGTCCCGATCGGACTGCTGTCCGGGCTCTCGGCGGTCGTGACCTTGCTGCTGATTCTGACCTTGGCGCACAACAAGATTCAGGGTCTGGCCGCGGTTCGTGGACTGGGTATGCTCATCGCGGGTTTGCCCTGTCTGCCTTGGTTTGTCGACTCGTATTGGAACATCGCGTTCGGAGTCTTGCCGCCGTACTGGGCCGCCAAGGCGTTTTGGGTGGCATGTGACCACGGCATCTGGTGGCCGTATCTCATCGCGGGTGCTGGCTATAACGTGGTCATCGCCTGGGTACTGTTTCGGCGCTTCTATGCCAAAAGCGTGATGCCGGCCTAGATCCCCCACACGAAGTAACGCAGCCACAAGTAGACCGCTGCCACCGCTAGCGAGATCGTGGTGACCAGAATGCCTTTGCGGGTGAATTCCCAGAAAGAAATGGGAGTGCCTGCGCGCCGGGCGATTCCGAGCATGACGACGTTGGCGCTGGCTCCGACGGCGGTAAGGTTGCCGCCGAAGTCGGCGCCCAGTGCCAGCGCCCACCACAGCACGTTGGAATCGACCTGACCGGGCATCACCGTGACAAGTTCAGTGACGATCGGCGTCATCGTGGCGACATAAGGAATGTTGTCGATGATGCCGGACACCGGCGCCGACACGCCGATGATCAACATCACCGTGAGCAGTTCATTACCGCCGGTTAATTCGATCGCCCCGCGCGCCAGCTTCTCGACGACGCCGGTCTTCACCAACGCGCCGACCATGATGAACAAGCCGGCAAAGAACATCAGAGTTTCCCACTCGACGCTGGACAGGTAGTCCGAACCGTCCAGCGCCGAAATCACGATGAGAACGCCGGCGCCCAGCAACGCCACGACCGACGGCTGGATATGCAGCAGCGGATGGGCGACGAAAGCGGTGAACACCGCTAGCAGGACGACGCCGGACTTGATGAGCAGCTTGCGGTCGCGGATCGCCTCGCGCTCGTTGAGCGACATCACGTCGGCCACCCGGTCGGGCTTGACCGTAGCGGGACGAAACAGGCGGGGGAGCAGCGCGACGAAGACCACCATCACCACGAGGACTACCGGCGCCATGTGCACCAGGAAGTCGTTGAACGACAGCCCCGCCCGGCTGGCGATGATGATGTTGGGCGGGTCGCCGACCAACGTCGCCGCGCCGCCGATGTTGGACGCGAAGACTTCGGCGATCAGAAACGGCGACGCGTCGATTGCCAGCCGGTCACACACCAGTAGCGTGACCGGAGCAATCAACAACACGGTGGTGACGTTGTCGAGCAAGGCCGACCCGAAAGCCATCACCAGCACCAGCAGAATCATGATGCGCAGCGGGGAGCCATTCGCGCGTTTGACGGCCCAGATCGCGACGTATTCGAAAACACCGGTCTGTCGTAGGACGCTGACGATGATCATCATGCCCAGCAGTAGAAAGACGACGTCCCAGTCGATTCCGGTCTCGTGGGAGTAGAACGCGTCATGTGAGCGGACGACCCCGAGCGCGAGCATGATCGCCGCCCCCGACAATGCTGCACGGGTCTTGCTCACCCGGTCACTGGCGATGAGCGCATAGGTGATGACGAACACCGTGACTGCGATGATGTTCACGGGATGTCCCACCAATCCTCATGTGCGCCGCCCATGGCGGCGTCAGCCCTACCAATACCCGGCGTATGCAACGGTCAGCCCAACACGAAGTAGCGAACCCACAGGTAGATCGCCGCCAACGCGACCGAGACCGCGGTAACCACAATGCCTTTGCGGGTGAATTCCCAAAATGAGATAGGAGTGCCTGCGCGCCGGGCGATACCGAGCATAACGACGTTGGCGCTGGCTCCCACTGCGGTGAGGTTGCCCCCGAAGTCGGCGCCCAGGGCAAGTGCCCACCATAACGTGTCGGGGTTGATGTGACCGGGCATGACCGCAGCCAGCTCGGCGACAATTGGCGTCATCGTCGCAACGTAGGGGATGTTGTCGATGATGCCGGACACGGGTGCTGAGATGCCGAGAATCAGGAACACGGTGGACAATTCGTTTCCGGCGGTCAAATTGGTCGCCGCCCGCGCCAGCTGATAGACGACACCGGTTTTTACCAGGGCACCGATCATGATGAACAGCCCGGCAAAGAAAAGCAGTGTTTCCCATTCGACGCTGGATAGGTAATCGGACCGCTCCAGCCCGGAGATCACCACCAGGATGCCAGCGCCCACCAGCGCCACCATGGATGGTTTCATATGCAGTGCCGAATTTGCGACGAAGGCCGTGAACACCGCCACGAGGACGACACCACACTTGATCAGCAGCTTGTGATCGCGAATGGCTTCCTTTTCTTCCAACGACATGACGTCGCCGATCCGCGTGGGATCGGCGGTAAATGCGCCGGGAAACAGGCGCGGCACGATGAGGATGAACGCCGCTAGCACGATTATCACGATCGGGGCCAGATTGATCAGGAAGTCGTTGAACGAAAGCCCGCCCTTGCTGGCGATGACGATGTTGGGGGGGTCGCCGACCAATGTCGCGGTGCCGCCGATGTTCGATGCGAACGCTTCGGCCATCAAGAACGGGTTCGCGTTGATCGCCAACCGGTCGCACACCAGCAGGGTCACCGGGGCGATCAGCAAGACCGTGGTGACGTTGTCCAGCATCGCTGATGCGATCGCGGTGACCAGCACTAACAGGATCATGATGCGCACGGGCGAGCCGCCGGCCCGTTTGGCCGCCCAGATCGCGACGTATTCGAACACCCCGGTCTGCCGCAGCACGCTGACGATGATCATCATGCCCAGCAGCAAAAAGATGACGTCCCAATCGATTCCGGTCTCGTGAGAATAGAAGACGTCTTCGGAATTGATGACGGGTAGGGCAACCACGATCGCCGCACCGGCCAGCGCTACCAGCGTCTTGTTGATGCGTTCGCTGGCGATCAATGCATAGGCGACCACAAATACGCAGACCGCGATGACACTCATCGGGTGGTCACCTGTGTTGGCGCCGGGACACCGCTTATCGCCGAGACCTTCGAGATCACCGCTTCAGCGCCGCTGCCAGGAGGCGCGATGCCGTGATCACCCCGAGCAGACTGCCGTCTTTGACCACTGGGAGGAGCGGGCTGCGCAGCCGAGCCATGATCGCGGCCACCTCGATGATGGTGTCGTCGGCATTCACCGGAGGAACGTCGACCAGGTGATCCGGCAACACGTCGCGGACTGTCTTGCCGCTCAACTTTTCCGCACAGCGGTCAGCCATCGATTCGTTGAGCACGCCGGCCAGCGAAGGATCGTCCTGGACGTAGCGGGGCACGATGAAGCGCACGACTTGGGAGGCCGGCAGCACTGCGTACGGTTTTCCTGTGGGCTTGGTGACCAAGAGCCCGGGCAGGCGATGCTCGGCGAGCATGCGGGCAGCATCCAGCGCGCTCGAATTGACGTCGACTACCGGAAAATCTTCGGCGATGTCCTCGGCGCGCATATGCCGACGATACGTCGGTGTCGGGGTCGCGGTCAGCTCTGCTGGGCCCATGATGTTCTTTCGCGTCGTCGGACATTGCTGGTACCACTCGACGCCGACCAGGCTTCCCGGCTCACCGGTCACTGACGTTATCAAGAGCGCTCACGGGCGCTAAATGGGACCTTGCTGCGTACACTGGCGAGATGCTGCAACAGATCCGTGGGCCCGCCGATCTGCAGCACCTTTCCCAGGCGCAGCTACGGGAGCTGGCCCAGGAGATCCGCGAGTTTCTGATCCACAAGGTTGCCGCGACCGGGGGACACCTCGGGCCGAATCTGGGTGTCGTGGAACTGACGCTGGCGCTGCATCGGGTGTTCGATTCGCCGCACGACCCGATCATCTTCGACACGGGTCACCAGGCCTACGTCCACAAGATGCTGACCGGACGTGCCCAGGACTTCGAAGGCCTGCGTAAGAAGGGTGGGCTGTCGGGGTATCCGTGCCGCGCCGAAAGCGAACACGACTGGGTGGAGTCCAGCCATGCCAGCGCGGCATTGTCGTATGCCGACGGCCTGGCCAAGGCGTTCGAGTTGACCGGGCACCGCAATCGGCACGTGGTCGCCGTGGTGGGCGACGGCGCACTCACCGGCGGTATGTGCTGGGAGGCGCTGAACAATATCGCCGGGTCGCACCGGCCGGTGATCATCGTGGTCAACGACAACGGCCGCAGCTACGCCCCGACCATCGGCGGCGTCGCCGATCATCTGGCCACGCTGCGGCTGCAGCCGGCCTACGAGCAGATGCTCGAGAAGGGCCGCGACGTGGTGCGTGCGGTGCCGCTGGTCGGTGAGGTGTGCTACCACTTCCTGCACAGCGTCAAAGCCGGCATCAAGGACTCCCTGTCACCGCAGCTGATGTTCACCGACCTCGGGCTGAAGTACGTCGGACCCGTCGACGGGCACGACGAACGGGCGGTGGAGGTCGCGCTGCGCAAGGCCCGCGGTTTCGGCCGCCCGGTGATCGTGCATGTGGTCACCCGCAAGGGCATGGGTTATGCCCCGGCCGAAGCCGACGAGGCCGAGCAGATGCACTCCACGGTCCCGATCAACCCGGTCACCGGGCAAGCCACCAAGGCGGCCGGCCCGGGCTGGACGGCGACCTTTTCCGACGCGCTGATCAGCTACGGCCGGCAACGCCGCGACATCGTTGCCATTACCGCGGCCATGCCCGGACCGACCGGGCTGACGGCATTCGGGCAGCGCTTCCCGGACCGGTTGTTCGACGTCGGTATCGCCGAGCAGCACGCGATCACCTCGGCCGCCGGACTGGCGATGGGCGGGATGCACCCCGTGGTCGCGATCTATTCGACGTTCCTGAACCGCGCTTTCGACCAGATCATGATGGACGTGGCGTTGCACAAGCTGCCGGTCACCATGGTGCTGGACCGCGCCGGCATCACCGGCTCGGATGGCCCCAGTCACAACGGCATGTGGGACTTGTCGATGCTCAACATCGTGCCCGGCATCCGGGTGGCCGCACCCCGCGACGCCACCCGGCTGCGTGAGGAACTCGGTGAGGCGCTCGACATCAGTGATGGGCCGACGGCCCTCAGATTCCCGAAAGGTGATGTGGGCGAGGATATTCCGGCTTTTGAACGGCGGGGCTCGAGCGTGGCGGGTGTCGACGTGCTCGCGGTGCCGGCCGACGGCCTGAACCACGATGTGCTGCTGGTGGCGGTGGGCCCGCTGGCCTCGATGGCGTTGGCGGTGGCCAAGCGGCTACATACTCAGGGCATCGGGGTGACGGTGATCGACCCGCGTTGGGTGTTGCCGGTGTCCGACGGTGTTCGCGAGCTGGCGGTGCGGCACAAGCTGCTGGTCACGCTGGAGGACAACGGGGTCAACGGCGGCGTCGGCTCGGCGGTGTCGGCTGCCTTGCGGCGCGCGGAGATCGACGTGCCGTGCCGCGACGTCGGGCTGCCGCAGGAGTTCTTCGATCACGCCTCACGCGGTGAGGTGCTGGCCGATCTGGGGCTGACCGACCAGGACGTGGCCCGCCGCATCACCGGTTGGGTCGCCGCGCTGAGTACCTCCGAGGCAGGCGACGAATCGGGCCGGTTTGGCCCGACCGGTGGCCGGACCCTCGGGCCGGCGTCTGAGATCAGCGAGCATCTCGACTAAGGATTGTCGCTCTCGGATTCGGCATTGGCCCGGGCCACCGCCGCGGCCAGCACCGGCACCACCAGTCGACGCTGCCACGCCCGCGCGTGGCCGGCCCGCAGGAACTCGTCGATCGCGTCGGCGGCGCCCTCCCGGGGACCGGCCCACTCCCAACACAGCCGTCGCACCAACTCGGGTGAGACCAGGTTTTCCGTCGGTACCCGCACCCGCTGCGACAGTTCTGCCAGCGCCGCCCGGACCGCCTCCAACCGTGCGGCCGCATCGGGTTTCCGCCTGCTCCACCGCGCCGGCAGCGGCGGCCCATTGTCCGACTCGGTCACCTCCGGCGGATGCTGGGTTTCCCGGGCCGCTTCCAGTGCCGCCAGCCAGATCGCGGCATTGCGACGCTGGTTGCGCCCGCCGAACACTGGCAAAGCGACGAGGTCCTCGACCGATCTCGGGTCGGCGATGGCCGCGTCGATGATGGCCGAGTCCGGCAGGATCCGGCGCGGCGCGATGTCGCGCAGCCGGGCAATCCGGTCGCGGGCCAGCCACAGCTCGCGAACCGCGGCCAACCTCCGACGGTCGCGCAACTTATGGATACCGGAGGTGCGGCGCCAGCGGTCTGGCCGCGCCGTCGCCGCGGCCGTCCGCGACTCGTATGTCCGCAGATGCTCGAATTCCTCTGCGGCCCAACCGGTTTTGCCTTGTTCGGTCAGCACTTGCGAGATCGCTGCGCGCAGTTCGATGAGCAGCTCGACGTCGAGGGCGGCATAGTTCAGCCAGGCCGAAGGCAGCGGACGCTTGGACCAGTCGGCCGCGCCGTGGCCCTTGGCCAGCCCCATCCCCAGTAGCCGCTCGACCATGGTCGCCAAGTTCACCCGATCGAACCCGGCCAGGCGTCCGGCCAGCTCGGTGTCATAGAGCGCCGACGGCCGCATGCCGACCTCGGCCAGACACGGCAGGTCCTGATCGGCGGAGTGCAGAATCCACTCGTCGTCCCTGAGTACCTCGGCGACCGGCTGCAGCACGGCCGCCGGGTCGCCGCCATGGCTGACCGGGTCGATCAGTACGGTGCCGGCGCCGGCCCGCCGAATCTGGATCAGATAGGCCCGATTGGAGTAGCGAAAACCCGACGCCCGCTCGGCATCCACCGCAAAAGGCCCGTGGCCGCGGTCCAAGAGCTCCGCGGCGGCCTCGATCTGGCCCACGGTCACCGAGAGGTCCGGCATCCCGTGCGCCGGCCGCAGCAGCAGCGTCGGCACGGATGCCGTGCCGCCCGACGGTTCAGTCTCCGCGGGAGACGGGTCGGGGCACATGTCAGGCGCGTGACCGCGGGCTCAGGTCGATGACCCCGGCTGGGGGTAGGCCCGCGGCATGCTCGAGAACATCGCAGAACGCCTCGACGTGGCTGCCCACCTCGGGCGTGGTCGCCGTCCACGACGCCCGCAGCTCGAGCTGATGGGCGCGCGGCGGTCCGGAAATGTCGCCGTAGCGCACCGATGTGGTCGCGGTGACGGTGCCGCCCAGGGCGGTCATGTGCTCGGTGCGCGACTCGAGCGCCTCCACCAGCCAACTCCACGCCACCTCGGGCAGCAACGGGTCGATGGCTTCCTGTGAGTCCAGGTCGGCCTGGATGTAGGCGACCAGGCGAATGGTGCCGTCCCAGGCGTCGGAGCCCTCCGGGTCGTAGAGCAGGATGAGCCGGCCGAACGCGTCACCCTCGGACCGCTCGGGGACGATGTCGAGATCGGGATGTTTGACCTCGGCGCCCAGCGCGTAGCTGTAGGGCGCCAGCCGCTGCGGCGGACGGATGGGACCGAGCTCGATCTCCGGGCGCACGGTGACCGCATTCATGGCCGCGACCGCTTCGCGGAAGGGGGCCGGTTCGGCTGCGGTCACGAGCGTCGCTCCTGCTTGTCGCTGCGCTCCGCATTGTCGTCGGCGCGAGTCACAAAATCCGACGGTAGACCTAACGTCCGACACGCGCAGACAGGCGCGCCGAATCACGCTCAGCCCCCGGTACCGGCGCCAAATCGCGCCGCACGCTTCTCGCGGTGCGCGGCCAATCCTTCGCGCACGTCAGGGCCGCTGAACCCGAGGAATTCCAGGCCCAGCGACGTTTCGAAGGCGGGCCCGAACATGCGGTACCAGTGATTGAGGCTGTGTTTGGTCCAGCGAATCGCGTGTTGGGCGCCCTGTGCCAGATTCTCGGCAAGGCGCGTCGCGGTGGCAAGCACGTCGTCGTCGTCGACGCACGTCGAGACCAGGCCGATGCGCTCAGCTTCCTCGCCGGACAGCGGCTCACAGGTCAGCAGGTAGTACTTGGCCTTGGCCATGCCCACCAGCAGCGGCCAGCAGATCGCGGCGTGGTCGCCGGCGGCCACCCCGAGCTTGGTGTGGCCGTCGATGATCTTCGCCGTCCGGCCCGCCACCGAGATGTCGGCCAGCAGGGCCACCACCAGGCCCGCGCCCACGGCCGGGCCGCGGATCGCCGAAACCACCGGCTTGTCCAGGTTGACCAGGTTGAACACCAGGTCGCGCGCCTCGCGCATGATGCGGGCCCGGTCTTCGAAGTCGCCCATGGTCTGGTCGATCAAGTCGAAACTGCCGCCGGAGGAAAACGCTTTGCCTTCACCGCGCACCAGCACCACTCGCACCTCCGGATCGCGGTCGATCACCGGCCAGATGTCGGCCAGGTCGCGGTGCATCTGCGGCCCGACCGAATTCAGGCCGGGGGAGTCCAGAACCAGGTTCAGCACGCCGTTATCGGTGTGTTCTAGTCGCAGACTTGGGAACTCGTCGTAGTCGACTGGCGGGTGGCGCACTGGCATACCAGGATGTTACGCACGGGCTGATCGGCTGCCGACCAGGGCGTCTGCCCGCACGTCACCGCGCACGATCCGCTCGGCCAGGCGCGCTGCGAGCGCCATGATGGTTAACGCCGGGTTGGCGCTGCCCTGGGTGGGGCACACCGAGCCGTCGGCGATGAACAGATTGGGCACTGCCCAGGTTCGCTGGTCGGAGTTGACGACGCTGGTCTGCGGGTCGCTGCCCATCCGGGCACCGCCGATGAGGTGCGCGAAGCGCTGGATGGTCAGCACGTCCTGCGCGCCGGCGGCGTGCAGGATGTTGGTGATCACCTGGGTGGAGTACTCCATGTTGGCCTTGTCGTTGTCCGACAGGTTGTAGTCGAATCGGGCGACGGGCAGCCCGTATTGATCGGTCTCGTCAGCGAGGGTGACGCGGTTGTCTTCGTGTTGCAGCAGCTCGTTGAGCACACCGATCGTGGACCAGTGGTTGTAGTCACGCATGTATTCGCGCAGTGTGGCGCCCCAATGCCCGTCAGCGAGCACATGTTCGGCCCAGCCGATCGGCAACGGCGAGACTGTTTGGATGGAAAACCCCCGGGCGAAACCGCGGTCAGGATCGGTTTCGTAGAACTGCTCCGAGGACACCTCCGGCGGCGGCGCCTTGTACATCCGCAGTTCCTCGCGCCAGCGGCCCGCGGTCTGCGAGGCACCCTGCACCATCACGTAGCGGCCCACCTGGTCGTGGTTGTTGCACAAGCCGTTCGGGAAACGCGGACCGGCGGAATTGAGCAACAACCGCGGCGTCTCGATCGAATAGCAGGCCACCGCGACCACCTTGGCCCGCTGGCGCCGCTCACCACTCCCAGCCTCGTCGAAATACGTTACCCCGCTTGCATTTCCGCTCTCGTCGAGCTCGATCCGGCTGGCCATGCAGTTCGCCCGGATCTCGACGCCGTGGACCAGCGCGTCGGGCAGGTGGGTGACGTACGGGCTGGCCTTGGCGTTGACCTTGCACCCCTGCAGGCAGTAGCCGCGGTACATGCAGTGCGGCCGGTTACCGAAGGTGCCGTTGACGATGCCGACCGGGCCGACCCGCATCTCGATGCCGAGTCGTATAGCACCTTCCCACAGCTTCATCGCGGCGCCCGAAACCGGATGCGGCGCATGCGGATAGCGATGCGGATCGCCCCACGGCCAGTTCTGACCGGCCACCGGCAGCTCCAGTTCCAGTCGTTCGTAATGCGGCCGCAGGTCGGCGTAGCTGATCGGCCAGTCGGCGCCGACCCGGTCGCGGGTGAAGGTCTCGAAGTCGCTGGGATGGAAGCGCGGCGTGTAGCCGGCGTAGTGCACCATCGATCCGCCCACGCCGCGCCCGGAGTTGTTCTTGCCCAGCTCGATCGGATCGGATCCGCCGATGATCCGCTTCTGCGTCCAGTACAACTCGTGGGAGCCGGCTTCGTCGGATACCCAGTCCTCGTCCGGGTGCCAGAACGGGCCGGCCTCGAGGATGACGATGCGCCAGCCGGCCCGGGCCAGCCGCTGGGCCAGCACCGAACCGCCCGCGCCGGCGCCGACGATTAACAGGTCGACTTCCTCGTCGTCGGAATAGCGGCGCATGGTGGACTCGCCGGGCAGATCACGGGAGTGCACGTCGAGCAGGAACCGCGAATCGTTGTCGCGCGGCCCCGTCCCGACCGTCGAACAGGAACACATCGATGGGTGATTTCTGGCGCGGACTGCTCAAGGGCTCGCTTGGCTCCCGGAGCCTCGAAGGGTTCGCGGCTGCCCACACCGCCCAGCCGCATGAAGCCGCGGGGATAGGCCGGGCCGCCGAAGCCGATCTCGTTCCAGGCCCACGGATGGCTGTAGAAGCCGCTCAACGTCATCCGCATCACCCGACCAGGCCCGGGAGACGTTCAGCTTCTCCCAGCTGCCGCCGGACAACTCACCGTCGGCGAACCGCTGCACGACGGATTCGCGGGTCGCGAGATCGGCCGCCGCGAACGACTCCACCCCGGAGGCGATCTCGCGGGCTGTCTCGTCGAGACCCGACAGCACCAGGCGCCAGGTGTCGCGGTCGTCGGGCATGTCGGCGTATTGATAGCCGTCCAGCCGGCCGTCGGCGAGCTTGGCATCGACGAATTCGGCCACCGGTATCCGCGGCTCGGCGTCCTGAGCTAACACGGTGTCGCAGAACGCGCGCAGCGTCGGCTCCTGCGACTCGTCGAAGAACCGCAGCGGCCCCGGCTTTTCCAACCGGGCCAGCACCACTTTTCGGGCGGCCTCGTCCCAGGTGTCGACGGTCGACAGCACGTCGTAGTCGGGATAGCGGCCGATCATCTGCGGGGTGGTGCCGCGGCGTTGGCGCGGCAGCCAGGACGGATGCAGCGGCTTGCCGTCCGGTCGCAGTTTCGGCAGGTGGTGCCCGTTCGAGATGTCAGGCACGGCGCTACTTCTCCCGCCGCAGGACCGCCGCCAGCAGACCCATCGCCCCGACGATGCTCATCAGGCCGGGCGCGGCAATGGGTGGACCCATCGGCACGTTGTAGTTGTACAGCCGCCAACCGCCGGGGCGGCGCGCGACACCGCGAGCGTGGAAGTATTCGCCCAGCAGGCCGTTCGCCGCGTATATCGCCGCGGTCGCCGGCAGCCACCGCTTGGCCCAGCGCTTGGAGAACGCTCCGCCCACCCCGGCAACCACCACCGGCGGGGTGACGACGATCGAGCTCCACATCCATTTGTTGCCGAAGCTGGCGCGATAGTGCTCGAAGTACACCTCCGCGGTGGTCAAGGCGCCGCAAACGCCGTCAAGCCCGACAGCGACCGCTCGAAGCGACCGTGGGCGACGTTGTGCAACACCCGGTCGACGAAATACTCCGCCTCCTCGACCAAATGCCCGCCAGGTGCCGAATCTCGAGTCAGCAACATGAACCCGTCTCATTGCCTGCCATCTATGGGTCTTCGAGGGGCGAATTTCCGCACAATGCAGCGACCGCCGTATTGGGCAGTACCCAAACAACCCGGAGGGCACACCTGCCCGCGGGCCCGTCATGGCAGCATTGGGGCCAGTGAATACTCGTGCGCGTACCCGACGCGAGCTTCCGCACTCGCCCTATTTGGCGGCGGTGGCCGGCCGCAAACCCAGCCGAGTGCCGGTGTGGTTCATGCGGCAGGCCGGGCGATCGCTGCCCGAGTACCGGGCGCTGCGTCAACGGCACAGCATGCTGGACGCCTGTCTCGAGCCGGACGTGGCCTGCGAGATCACCCTGCAGCCGGTACGGCGCTACGGTGTGGACGCGGCGATCCTGTTCTCCGACATCGTGGTGCCGTTGCGGGCGGCCGGCGTGGAGCTGGATATCGTCGCCGATGTCGGCCCGGTGATCACCCACCCGGTGCGCACCGCCGCCGATATCGACCGCATCAAACCCCTTGACCCACAAGCGATTCAGCCCGTGCTGGAGACCGTTCAGCTGTTGGTCGCGGCGCTGGGCGACGTCGCGCTGATCGGCTTCGCCGGTGCGCCGTTCACGCTGGCCTCCTACCTGATCGAGGGTGGACCCAGCCGCCATTACGTCCGCACCAAAGCGATGATGCTGGCCGAGCCGGCCAGCTGGCATGCGCTGATGAGCAAGCTGACCGACCTCACCATCGCGTTTCTGCGCGGACAGATCGACTCCGGCGTGGACGCCATTCAAGTGTTCGACTCCTGGGCGGGAATGTTGTCGCTGGCCGACTACCGCCAATACGTGTTGCCGCACAGCGCACGGGTGTTCGGCATGCTGGCCGAACACGGCGTGCCGATGACGCATTTCGGGGTCGGCACCGCCGAGCTGCTGGGTGCCATGTCGGAGGCGCTCAAACCGGGGTCGGCGACCGTCGTCGGCGTCGACTGGCGGACCGCGCTGGCCGATGCGGCCGCCAGGGTGCAGCCGGGTACCGCGCTGCAGGGCAACCTCGATCCGGTGGTGCTGCTGGCGGGCTGGCCGGTGGTGGAACGCGCCGCCCGCACCGTCGTCGACGACGGACGCCGTGCCGTCGACGCGGGCGCCGCCGGGCACGTCTTCAACCTCGGCCACGGAGTGCTGCCGCAGACCGATCCGGGGGTACTGACCGAACTGGTTTCGCTGGTCCACTCGCTATGAGTCGGTGTTCGTATTGTGTTGTGGGCGGCGGGGTTTCGGGTTTGACGGCGGCCTATCGGTTGCGGGCCGCGGTCGGCGACGATGCGACGATCACGGTGTTCGACCCCGCTGACCGGCTCGGCGGGATACTGCGCACCGAGCTGGTCGGCGGACAACCCATGGATCTGGGCGCCGAAGCGTTCGTGCTGCGCCGGCCCGAGATGCCGGCGCTGCTGGCCGAGCTCGGCCTGGCCGGCCGGCAACGGGCCACCACCGGCGCCCGGCCGCTGATCTACAGCGGGCAGCAGCTGCATGCGTTGCCGTCGGGCACGGTGGTGGGGATCCCGTCGTCGGCGTCGTCGCTGGCGGGCCTCGTCGATGAGGCCACGACGGCGCGCATCGAGGCCGAGCCCGGTCGGCCGTTCAGCTGGCGTCCAGGTAGCGATCCCGCGCTGGCCGAGTTGGTGGCCGACCGGTTCGGCGAGCAGACGGTGGCCCGGTCGGTGGACCCGCTGCTGTGCGGGGTATATGCGGGCTCCGCGGCGACGATCGGGTTGCGCGCGGCGGCCCCCAGCGTGGCGGCGGCGCTCGATCACGGCGCCGCTAGCTTGACCGACGCGGTTCGGCAGGGGTTGCCGCCTGCCGGCGATGGACCGGTGTTCGGTGCGCTCGACGGTGGCTACCAGGTGCTGGTCGACGAGCTGGTCGCTCGTAGCCGGGCGCAGAGGGTGCGCGCCGCAGTGGTTGAGATCGGCCGAAGCGGTCATTGCTGGGAGTTGCACGACGAAACCGGTGCTCGCTGGCATGCCGATGCGGTGATCCTGGCCATCCCGGCCCCACGGCTGGTGCCATTGCTCGATGAGATCGCCCCGCGTAGCGCCGCGGCCGCCCGCCGGATCACAAGTGCCTCGTCGGCGGTGGTGGCGCTGGCGGTGCCGCTCGACACCCCGTTTCCACCGTGTTCCGGTGTGCTGGTGGCCAGCGGCGAGCGGTTACGCGCCAAGGCGATCACGTTGTCGTCACGCAAGTGGGGCCCGCGTGGGGACACGCAGCTACTGCGGCTGTCGTTCGGCCGCTTCGGCGACGACCTGGCCGAGCGCGCGTCCGACGAGGAGTTACTGGCTTGGGCGCTCGACGACCTGGCCACGGTGTTCGGCGTGACCGTGGACCCGATCGAATATCGCGTGCAGCGCTGGATCGAGGCGATGCCGCAGTACGGGCCGGGTCACGCGGATCTGGTCGCCGAGGTGCGTGCCGGCCTGCCTTCGGGAGTGGCCGTGGCGGGCAGCTATCTCGACGGGATCGGGGTGCCGGCCTGTGTGTCGGCTGCGGGGCGGGCGGTCGCCGGCATCGTCGAGGCCTTGTGAGGCCCTGAGCAGGTCCAGCCGCACAAGTGGCACGATAGGTGCCATGGCACGCCTCGACGCGAAACTAGACTTTGCCGCCTTGAATGCGACCATCCGCTACCTGATGTTCTCGGTGTTCGCGGTGCGTCCCGGCGAACTCGGTGAGCAACGCGACGCCGTGGTTGATGACGCAACAATGTTCTTCAAGCAGCAGGAGGAACGCGGCGTGGTGGTTCGCGGCCTCTACGACGTCGCCGGTCTGCGGGCCGACGCGGATTTCATGATCTGGACCCATGCCGAGCGGGTGGAAGCACTGCAGGCCACCTATGCCGACTTCCGGCGCACCACCGCCCTGGGGCGGGTCTGCACGCCGGTGTGGAGCAGTGTGGCGCTGCACCGGCCGGCGGAGTTCAACAAGAGTCACATTCCGGCGTTCCTGGCCGGCGAGGAGCCGGGCGCCTACATCTGCGTGTATCCCTTTGTGCGGTCCTACGAGTGGTATCTGCTGCCCGACGAGGAGCGTCGCCGCATGCTCGCCGAGCATGGCATGGCCGCCCGCGAGTACAAGGACGTGCGGGCCAATACGGTGCCGGCGTTCGCGCTGGGCGACTACGAATGGATCCTGGCGTTCGAGGCCCCCGAATTGCACCGCATCGTCGACCTGATGCGGGAGCTGCGGGCCACCGATGCCCGGCGGCACACCCGCGCCGAAACACCGTTTTTCAGCGGGCCGCGGGTGCCGGTGGAGCAACTGGTGGGATCGCTGCCATGACTGAGCCTGACCCTGCCGACCCCACCCGCTTCGAGGAGATGTATCGCGACGACCGCGTCGCGCACGGCCTTCCGGCGGCCACGCCGTGGGACATCGGCGGCCCGCAGCCGGTGGTCCAGCAACTCGTCGCCCTAGGCGCGATCAAGGGGGAGGTGCTCGATCCGGGCACCGGGCCGGGCCACCATGCCATCTACTACGCCGCCAAGGGCCTCTCGGCCACCGGCATCGACGGGTCGGTGGCCGCCATCGAGCGTGCCCGGGACAACGCGCGGAAGGCCGGCGTGTCGGTGGACTTCCGGGTGGCCGACGCCACCAAGTTGGAAGGGCTGGACGGCCGGTTCGACACCGTCGTCGACTGCGCCTTCTATCACACCTTCAGCACGGCCCCCGAGCTGCGGAAGTCCTACGTGCAGGCGCTGCACCGGGCGACCAAACCGGGCGCGCGCCTGTACATGTTCGAGTTCGGCGAGCACGACATCAACGGCTTCACCATGGAGCGGTCGTTGTCGGAGAGCGACTTTCGTGACGTGCTGCCGGTCGGCGGCTGGGAGATCACCTACCTGGGGCCGACGACTTATCAGATCAATCTGAGCGTCGAATCGATCGAGATGATGGCCGCGCGAAATCCCGACATGGCCGACGAGGTGCGGCCCATGCTGGAACGGTTCCGGGCGATGGAACCATGGCTGGTCGGTGGCCGGGTACACGCTCCGTTCTGGGAAGTGCACGCCACTCGGCTGGACTGACGGATGCCGCCGGGGGCAGATCCGCCGAAACTGAATTTCTGCAGCGAAAGTGCGATTAAGGGTCTGCGAAATTACCGGCTCGGCGGAGCTAGTCCGTCGGGACCAGGCGCAGCGAGATCGAGTTGATGCAGTAACGCTGATCCGTGGGCGTCGGATAACCCTCGCCGGCGAACACATGGCCCAGGTGGCTGTGGCAGTTAGCGCAGAGCACCTCGGTGCGCGTCATCCCCAGCGAGTGGTCGGGCCGCAGGATGACCGCTTCGGAGTTCGCCGGGTCGAAGAACGAGGGCCAGCCGCAATGCGACTCGAATTTCTCTGTGCTGCGGAATAATTCGGCACCGCATGCCCGGCACTGGTAGACGCCCTCGGTTTTGGTGTCGGTGTACTCGCCGGTGAATGGTCGCTCGGTGCCGGCTCGGCGCAGGACATCGAATTCCTGCTGGGTGAGCCTTTGGCGCCACTGGTCGTCGGTCAATTCCAGCTTCGGACGCGTCATGCCTTCACGCTAGCGCCAATGGTGGTGACCCGTCCCCCGCAAGCGGGGCGTGCCCCCAGCGCCCGGCTCCGCCGCGCTGGCGATCACCGCGCGCGCTCCCGCTCGGCGTCAGCCAGGTCGGATCGATACCACTGTCCAGCCGGTTTACGGCCTTGGCATCCAGGTAGCGGAAGTAGAGCACGGTGAATGTCACGATCAACAGCAGCGACCAGCCGTAGGTGATCTTCAGGTATTCCAGGGCGCGGCCCCACCGCATCCAGTTGAACAGCAACCAGCGGTCCAGCGTCATGAACCCGTAGATGCCCAGCCACGCCGGCCAATTGCGGATCACCGAGTTGGGCAGCACCACCGTCATCAAGAACGGGAACAGCATCATCGAGTAGTAGCCCTGGGCCAGCGACATCACCAGCCACGACCACAACAGCAGCACGCCCGACGACGTGGTGAACCAGAACAGCGGGTCGCGGGTGCGGTAGTAGCGGTACAACAGCCACAGGCTGCCCATCGCGAGCGCGGTGAACAGCAACCGCAGGAACACGATCAACCACGTCGGCAGGCCGAAGTACACGCCGTTGCCCTGGATCGAGCTGTTGAAGTAGTCGCGGGTGCCCAGGATGTAGGGCAGTGTCCGGGTAACGAAGTCCATCGGGTGGCTCACCAGTGGCAGAGCGGCCAGGTTGACGACGACGGGAACCACGATGGCGGCCACCACCGCCCGCCATTGGCGGTTCAGTAGAGGCAGCAACAGCAACGGACCCAGCAGCGGTTTGAGGACCAGCGTCAGCCCGATGGCCAACCCAGCCCACCACTGACGGCTGACTCTGCCGTCGAGCAGCCACCGCAGAAATAGCACCTCCAGCAGCAGGATGCAGCCGTTGATGTTGGTGAACACCAGGGTGTTGGTCACGGTCTCGGTGGCGAACATGGCCAGCAGCAGGGCAGGCGCGGCCACCGAGGACAGCGTGAAATTGAACATCCGCAGCAACAGGTACGCCGCGACGAGGATGGCCACGGTGTTGATGGAGATGAACAGGTAGCGCGACGGCGCGAAGGGCAGATACCCGAACGGTGCCATTAGCAGCGTGCCGCCCGGCGGATAGAGGTAATGCGGGTCGACGTAGTCGAAGTGCTCGTTGTAGATGTCCCAGCCATGCCGGAAGTTCAGCACCGCGCGGTAGACCGGCTTGAAGTCGTCGGTGATATTGCCGTTGGTGGTCAACACGATGCTGCGGTGCAGCACCGACAGAATGGCTGCCGGCCAGAGCGCCGCCCGCACGATCGACGCCGTGCTCGGTGCGCCGGTGCGGGGACGGAATGCGGCCAGCATCGATTCGCGTAGGCGGGTTCGAGTTGAGTCAGCTGCCGTCACCAGCGCACCGTACACCGGAGCTGCCGGCCGGCAGGTGTCAGGCGGGACAGTAGGTGTCGGTGCCGGGCAGCTTGCCGTCGTTGAGGTAGCCGACCAGCGGCGGCACCGCACAGGAGGAATAGATGCTGGCACCGTGGCCGATGCCCTGCCACATCACCCGCTTGCTCGCGGCGTTGGCGTTGATGACGGTGGCCGCCGTCTGCGCAACCCCGTCGACGCCGACGATCGGGTCGTCTTGCACCCCCATCAGCAAGACGTCGACCTTGAGGTCCTTCGGCAATTGCGGCGGCGAACCAGTGGGCCAGTGCACGCATTTGACCAGATTGAGCGCGGCGACCGTGCCGAACTGAGGATAGAGCTTCGCCCAGGCAACCACCAGTTCGCGTACCCGGTCCGGGGTCGGGCGGTTGACCGCGTCGCTGCACGAATTGACGAATTGGCCGTCGGTGTCCTGAAGGCCATCGGCGCGATTGATCAAGTTGGACAGCTGATTCATGTCACCGGCGCGGGCGGCCGCCAGTGCGTTGGCCAGCGTGGTGGTGGTGCTGATGCGGTCGCCGGTCGGAAAGCCCAGCGCGGTGGTGATCGCGTTGACGATCGACGCGACCGAGGCCCCGGGCCCCCGCAGCGAGCGAGCCGTGTTCAGCAGCGCGGTTACGGCACCTTTTGGATCCGGGCCCAAGGCGCAGTTGACCGCGACGCACTGCGCCGCGAACGCGTCCAGCGCCGCCTGCTGGCCTTTGACCTGTTGCTCGGCCTTGGCCTCGGCGCTGACACCCAAAGCGACCGGGGAGTCGAGGATCAGCCTGGCCACCTTGTCCGGGCGCGAGCCGGCATAGGTGAGCGCCACCTGTGCACCGTTGCCGATGCCGACCAGCGCGAGTGCGGGCACGTCCCACAGATTGCGCAGTCGCTCGAGGTCGGAGGCGGCGTGTCCGTTGTCGTAGGCGGAATCGGCAGGTGCGATGACGTCGGTGCAGCTCGTGGTGGCCTCGTTCGAGATTGCCGAGAGGTTGGCCACCGGATCGTCGCCGGTCTGGAACTGCGATTGATCGCGCATCTCGTCGCGCTGGAAGTGGTCGCGGCAATCAATCGGACTCGACATGCCCATGCCACGGCGGTCGACGGCGACAATCGGGTGACTGCGCAGTATGTCGGCGCCCGCATGTGACAACCAGACCGGCAGCTGCGTCGACGACGGCAGATCCGAACCGGTAGTGAAAACCAGCGGTCCCGCGTCACGCGGGGTTTGGCCCGAGCGGGCGCGGACCACGCCGATGGTGACCGACCCGGACCCACCGTTGACCGGGTCGAGGTCGGAGTCGAAGGTGGCGCAGTCCAGCTTGATGCCCGGAGCGGCGGGGATTGCCGCGTTCCCGTAGACCTGAGACGTGCAGTCGCGCCAGGACAGATCGTTCTTGGGAGCGGCGATCGGTGGCGGGCCGCTGAGGGGTGGTGCGGTGGTGGCGACGCCCTGGGGTTTGGCACCGCTATAGGTGGCAAAGCGCGGGTTGGCGCCGAGGACCGGGACGCAGCCGGTCAGCACCGTGGTCACCGAGCAGGCCATCGAGACCAGGACTGTTGCGGACGTGATGCGCCGACTCATGCCGACCACAGTAACGTCAGGCTTTGACGTAGCGGGTGTACAGATAACCGGCGTCATCGGTGAGCAGGTGGGCGCAGCGCATTCGGGTCTGCAGCTGCCCCGGTCCGGCGGCAATGCGCCGGGCCAGACCGCCCACCACGAACGGTGCAATCGTCAGGCACAGTTCATCGAGCAAGCCGCGCTCGATGAACGATCCGAGCAGTATCGGTCCGCCCTCGGTGAGGATACGACGCAGACCGCGCTCGGCAAGCCTGGCCAGCAGCAGTGCTTCGTCGACCTTGGCCGGATCGGTGTCAGAGCAGTCGACCACCTCGGCGAGGCCGGTCAGGCGCCGTCGCGTCTCGTCGGCCACCGCCGTGGCGGTGAGCACCAGAGGTGGCACCTCGGTGCGGGTGAACACGGCCAGATCCCGGGCGAGGTGACCGGACTCGGTGACGATCGCCAGTTGCGGGACCTCGCTTTGGCCGCGCAGCTGTCGCTGGCCGCGTGCGGCGACGCCGAGCTGAGCGCCGGAGTAGCCCTCGACGCGCACTGTGCCCGCGCCCACCACGATCACGTCCGCCAGTTCACGCAGCAGGAGGAACACCACCCGGTCGCCCGGCCCGCCGAGCCCGCCGCTGGTGCCGGCGACGGTGGCGCCGCCGTCGAGGCTGCTGATGAAATTGGCCCGTACCCAGGTGCGGTTGGTGTCCGCCGGGTAGCCGTAGAGCTCGGGTAGGTCGGCTTCGTCGAGTGTGCGGTCGGATCCGAGCAGCGTCAGGCGGATGCCGGCGGCCGGGCCGGCCCCGAAGTCGGGCATGAGTGTGATTGCAGCACGCCGCTACAGTGCCAGCATGCACGGGTCCGCCGCTGCGGGAGCCGGCGGCCGGGTGGGCCGCTTGGTGGATCGGCATCCTTCGGTGTCGCCTGAACGGCTGATCGCCCAGCTGCGGCCGCCTCCTACCTTCGCCGAGGTGAGCTTTGCGACGTATCGGCCCGATCCCGCAGAGCCGACTCAGGCTGCCGCGGTGCTGGCCTGTCAGCAGTTCTGCCGGCACGCCGTCGAGCGGCGGGCGGGCCGCAAGAAGCTGTTCGGCAAGCGAGAGGTGCTGCCCGGGATAGGCCTGTACCTGGACGGCGGCTTCGGGGTGGGCAAGACCCATCTGCTGGCATCGTCTTATTACCAGCTGCCGGGACAGCGCCCCAAGGCGTTCGCGACCTTCGGGGAGTTGACTCAGCTGGCCGGCGTGTTCGGTTTCGCCGAATGCATCGACCTGCTGGCGCACTACACCGCGGTGTGCATCGACGAGTTCGAGCTGGATGACCCGGGTAACACCACGCTGATCTCGCGGATGCTCTCCGCGCTGGTCGAACGCGGTGTGTCGGTGGCCGCCACGTCCAACACGCTGCCCGAGCAACTGGGCGAGGGTCGCTTTGCCGCCCAGGACTTCTTACGTGAGATTCACACGCTGGCAAGCATTTTCACCACGGTACGGATCGAGGGGCCGGACTACCGCCATCGTGGCCTGCCGCCGGCGCCGCCGCCGTTGTCGGATGCGGACGTGGCCGCGCGGGCCGCCTCCGTCCGCGGGGCTACCCTCGACGACTTCGACGCCCTGTGCGCACACCTGGCCACCATGCATCCGTCGCGTTATCTGACGTTGATCGAGGGGGTGACGGCGGTGTTCTTGACCGGCGTGCACGGCATCGACGACCAAAACGTCGCGCTGCGGCTGGTTGCGCTCACCGATCGCCTGTATGACGCCGGCATTCCGGTGGTGGCCTCCGGGGCGAAGCTGGACACCATCTTCAGCGAGGAGATGCTGGCTGGTGGCTACCGCAAGAAGTATCTGCGGGCCACGTCACGCCTGTTAGCGCTGACTGCCCGGTGACGGGCCGGGTCATGACGTAGTCGTGCTCCTGGTGATTGCCCAGCTGAAACGTTCTGGCTCCGCTGACGGTGAAGCCATTCTTGAGGTAAAAACGTTGGGCGCGAACATTTTTCCGGTTCACTCCGAGCCACACCCGGTGAACGCCCCACGCGGCGGCCGTCGACAACGCGGCATTCATCAACGCCGAGGACACACCCTTGCCGTGAAAGTCGGGTATTACGTAGAGCTTTGACAGCTCGGCTGAGTCATCACGGTCGATACCGCGAACGAGCATGGCGTAACCGACAATTCGGCCCTGGTCCCGGGCGGCCAGAACGGCGCGCCCCTGATCGCTCAGATACTCGGCGAACCGGATCGCCGACAGGTTCGCGTCGATGAAGGACGCGATGTGTTGCGGGGCCACCGACGGCGGACAGGCCAGCGGAAAGGTCTGTGCGGCAACGGCGGCCAACTCGGCCGCGTCGGCGGAATCCGTCGGGGTGATCTGAACGGTCAGGTCACAGGTTCCACTGGGCGAGGTGTTGGCCGGTCTTTCTGTCCAGCAGGACGACGACGGAGACCGGGTCACGGTAGGCATCCCAATAGACTCCGCCGCGGACGATCGCGCCCTGCGGGGCGTTGCCCAGCGCGGCGTCCAGCCAATCGGGTGCGTCGCAGGGCCGCGGCTTGTACGCGTCGGCGAACTGGGTGACTCCGTCGAAGCTGAAGTTGGTCGCCATGATGTAGGAATTGGGCACCCGGACGGCGCGGACCGTCACGTCGGCCCGGTTGACCGCGCTGCCGGGGAAGCTCTTCACCGGGACGCCGCTGCGCGTGTAGCCGAAGCCGGGTGGTGGGTCGACGGGTTCGACGCTGCTGACGGTCACGTCGGCGACGTAGGTGCCGGTGTCCACCCGCAGCGTGTCACCGATGTGGCCGATGGGTGCGTCGCCGGCCCACGCGCGGGGAGTGGCTGGCGCCAGCACACCCGCTGCGGCGACGAGGAAGGTGGAAAGGATGATCAGCCAGCGCTGCATCGGTGCCTCCTCGGCTCCCTATTCGGGGACCTTCGCATGATTGCACATGCCGTAACGGGTAGGGGAGGGGTCGCCCGTCGGGCGTCTTGCCGGGCCTGCTGTCACTGGCGAGGGCCGGACACGGCACCAGGTCTTGGCCCGCGAAATCATTCAAAGTTCACCTTCCGTTCGCCGCGCGACGTGCATGCTCTCCGGTGGCTTTGGGACAATTCGGAGGTCATGAGACTCCTACTGGTGCTGGCCGGCGTTGCCGTCGTCATCGGCTTGGCAGCGCCCGCGCGCGCCGACGACAAACAAGATCAAGCGTTCCTGGTGGCACTGGGAGCTGCCGGCATCACCTACCAGAACGCCGGCGCGACGATCGCCACCGGCAAGAAGGTGTGCGACATGGCTAAGGAGGGTAAGTCGGCGATCGAGGTCGTCACATACCTGCAAGGCCTCAGCCCGCAGCTGACGCAGCCCAACGCCGCCAGATTCACCGCGATCGCGGCCGGGGTTTACTGCCCCGAGCAATTGCCAGGCAGCGGCAAACCCGACAGCGGGGGCTGAACGCCTGCGGCCGAGGGGTGATCGAATCCTTCGCGGCGCGGTGGGAGCACCGAGTGTGCATCTGACGACGCGACACGCCGGGTGGGCGTCGCCAGATGCACGTTCGGCGAGAGCTGCTTCGGCCTTGGAGCGCGCTATGGTGCGGGAATGACTGCCGAGTATTTCGACCTCGGCTCCTATCACCGGCCAATCGAGACCTCTTCCGCGGAGGCGCAGCTCTGGTTCGACCGCGGGCTGATATGGGCGTATGCGTTCAACCACGAAGAGGCCGTTCGGTGCTTCGAGCGAGCCCTGGCACTCGACCCGGAGCTGGCCATCGCGCGGTGGGGAATCGCTTATGCGGTCGGACCCAACTACAACAAGGCGTGGGACGCGTTCGACCCGGTCGACCTGAGCGGGTCGCTGGCCCGCGCGCGTGCGGAACTCCAGCTGGCCGAGCGCGGCCGGGCCACTCCGGTGGAGCAAGGCCTGATCGCCGCGCTGTGGACCCGCTTTCCCGTCGGCGACCTGCATGCGGGCGTAATCGCCTATGCCGACGCGATGACTTCGCTGGCCGCTGACTACCCCGACGACGTCGACGTGCAAGCCCTGGCCGCCGACGCGCTGGTGAATGTCACTGCGTGGGCCCTGTGGGACACCGCGACCGGTGAGCCGGCGGCAGGTTCGCGGGTGGTGGAGGCCAAGCGGATCCTCGATGCGGCGCTGGCGACGCCGGCCGGTCGCGAACACCCGGGGATCCTGCATCTGTACCTGCACACCATGGAGATGTCGGCGACTCCGGAGGACGCCCTGCCGGCGGCGGACTTGCTGCGCGGCCTGGTGCCTGACGCCGGGCATCTGCAGCACATGCCCAGCCACATCGACGTGCTGTGCGGCGATTATCGCAGCTCGGTGACGGCCAATCTTGCTGCGGTACAAGCAGACCGGCGCTTTGTGAGCCGCGAGGGCCCGTTGAACTTCTACTCGCTGTACCGCGCGCACGATCTGCACTTCATCGTCTATTCGGCGATGCTGGAAGGCCGGCTGCAGATGGCGTTGCAGGCCGCCGACGAGCTCGCCGGTCAGCTGACGGCCGAGCTGCTGTTGATCGAATCCCCGCCGATGGCCGACTGGCTCGAAGCGTTCGTGGCGTTGCGGACGCACGTGCTGGTGCGGTTCGGCCGGTGGGACGAGCTGATCGCGCAGCCGCTGCCGGACAACCAGGACCTGTACTGCACCACGACGGCGACGATTCACTACGGACGGGGAGTCGCGCTGGCGGCCACCGGTCAACTGGCGCAGGCAGCTGCCGAGCGCGGCGCGTTCACCAAGGCCCATGCGCGGATACCGTGCTCGCGGTGCCTGTTCAACAACACCAGTCGAGACATCCTGGCCGTGGCCGCTGCCATGCTCGACGGTGAAATCGCCTACCGCGAAGAGCGCTTCGACGAGGCGTTCGGCCATCTGAGACGCGCCGTCGAGTTGGACGACACGTTGCCCTACGACGAGCCGTGGGGTTGGATGCAGCCCACTCGGCATGCGTATGGTGCGCTGCTGCTCGAGCAGGGGCACGTCGAAGAAGCGGCGGCCGTCTATGCCGCCGACCTCGGTCTGGACCCCACCTTGGCCAGACCCTGCCAGCACCCCGGCAACGTCTGGAGCCTGCACGGGTACCACGAATGCCTGCAGCGGCTTGGCCGTACCGCCGAAGCCGCGCTCATCGGCCAGCAGCTCAGGCTGGCTGTTGCGCGCGCCGACGTGCCGATTCGTGCGTCATGTGCGTGCCGACTCGACGTGTCGTCGTGCTGCGACTGACGGCGCTTGTGGGCACGTAACTGGCGCTGTCAGGCGCATAAATGCCCCCTGACCTGCACAAACACTGGTGCGCGATACTGGGATTGAATTTGCGCCTGAGCAAACTTCCGATTGTGTGTTCTACCTGCATCAACAGGTCGTTAAGCTGCTGATACGCCAAACAGTACCGCTGGAAGCAAGCGGAAGCAAGCGGAAACAGCTACCGTCTGATGTAAGCTGATGTGGTGCATATGTGGTGCAACAGTAACGCCGGGCAGTGAGCCCCAGGAAGCCGCCACCACGTTCGACCCGGCGCAGCTTCGGACGCCTGCGTCAATTCCGCAGCGGTCGCTGGAAAGCCTCCTACACCGGCCCCGACGGCAAGCTCTATGAAGCTCCGAGCACCTTTGCCGCCAAGATCGACGCGGAAGCATGGCTGACCGACCGCCGCCGGGAAATCGATCGCGAACTTTGGTCCCCGCCGGCCAGCGGTGAACAGAAGCGCACGGCGGCCCAGCGGAAGAAAGCCGCCGCCGAGAAGTTTGAGGACTACGCCGCACGCTGGGTCGCCACCCGCATGGTCAAGGGCCGACCGCTACGCCCCCGCACCATCGCCCACTACGAGAAGCTGCTCGACGACCACATCAAGCCCACTTTCGGCAAAAAGCCGATCCGCGACATCACCATGTCCTCGGTAGACCGGTGGTACGCACAGACGCTGACCGATCAACCGACCATGCGGGCGCACTGTTATTCGCTGTTGCGCACGATCTTGGAAACGGCCCGCATCCGGGACCGCCTGATCGAGGTAAACCCGTGCGCGATCCGGGGGGCCGGCACGGTGACCCGCAAGATCAAACCCAAACCGGCAAGCATTGAACAACTAGCGACGATCGAGGCAGCAATGCCCGACCAATACCGGCTCATGGTGCCGCTGGCGGCGTGGTGTGCGCTGCGGTTCGGCGAACTTGTCGAGCTGCGCCGCGGCGACATCGACCTGAAAGAGAGCGTGGTCAGGATCCAGCGTGCGGCCGTGCGGGTCGACGGCGGATGGTTGGTCGGTGACCCGAAATCAGACGCCGGTATTCGTGACGTTGCGATGCCGCCACACATCCTTCCCGCAGTGAAAGCGCACCTGGCGCAGCACGTCGCGCGCGGCAACGACGCACTTTTGTTCCCGGCCAAGAACGGCGGCCATCTACAGCCTTCGACGTTGAACCGGCACTACTACAAGGCCCGAACCGTAGCCAAGCGAAACGATCTGCGCTGGCATGATTTACGGCACAGCGGCGCCACGCTTGCCGCGCAAACCGGGGCCACACTGGCCGAATTGATGGCCCGACTCGGACATTCCACACCGCAGGCCGCAATGCGCTACCAACACGCCACACAGGGCCGCGACCGCGAAATCGCCGCGCTCCTAAGTAAACTCGCCGATAGTAAGTTGAGTCACGATGACAGGTAATCTCAGCTCGTTATTTCCCTGGCATGCGGAGTGGTGGCGTACTCACGAAAAGATGCCGCCAACACTGGTACTGCGCTGCGGAATTAATGGATGCGGGAGCCGAGTCGGAGAAGTCAAGACTGATGGTGACGACGTAATTGCGTTGATGTTGACCAGGTTTGGTGAGCGTACCGTAACGTTCACTCCCCGTGTTACCGAGGAAAGCCTGGGATTCCCGCCCGGTACGGTGCTACGAGATGCCAAGATCGGCGAGACGCTGGCTGAGCAGCAAACCCGCAAGTTTGAAGAGTTGGACGCCGAAACGATCCGTTACGTCGGCCCTGATACCCGAGTGGCAAAGCGGTACAACGCCGCGTCTGTCGTTATCCCGATCGAAGTCCTGGGGTACATCGTCTGTCCTGTTCATGGCCTTGTCGATGTGCCTGACCCTGATGCCACGGTCGCTGACATCCGCAGGATCCTTGCCGGTGCGACACACGCCACCCGACGACAATACGTGATATTCCGCGATGATCCCGTAGACTAGCTTGCAAGCCCCGCGGTGCGCGGAAGCCCGGATCGTGAGACCGGGATTAGGTGTAGGCAGCCGAAACAGCCGAAGAAAGGCTAGTTTCGCTGTGTCCGATACAATTCGCCACAAATACATTTCGATCCAGCAGGCCGCCGAGTATCTCGGTGTAACCGATCGCTGCATCCGAATGATGATCGCCGATGGACGGCTGACTGGATACAGATCCGGCCGGCGACTGGTGCGACTACGCGTTGACGAGATAGACGCCGCGATGAAGCCGTTCGGCGGTGCGGCGTGACCATGCCGCCTGACGACGTGAGAAGGCCGGCCCCGCCACAGGACCGGCCCACCGATGACCACACATCTGTAGCCATCATATCCCACCAGGTGGGCTGGTGGGACGTCCACCTGTATGTGTCGCCGCTGCTGGCCGCGGCCGTGTCGTGGCCGATGATCGGCACGCCGGCCTGGTGTCAGCTCGACGACACCGACCCGGCTAAGGTCGCGGCCGTCTACGACGCCGCCCAGCACTGGGCGCTGCGGGTAGAGACCGCCCAGGAGGCGCGGGCCGAGGCGTCACGTGACATATCCGCGGCCGAGGACTGGGGTGCGGTGGCGCGCGGTATCCGCCGGCACGCCGACGCGGTACGCAGCGGGGCGTACATCCCGCGGGTGGTGATCTGATGGCCGCCGCCGAAAAGCGCTCGCAGGCATCGCAGCTCGTCGACATGGCGCTGGCCGACTATCAGCTCGGCGTCAGTGACGACGGACAGCCGTATGGTACGTATCCCTACGCCCCGCATGTTGCGCTGCCGTTGCGCGGCGGCAAGCTCGGGTTGCGCAATGCGCTGGCCCGCAGCTACTTCCGCCGGTTCGATGTGGCGCCGTCGTCGCAGGCTCTGTCGGATGCGTGCGCGACGATAGAGGGTTTCGCGGCCGAGAAGCAGCCGCGCACACTGCATCTGCGGGTCGCCGAGCATGGCGGCACGGTGTACATCGACACCGCCAACCAGGCTGATCGGGTCATCGAGATCAGCGGCGGCGCATGGCGTCTCGCCGACACAGCCCCGGTGATGTTCCGGCGCACCGAGCTGACCGCGAGCATGTGCGACCCAGTGGCCGGCGGAGACGTGAGCCTGTTGTGGCGCCACATCAACATCGCCGAGACCGACCGGCCAGTGCTGCTGGCGGTCCTAGTGGCCGCGCTCATCCAGCCCGGCGCCCCGCACGTCATCCTGGCACTTGTGGCCGAGCATGGCTCGGCCAAGTCCACAACAGCGAAACGCCTGGTGTCGCTGGTCGATCCGTCGATAGCGCCGCTGCGCATGCCCCCGCGCGACATCGATCAGTGGGTGACGGCCGCAAATGGATCGTGGATGGTCGCCGTCGACAACGTGTCGACCGTGCCACCGTGGTGGTCGGATGCCTTGTGTCGCGCGGCAACCGGCGACGCGCTGACCAAGCGGCGCCTGTACACCGACGCCGACTTGGCCGTCCTGAAGTTCCGGCGGGTCGTTTTGCTCAACGGCATCGACTTGGGCGGTCTGGCCGGTGACCTGTCTGATCGGCTGGCGCTGGTCGAGCTGGGGTGTGTCACGCCCGATAAGCGCCGCAGCGAGGCCGATCTAGATCGGGGGTGGCGCATCCACTGCCCGCTGATCTTGGGCGGTCTGCTCGACCTGGCGGCCAAGGTGCACCAGCGGCTGGACACCGTCACGGTGACCGGCGGTCTGCCGCGGATGGCCGACTACGCGCGCGTGCTGGCCTGTATGGACGAGATAGCCGGCAGCGACGGCCTGGCACGCTATCGGGACCGTGCCACGCGGTTGGCCGCGGACAGCTTGGCGTCGGACTCGTTCGTGGCCGAGCTGGTGGCCAACCGGTACCGAGCTGACAGGCTGACATCCCGGCAGATTCTCGGCGGGCTGACCCCGGAGGATAAGAGCTGGCGCCGGCCGCGCGACTGGCCCCGCAACGCCCGTGTCGTCACCACCCAGCTAACGAGGCATGCCCCGGCACTACGGACGCAAGGGTGGACTGTCGAGCATGACGGCGGCCGTACTGAGGACGGCATTACTCGCTGGACCATCACCCCGCCAGACAAAACCCGGAAATCTGACCCGTCTGACCCGTCTGACCCGTCACCACAGGTCAGCGGCCAAAAATCAGACGGGTCAGACACGGGTCAACGGGTCAGTGACGGGTCAGACGGGTCAGACGGGTCAGAGACTGGTTACGGGCTTTTCTCTGACCCGTCCAAAAATGGTGCTCTGACCAGCAGCGACGGGTCACACGGGGAAACGGGTCACGGATACGGGCCATCTCTGGCCGTGGTGCCGTGCTCCCTATGCGGGCAGGACATGTACGCCCCGGCGTCGGTGGCCCGCGGCCACTGCGAGCGCTGCCATTTGGCCGGCGCAGCAAACACCGGAGGCCGGTCATGACCACCGCCGACACCATCGCCTTACCCTTCGGTCTGACCGCCATCTACGTGCCCCGCGCCGGCCGCACCCCAACCCGCCCGCCGGCACCGCCCGGCGATCCGGCACCGACCCCGCGCGGACACCGGCAGGCGCCGCGACGGCCCGGCGACGACCCGTTGCCACTGCCCGCACCACCCCACAGTCGGGTGGGGGTCAGCGGCGTGCCCCCCCACCTAGCTCGCGGACCCGCTCGGCTCATTGGGTGGCATTCCGCGTGCCGTAACCAAGTCGAGGTCGCAAGGGGGGTTGGGCGTGTGATTTCCATGTCCCAACCAATTGGAGGGAAAGGAAACCCTTGTTATGGGCGAACCTGATGACAACGACGACGAGATGAACTTCGCTTACCTCGAAATCGTGGTCGGCGGCGATCCGGGCCATCTCGGCGACGATGAGCCGACGATCCAGCCGTTGTGCACCGAGTGTGTCAGGGGACTGCCCGACGGCGACGACGGTTTGTGCGGATTTTGCCGGGCGGTGATTTGAGCATGAAACAGAATGGGGTGCGAGATATTCGGGCGCGTGCCTGGCCCGGCAACAGTGGCCGAATCCAGATCCAGATCGGGGTTTTCCGCTTCACAGCGCTGGCTGATGAGGCCGTCGAATTCGCCCGGCAGCTCGTCGCGGCAGTCGACGAGTTACGCAGTGGCGTCCAGCATGCTCAGTGACACAACCGATTTGTTGCATTTGCGTTGGCGCTCAGCGCAGTTGCTCGCCGCTGTCACCCGGGGCGACGATCGCCAGGTGCAGGCACTCCTGAGTGCGATGGACATTGAGGGCGTCGACCCTGGGGACCGGCGCGACGAAATCGCGCTGCTGCTGCACGAGTTCGGCCCGCGACCTATCGCGGCCCTGGGCGTCGAGATCGGCCGGCTGTGGTTGAAGCTGAGGCAGCAGCCATGATCGAGCGGGTTGACGGGGTGGTGCTCAGCGTGGCGGATGTGCGGTATGCGCTAGCCGCGTTCGCTGCGTTGTTGGTCGATCGGACCCCGACGGCTCGGCTCGATCAGTTCATCGGGCAGCTTCGGAAATCTGTTTCCTGCGCCAGTGATAATCCCGCGACATGCCGCGTCGACGCCAGAGAAGTTGGCAGCCAGCAGGATTCGGCGCACACTGCCCGCTATGACCTGTTGGACACCGGAGAAGCCGCGGCGATCCTCGGCATCGGGCCCAACGGCGTCCGCGATCTGGTCCGCCGCGGTAAGTTACCCGCGCACCGCGTCGGCGGCCGGCTCCTGCTCCCGGCCCTGCTGGTCGTCGAGCGCGCCGAGCGGCGCGCGGGCAAGCGGAGCTGATCATGCCTGACGTGCGGACCTTGCGCGGTATCGAGCTGATCAAGGTCGGCCGATGGGACGCCAAGACCGGCGTGATGCGCACCACCGCACGGGATCTGGTAAGTGCCGTCGAGGCATTTAAGGCTGGCGTGGTGCACCGCCCGGCGCTCAAGCTCGGGCATGTCGAGCCTCTTGGCGAGGGTGACCCGGCAATGGGGGTGATCGACAACATGCGAGTGTCGGCCGACGGGCAAACGCTGATCGGTGACTTCGTGGGTGTGCCGGCCAAGCTCGCCGAGATCATGCCGTGGGCCTACCCCGGCCGCAGCGTCGAGGCGATCTACGACTACCGGGACCAGAGCGGCCATGAGTGGCCGATGGTCATTACGGCCGTGGCACTACTTGGCGCGTACGGCCCAGCAGTGACGTCGCTCAAGTCGCTGGCTGACGTCGAGGATCTGTACGCCGCACGCGTGGCATGTGACCGCGCCGTGAAGGTGGCCGCCGCACGGCGGCGCCGTACCCAACTTCTCACCTCGAAGGGGATTCGATGAGCACGACCTTGAAGAACATTTCCGTGTATAACCCGGGCCAGGACATCACCGGCGAAGCGGGCGGCAGTATCACCGCCCGCACGTTTCTCAAGATCAACGGCAACCGCACCGGCGGCGGCAACATCAACGTGGTGACCGCTACGGCGGCGGGGCGGGTGTGCGGGGTTGCGGCCAACGACGCTGCCAGCGGTGAGTTGGTGACCATCGCCCGCGGCAACAGCCGCGTGGTCAAGGTGACGACCGCCGGCATCGTCGTCGCGGGCGCCGAAGTCGAGGTGGGCAGCGCCGGCAAGGCCGTCACCCTCGATGCGGGCGTGGCCGTGGGCTACGCCATCACCGGCGCCGCCTCGGGCGCCGACGCCGAAATCTCCCTTTACTAACGAACAGGAACCGCACATGGTCAACGCATTGATTCCCGAGCTGTCTGGCCGCCGGCTCACCGTCGACATCGCACTCAAGCAGCCCCAGTACATCCGGTCGCGCATCGCCAAGCTAGCGGATGATCAGATTTTGCTGGACAAGTTCTACAACATAGCCGGGTTCAAGGTGGAGGCTGGCGGCTTCCTGTACAACGTGATCCAGGCCTCAGACTTCTTTACCTCGGACGTGGAAAAGCGTTCTCCCCGAAGCGAATACCGCACCGTTGAAGGCGTCGACCCCGACCCGAAGCTCGCGCTCGTCGAGGATTGGGGCGGCAAATTCCAGGTCGGTATCGAGGAGATCACGCGCAACAACGTCAGTTACCTTGATCAGCAGACAACGCAGCTGGCCAACACCATCACCCGCAAGCTCGACGTGCGGGGCATGGCTGAGTTGACTGCGTCCGTTACCGGCGCCAACGTTGTGCCCGGCAACGACTGGTCGACCTTGGTGACGATCGGCCCACTGGACGGGTTGACCCCCTCAGCCGATCTGCCGACCGCCGACCTGTCGGCCGCCCAGCTGGCCAGTGACCTGCAGGAACTCGGTGTCAAGCACAACCTGCTGGTCGTGCATCCAAATGAGGCGCACAGCCTGCGCGTGGCGTATGGCGACCGGCTCGACGCCATGCTCAAGAGCGCGGGCATCGAGAGCATGTTTGCCAACCCGCGCGTCACTGCCGGCACCGCCTGGGCCGTCGAGCGCGGCATGGTCGGCACGGTGGGCTTTGAGTGGCCGCTCACTGTGGACGTGTGGGAAGACAAAGCAACCCGCTCTTGGTGGGTCCAGGCCTACGTAGTCCCGGCGTTTGCCGTCGATCGTCCTTTTGCCGCAAAGAAACTCACCGGGCTTGCCGGTTAAGCCGAAGTTAATCCGGGTTTTGGCGTGGATCTGGGGTGTGAGCTGCGGTTCAGTCTGTTGACCCGCAAGAAATGTAGACAAAATAGAGTGTGTCGTTCACGGGATTTCTTCGTCGGGATGGCTAGGATTACCTATATGTCACGCCGTAACGAGAAGGTGCACGTAGCCAAAGTGCGCAGGGCTCACGTGACCGGCTCCGGTGAGAAGCGTTGCTACGAATCGGTGTATCTGCGCCGTACGTTCCGCCAAGGCGGCAAGGTG
>NZ_UPHQ01000050.1 GCF_900566055.1 Mycobacterium innocens
GCCCAGCAGCGCAGCGCAGGCGACAGCGGCGATCCGAGGGCGGCATGACCGAAAATGAAGGCGGCTTCGCCGCCGCTGTCCTTCCCGATGAGCCCCGGGCGAGGCTACGGGGCCGCCCCTCCGGCCTCAAGGGCGCTATGCGTCGCTGCGCGACGGGCCTACGGCCCGCCCTTGACCCCGGAGCCTCTCCGGCCCCTCACCGCGCAGCGGCACGGGGCAGGAGCAAAGCCCCTGCCCGCCCAAACGCCCGGCGCTCACAACCACGTCCCACCCAAACAAAGTCTCTACGGTTCGAGGGGATTGCCAGAAAGGCATCCACCTCTGATCGAGGATGAACGTGATTCGGAAAGACACCGGAGTGCGCTGTCCCGCTTCGGCTGCCCATGAGAAAGCATGAGAACCATGAGCGTAGTTCGTGCCGAACTGGCACCAAAGTTCTACTTCGGTGACGACGCGGTGTTGTTGGCCATGGACACCGCCGGGGTGAACACCGTACTCGCAGCGCCGGTTCAAGCTGAGCGCCAGGGGTCGTCGCAAATGGCCCACGATGGGAAGACCCACGAATTCCTGATCGATCCCGGCGCGGCCGACATCGAGCTGCACGACGACAAGGTCTTGTGGCGGCTTGACGATGCCAAGGCGATAGAAATCGTCGAGTTGTTGGCGGCGATGATTCATAGCACCACCGGTGCGGGTCATTGTTATGTCGATATTTCCGCACCCACGGAGACGCTTGTCCTCTCACGGAACGAGTACGTGTAGCTGAAATGTCGGCCAACCAATCGCAACGTTCACAGTCGAAGTCAGGCGTCGATCACCACACGATTGCCTTTCGCCCGCGAGACGCAGACCAGCATTTCGTCCTCACCCTCCGCGGCGCGCCCGCGGTGATCGACGTTCCCGGCCAGCACCTTGACCTTGCAGGTCCCGCAGAACCCTTGCTGGCACGAATACGCGGTCGCCGGCTCGTGGTCGAGCATGACGCCCAGCGCCGACCGGTTCGCCGGCACGGCGAGCACCCGCTGCGATCGCGCCAGTTCCAGTTCGAAGGGAGCACCGTCGACCACCGGCGGCGGACCGAACCGCTCATAGTGCAGCGGGGCGTCGGCGTGTTGGTCGCGCGCTGCCCGTACCGACTCCAGCATTCCGGTCGGCCCGCACACGTACACCGCCGTCGTCGACCCGGCGTCGGCAAGCAGATCCTCGGCGGTGGGGAAGCGGCCGCGCTCGTCGTCGGCCCAGACGGTGACCCGATCCGGTGCCACCGCCAGCACCTCGTCCAACAACGGCATGTAGTCTCGGCTGCGGCCGGCATACACTGCGCGCCAATCGATTCCGTGCTGATGGGCCAGCCGGATCATCGGCAGGATCGGTGTCACCCCGATGCCGCCGATCACGAACACCACGTCGTGCTCGTCGGTGACGAGATAGAACGCGTTGCGGGGGCCTTCGAATGTCAGCGTGTCGCCCTCGCGGAAGGCGTCATGCATCTCTATCGAACCGCCGCCGCCGTCGGCGATCCGGCGCACGGCGATGCGATAGTCGGTGCGCCGTCCCGGCGGACCGCACAGCGAGTACTGCCGGCGCCGCCCCGAAGGCAGCCGGACATCGATGTGCGCGCCCGGCGTCCAGGACGGCAGCAGTCCGCCTTCCGGGTCGGCCATTGTCAAGGCGACCACGTCCGGGGTGAGCAGCTCGCGTTTGGTGACCACCGCGGCGGTGGTCCGCTGCACCGGCACTATCCGCGACGGCGCCCACCGCGACGCCGACGCGAAGCCGCCGAAGAGAGCGCCCACCCCGCACAATGCGGTCAACATCCGGTCGCGGCTGCGCCGGCCGTACAGGTCGGCGGGTCTGCTGCTCCAAATAGTCGGCGCCACAGGGTAATCCCTACGTCTGTCGAATGTCGAAGCGGGCGAACAGCCGAACCAGCGACGGACTGATGCGGCGCAGCGTATACCCGAGCCGCGACTCGGCCGCGACGGGCAGCACCGCCGGGCCGGTCCGGACGGCTCGGACAATCGCCTTGGCGGTGGCCTCCGGGGTGTAGTTACGCCGCCGGTACGCGGCGTCGGCCTTCTCGCGAGCGCGCTCCTGCTGCTCGGCCGTCATCCCCGCATAGACGGTGCTCTTGGCGATGTTGGTGTTGACGAAGCCCGGGCACACCGCCGTGACGGTGATGCCCTCGTCGGCGAAGTCGGCGCGCATCGATTCGCTCAACGCCAGCACCGCCGCCTTCGAGGTGCCGTAGGCGACCATCGATTTTGACGGCACATACGCCGCCGCCGACGCCACGTTGATGATCGTGCCGCCTTGGCCGCGCTCCACCATCTGGGCGCCGAACGCTCGGCTGCCGTTGATGACGCCGCGAACATTGACGCCGATGATGGTGTCCCAGTGCTCCGACGTGGTCTCCAGGAACCGGCCGGCCATCCCGATGCCGGCGTTGTTGACCAGGATGTCGACCACGCCGTGCTTGTTGCGCACTTGTGCGGCAAGGTCATTCACGGCCGCTTCGTCGCTGACATCGACCTGATGGACCGCGGCCTCGGCGCCGGCTGCCCGCACGGCCTCCGCGGTGTCGTTGGCCCCGGCAAGGTCTCGGTCGACGATCACGACGGCACGCGCACCCTGACGGGCCAGCTCGACTGCGGTGGCCCGGCCGATCCCGGCGCCCGCCCCGGTGACCAGCGCGAGTGTGCCTCGCACAGCGCGCGGTCGGGTGGACTCACCCGCCGGAGCCGCCCCTTCGGTGACCATGTCGACCCACTCGCCGGCGAGCCGCGCGATGACGTCGGGACGCGAGGTAACCACCCAGTGCCCGCCCTCGATCGGGACGACCCTGCCCTCGGCCGGAATGGACCCGGTGAACCGCTGCAGGGCCGGCGTCACGAAATAGTCCTGACGCGCCACCAGCACCTGCACCGGGACGCCGGCCGGCGGCAGCTGCGCCGGCGGCGCCAGAAACGGTGCGGGCATGTTGGCGCGGTAGAGGTTGAGCCCGTTGAGGTAGTCGTCGAGCGATCGGGGCGACGCGCCACGCCGGCTGCGGGTGCTTGATCTCCCGATACGCTCTACGGCCTCAAACACTTTCACTTGCAACCGCGACCGGATCGCGATCTCCGGCGCAACCGGGCACAGGAAGAACCAGATGTAGGAGGAGGCCAGGATCTGCCTGACGGCGGCCACGGTGCGCGGCGTGCGCGGTGAGCGCAGAAACCGGCCCGCATAGTTCAGGTGTGGCCCGGCGATCGAGGTGAACGAGGCGATCTTGCCCAGCACGGTGTCGTCGGTGACCGCCGTCCAGCCTTGGATCGAGCCCCAGTCGTGCCCGATCAGGTGGACCTGGTCAACGCCGAGGCCGTCGATCACCGCGCCGACGTCGGAAACCAATTGGGGGAGTTGATATCCCGACCGGCCAGCCGGTCGTCCGGATTCGCCGGTCCCGCGCACGTCGTAGGCCACGACGTTGTATTTGCCGGGGTAGCGCTGACCGAGTTCCGCCGCGACACCGTCCCACACATGGTGGTTATCCGGGTAGCCGTGGATGGCCAGGATGGTCGGGCACCGCGGATCGATCTCGGTGTAGGCATGCACGGCCAGCGCGACGCCGTCCGATGCGGTCACAGTGGTGCGAATCATGGCTCCTCGATGCTCAGTGCGCCGCTCGGGCAGCGGGTGATCGGGCTAAGTACTCGACCGCGCGTCCCACCCCGCCCAGCTGGGACGGGTGGAAGCTCGGCGTGTAGTAGGCGCCGATGACTCGCAGGAACTGAAAAGGCCCCGGCACCAGACCCCGCCGCGCCGCATCGAAGTAATCTCGCCAGCGCGGCCTGGTCCCCGGCGACAGGTGCGGGTCGACCGAGTACATGAACCGCACGCCGCGCACGAACAACCACAGCATCGCCGGCGTGACCAACAGCTGGGTACGCACCTGCCGCCAGTACCCGGCCCGCAGATGCTTCATGGTGTCAAAGGCAACCGCCTTGTGCTCGACCTCCTCCGCGCCGTGCCAGCGCAGCAGATCCAGCATCACCGGATCGGTGCCGAGGGCATCGTGCTGCGGGGTGTCGAGAATCCATTCACCCAGGATGGCGGTGTAGTGCTCGATGGCCGCCACGATCGAAACCTGTTCCAGCAACCAGCTCTGCCGTCGTCGCAGGCTCCAGCGGGGCCGGTCACCGATCAGCTTGCCGAACAGCCAGCGCAGCTGGTCGGTGAACGGTGTCACGTCAATACCCCGGGCGGCGAAGTGCTCGAGCACGCCGGAATGCGCCTGGGAATGCAGGGCCTCCTGGCTGATGAATCCCTGTACATCAAGCCGCAGTTGGTCGTCCCTGATCAGCGGCAACGCCTTCTTGAACGCGTCGACGATGAACTCTTCGCCCGCCGGTAGCAGCAGGTGCAGCACATTGCAGAAGTGGGTGGTGAAGGGTTCGTTGGGCACGTAGTAGAACGGCAGCTTCGCCCAATCGAACTCGACGTCGCGCGCCTGAAGGACGATTCGCTCGTGATCCAGTGACGCGTCATGCGGGCCGGCTGCCTGGTCATCGACAGTGAACATGGTGATCCCCCTGGGCGGCTGCGGCGTGCCAACGAGTGCTCGATGTTGTCGGGCTTGCCATCCTGGTACTCAAATTATCCGCACCGCAACGGAATCGGCGTGTGACTAGGCACTGCATTGCGCCTCGCCCTCAGCCTCGGTGATCAGCTGCTCGCGCCGCAGGAACTCGACCAGCGCATCAACCGTGTCGGCCAGGGCCGGTTCGCGCAACCCGACCTTGGCCAGCGTGCGGGCTTGCCGGTACCGCGTGTTGTCGTAGCGCTTGTCGCGCATCGCCTCGATCTTGCCGGCGGAGCGGGTCAGGAAATCGACCAGCGGGTACAGCGGGTCGCGCGGCGTGCACCGGCGGTTCAACTGCTCGGCGAACGACGAGATGTCGTGGTAGGCAAAGCGGTAACCGTAGCGTTCGGATAACAGCCGGGTGATGTCGGTGAGGTTGTAGTAGTCATCCGCCGTCAGGTTGAAGACATGGCCGGTCTCGGCCGGCAGGTCCATCAGCGCGACGATGTGATCGGCGACCAGGTCGGCCGGCAGCAGGCTGACCTGGTTGTGCGCGTCGACGGCCAGGCCGTGCTCGATCATGAACGCGGTGAGGCGCACCAAGATGTCGTCTCGGCTGCCGAAGCCCGCGCTGGTGGGCGAAATGAGCGACGGCCGGTAGATCCGCACGTCGAGTCCTTGCCGCTGCGCGGCCAGCGTCAGCTGCTCGGCGACCCACTTGGTCTGCGAGTAGCCGAAATCCAGCCCGGCCATCTCCTCGTTCCCATACGACTCGCCGACCACCGGCATGGTGCTCCAGCCGTAGATGAAGGTGCTGGAGACCAGATGGAAGCTCTTGCGGTGTGTGGTCAGCGCCAGCCGCAGCAGCTCCCAGGTGCCGATCACGTTGGCCGGACGCAGTGCGTCGTAGGTTCGGACATAGTTGACCAGGGCGCCGTTGTGGACGATGCCGTCCACGGTGTCGGCCAGTCGCCGGAACCCCGCCTCACCGATTCCCAGGTGAGGCTCGGCCAGGTCGCCGCAGATCACCCGAACCCGCGCCAGGACTTCGGCCTCCAGGGCCGGCGACCATAGCTGAGCCCGGCGTAGCGAGGCGATGATCCGATCGTGACCGTGTGCCGTATCGGTGGCGCGGACCAGCGCGTGGATGGTGTAGGACGTCCGCCGGAGCAGGCTGGCGAGCAGGAACGGTCCCAGGAACCCGGTCGCGCCGGTCAACAGGATTTCGCTGGGTGCGCCCGATCGCGCCGGCGGGAGCGCCGGCAGCGGCAGCCGCGCGTCGACGCGCATCTGCATGGCCTCGTATGCCTCGTACTCGGCGGCAATCCGGTCGAGCGCGTGGCGCAGGGCGTGGATCGGCTGGCCCGACCCATCGCCGAACTGCCACACCAGCCGGAAGAACTCGGCGACGGTCAGGCGCTGCAGCAGGCGGGTGTTGACCTCCTCGGTCAGCTCTGCCGCGCCATGCTCGTCCAGCAGCGACTGCAGGTCCGCGCGCAGTTCGGCCAGGGCCAGTGAGTCGATGCCGAGATCGGCGAAGGAGCAGTCCTCCTGGCCGGTCAGGTCGTAGCTCTCCATGAGATGACGGAAGCGTTCCAGCGGACCCGCGGTGACGCCCAGCTCCTGGTGGGTCCGGCGGGTGTGGCTCGCCAGCACGGGCAGTTTGCCGTCGAGCCATAGTCGCCGCGTCTGCGCGCGCCTGATCTTGCCCGAGGTGGTCTTGGGAATGCTGCGCGGCGGCGCGAACACGATGGTGTGCGGATCGACGTGGCAGTGGCGGCGGATCGACCGCGCTAGTGCCTTCGGGTCCGGGAGGCAGTGCTGGTCACGCACCTCGGCGACCACGACCAGCGCTTCCTGCTCCTCCTGCTCGACCGAGAAGGCCGCGACGCAGCCGTTGCGAACCTGCGCGGCCGACCGCTCCACCACGGCCTCGATGTCGGAGGGGTAGCAGTTGACGCCGCGGACGATGATCAGGTCCTTGCTGCGGCCGCAGACGAACAGCTCGCCCTCGTAGAGGAAACCGAGATCGCCGGTCCGGAGATAGGTACGCTCCGCATCGCCGGTGATACGGGCTGTGAAGGTCTCCGCGGTGAGTTCGGGACGATGCCAGTAGCCGCCGCCCTTGGACGGTCCGTCCAGCCACACCTCGCCGATTCGGCCCTCGCCCAGGGCCTGCCTCGAGTGGGGATCGACGATGCGGACCACGTTTCCGGCAACGGGCTTGCCGCAGCTCACGACCCGGGCCTGGTTGTTGTTCTCCGGCAGCGCCTTTTCGACCCGGGCAAGATTCTGCCCCAGCGCCCGCTTGTTCAAAGCCAGCGTCTGGCGCCCCCGGATGGACACGATCAGGGTGTTTTCGGCCAATCCGTAAGCGCCGGCCAGCGCGTCGGGCCGCAGACCGTAGCGCGCGAAGCGCTGTCGGAAACGAGCAAATGTGTTGGCGCGCAACGGCTCTGCACCGACGAGCAGGCTGTCCAGGCTGCTCAGGTCGATCCCGGTCAGCTCGTCGGTGGGCAGCTTGTCTTCACGCAGGCAGTACTCCAGCGCGAAGTTCGGCGCCGGGCTGTGGGTGGCGCGCACCTGGCTGATCAGCCGGAGCCAGGCCGACGGCCGTTGCAGGAAATCAGCCGGCGACATCGCATGCGTGGTCCCACCGAGCAGCAATATGAACAGGTAAGCGGAGATCAGGCCCATGTCATGGTGCTGCGGGAGCCAGCTGACGGCCACTTCGCCGCCGGCGAAGGCCGAGCCGTTGGCGATGACGTTGGCGTGGCTGACGATCACACCCTTGGGATCGCTGGTGGAGCCGGAGGTGTACTGCAGGAAGAGCACCGGACCGGGCGTGTCCGCCGCGGGGGCGCCGCCGAACTCCCGGGTGCCGTCCGTTGCGAACCACGGTAGCTCCGGAGGCCGCGCGGCGTCGGGCCACGGCAGCCCGCCTTGTCGGTGCCCAAGCAGCAGGCGGTAGTCGTACTCGAGCTGTCTGGTCGACAGCACCGCCTTGGCCTGGCAGTCCCGGGCGATGAAGCTGAGCTTGGCCAGGCCCGCTTCGAACGCCATGGGCAAAGGCGGGCTGACCGGTACGGCGATCACGCCGATACGAGCGCAGGCGAAGAATGCCGCCACCATCTCCAGCCCTGGCGGGTAAACCAGCAGCGCCCGGTCTCCCGGCCGCAGCCCGGTCTCTGCAAGCAAGTAGGCGGCCAGCTCGCGGGTCCGTTCGGCGAAGCTTTGATAGGTGTAGTGCTCGAGCTCGCGGCCTTCGGCATCCACGAACCGGTAGAGCGTCTGGTCCGGCTTGCGTGCTTCCCACATCCGCAGGTAGTCGAAAAGCGTCTCCATGGTAGGAGCCATTCCCCCTTTCCGAGCCGGTCTTCGACCGGATCGACGGAACCACGTCATTCACCAATCGGTAATGCCAAGCATAACGCGGCGGGCCGATAACAGCAAAAGACTTCAGTGCCCTTTATGCCGGTTTGCACTAACCTCACCGGCGCGTGCCGATTAATAGGCATTGGTGCACATAACCGATGTTCGGATGAGGCTTGACTTCCGGCCCGACAAGCACATAACACAGCATCGCCAAAGCATTTCCGTACTTACGTCTCTCAGTATCTCAGTAGCACTAATTGCAGCATTCAAGCAGGTAAATCAGCAAGGTCCGAAGATACTGACATACGGAGATCCGTATTACCGTATTTCATGACTGGCGCCATAGAGTCTGCCGCAACAAGCTCGTTCTCAATCGATGTTACTGCTTGGCATCCCGAGTTAATTTATAAACTGAAATCGGCTCCGTAAGTGCCCGGCATTCTGTTGTTATCGGCCATTTCAGCAACGGCTATCAGTGCCACTGGCTATCAATGCCACCTGCGAAAAACGAGTCACTCGGTGGTGGACGGGCGTCTCGGTGTTGGGCACTCCCGTCGTCGGCCGGTGCCGACGGGCGCGCCGGCAGCATCGGGCTAGCCGTGCCGATGGCGCCGGCCCGAGTCGGCGACATCCGCGCACGTCGCCGTCCGCCGCCGGGCCGCGCTCGCGGCTTCCGCCGGACCCCTTATGCGCGCCTCACGACGTGACATCTGCAGCAACGTCATCACCGGCGACCGGCTGGGACCTCTCGTCTGCCGGGAGCGACCAGATGCGGTACCCCGCGGGCCTGCGCATCCCCGCTCGCGACCGGCCCCCCAATCCGCACCGCCGTGATAGTGCAGCAACTCCTCATCTACGGATATACTGCAACGGAAGTACTGACATACTGATATGGCTTGCCGAGGGGGGCACCACGATGAGCAGCGCCGACCGCATCAACGCCGACGCCGAACGCTTCCGGGCGTACACCGCAGACGCACCATTCGCCTCGTCGGTCGCGGCGGCGCCGACCGAACCCGTCACAATCGGCCGGACACGCGCCGCGCGCACCCGGCGAACGGTCGACCTCTCCCCAGCCCAGCACCGAGCCCTCGATATCTGGCAGCGAGAAGCCGCCGACCGCCTCGGTCTCGCCCGCGTCACCGGACAAGAGGTTCTGGTCGCCCTCGTCGACCAACTATTGAGCGACCCCAAACTGTCCTCCCAGATCACCCGCACCATCCGCTCCAGGCGCTGACGTCACCACCGAGGCAGCTGACGCGCAGGCGCTACTCGCGTCACCCGGACGCGTGGCCCGGCGCTGGCCACAATCCTGACGACGCCGACGAAACGTTCGCCGTCGATGATCGGCGACAACGGCTCGTCCTCGGCCTCGATAACCATTTCTTCGCCGTTGACATCGCGTACCCGATCACCGCGGATGCTGCCGTAGGTGAGCCCCGCGGGAAGTTGCGCGACGATCCTGGAGGGCCTGGTGTCCCCGGCCTGGAAATGCAGCGCACCGGGTGCGGCGGCCTTCGGGAAGAGCCGGAACGGACCGCCGATACGCAGGTCGATCGCGCCGGCGTGCAGCAGCCGGTGGGTTCGCGTCGGGACCTCCTCGCCGTCGATGACCACGCGGGCGTGGGTCGGAGCGAACAGGTGGGCCGCCCAGTTGGGTCTGTTCATGCGGCCCGGGGCAACCTTGGAGGTCACGTAGTCACCGAACGTGCGGGCGATCACCCGCGCGACGGCCGCGCGGCCATGATCGGGGTTGGCATAGTACTTGTCGTAGAACCGGTTGCCGACCCCTCCGGCGGCCAGCCCGAAGCAAAGGCGATGGAATGGCGCGCCGTCGGCGGTCTCGCCGTCGAGTTGCAAAGTGTCCAGGCACACCTCGGGCGGCGGCTGATCCGACTCGGCGGCCGCCGCCAGAGCACGGACGATGGCATCGGCCCGCCCGCGTATCCCCGCCTTGCGCGCGACGGCGTTGACACTGCCGCCGTTGGTGGGCACAAATGCCGGCCAGCGTTCCGGATCGGCCACGCACTGCCGCGTTTCGTTGACCAACCAGTGCAGGGCGCCGTCGCCGCCGTCGCCCACGAGGTGGGTAACCCGGGGATAAAGCTGCTGCACGGTCGTGCGGAGTTCGTCGACGGACGCGGTTTCGTGCACCTCGCCCCACCGGCCGACGATGCCGCGCAGCTCGGCGGCGCGATCACCCGGCGCAGCGAGGTTCTTGCGTGCTTTCGGGTTGACGATGACGCCCAGGTACATCTGCGGGTCACCCGCCCGGCGCACGTCTGGCCGACCCGCGGCCGTTGCGGGGCAGGGCCGGCCAGGCGGATACATCGCGTCCCAATTGGATACTCCTCGGCGAAAGGACCGCGCGTGGGATTACACGGACCATTCGGGACGATACCCAGCTTCACGGGTTTTGAATCCTGCCGTCGTCGCCGCCGGTAGGCGCCGGGCAACGCTGGCCCTCGGGGTCGGCGGTGTCCCGGGCGTGACGAAGCACCGTCGGGGACTCGGCCAAGGGGTCTCGCTTTACCATGTCATCGGAGTCGAACGCGTGAGGTTTGCCAACGCGAAGAACCGAGAAGAACTAGGCACTTGACGGGGTGGGACAACGGATGCCTGATAGGTCTGGCGGGGTGCCGCCGCGCGCCGCTGCGGTCATTGCGGAACGCCGCGAAAAGCTCACCGGGGCCGGCTGATGAGGCCCCGCACTCCAGCGTCTGCCGTGCCTGAGTGGACCGCGGCAGAGCTGCCGTCGTTCGCCGGATGCACCGTCATCGTCACCGGCGCCAACAGCGGGCTGGGTGAGGTGACCGCCCGCGAGCTGGCCCGGGTCGGTGCCCACGTCATCCTGGCGGTACGCAACACCGAGAAAGGCGAAGCCGCCGCCCGGCAAATGGCCAAATCCGGGGACTGTCGCATCGAGGTGCGTCGGCTCGACCTGCAGGACCTGTCCTCGGTGCGGGACTTCGCCGACGGCATCGGCGAAGTCGATGTCCTGGTCAACAACGCCGGCATCATGGCCGCGCAATACAGGCTGACCGCCGACGGATTCGAGGGCCATATGGCCACCAATCACCTCGGTCATTTCGCGCTGACCAACCTGCTGCTGCCCAAGCTCACCGACCGGGTGGTGACGGTGTCCTCGCTGCTGCACAACATCGGCTACATCAGCCTCAGGGACCTGAACTGGCAGTCGCGGCCGTATTCGGCGTGGCTGGCCTACGGCCAGTCCAAGCTGGCCAACCTGCTGTTCACCAGCGAGCTGCAGCGGCGTCTGGATGCCGTCGGCTCCTCGCTGCGCGCGCTGGCCGCCCATCCGGGCTGGTCGCACACGAACCTGCAGGGCAACTCCGGCCGCAAAGTGGTGGACGCGGCGGTCTTGGCCGTAGACCGGATGGTGTCTACTGACGCCGACTTCGGTGCCCGCCAGACGTTGTATGCGGTGTCGCAGGATCTTGCCGGCAACACGTTCGTCGGCCCGCGATTCGGCCTATATGGCCGCACCCAGCCGACCTGGCGCAACTGGTCGGCCAGGCGCGCTGCCACCGCCGTCGCACTCTGGGAGCTGTCCGAACAGCTGACCGGTGCCAAGTTCCCGTTTTGAGGCGAACGGTGCGCGAGTGTGCAAGCCGGCGAGGCGTTTTCGGCGCCGGGACGGCTGAGAACTCGGCGCACGGTCGACTCGATGCAAACGAAACGTGAATAGTGGGTATACGTGCGGCCGCGGGCCGGATGTCGGCGAGGAGGTCGCCCCATGTCGAATACCGATATCGCGGGGTTTCTCGCGTTGTGCGCCGCTCTGGCAGCCGCGATCGGCAGTGTGATCCGGCAGCGGTCCGCCCAGGAGATCACCGACCAACCCGTCGGCTACCTGGCGCTGTTCGGCATGTTGTTGCGCGACACCCGCTGGTGGCTGGGCGGTCTGGGCGACATCGCCAGTTACTGTCTGCTCGCCGCGGCCCTCGACAAGGGCTCGGTGATGTTGGTGACGGCGCTGCAGGTGACGGTGCTGCTGTTCGCGCTGCCCCTCTATGCACGGTTGGCCCATCATCGGATAACCCGGCGGGAGTGGCTGTCAGCGGTGTTGCTGGCTGCGGCGTTGGCGACACTCATCACGGCTGGGGATCCCACCGCCGGCCACTCCCGGGGCTCGCTACAAGCCTGGATCGAGGTGGCCGCGGTGCTGGTCCCGGCCTTGGGATTGTGTGTGCTGGGCGCCCGGATCTTGGCGGATCGTCCCGCTGCGGCGGTGCTGCTGGCGGTGGTGTCGGGTTCGTCGTTGGCGCTGTTCGCGGTGCTCACCAAGGGCATCGTTGACGTGCTCGAACACGGTACGGACAACCTGTTGCGCACGCCCGAGTTGTACGGCTGGGTGCTGGCCGCGCTGGGCGGGATGATCTTCCAGCAGTCGGCGTTTCGCGCCGGCGCCCTGACCGCTTCATTGCCGACGCTGACGGTGGCCAAACCGGTGGTGGCCTCGGTGCTCGGGGTCACCGTGCTCGGCGAGACGTTGGAGGCCGACGGCCCGGAGTGGCTGTTGCTGGTGGCCTCGGCGGTGATGGTGATCATCGCGACGGTCGCCTTGGCGCGCGGTGAGGCCGCTACCATGGCGGCCGGCGCGGGACGTGACGTGACGATCGCCGACCGGCCCACGGCGCCGTCGCAACCCTTGAGCGGTTGACGCGTTACCGCCGGCTATATCCCGGCCGCGACCGTCGACGCCCACACAGGTAACGGGACAGTCAATTAACCGCCGAATTGAACGATATTGGTGCTAAGTTGACGTCGCCGATCGGTGATCTGGACACAACGCTCCACCACAGGAATGGTTCCGCACTGGTTAGGCTTTGACCCGCCTCTACTGGGCCGTGAGGAGAACGAGTGAGTGTTAATCCGTTCGACGACGACAACGGTAGCTTCTTCGTCCTGGTCAACGACGAGGAGCAACACAGCCTGTGGCCGGTGTTCGCCGATATTCCGGCCGGTTGGCGGGTCGTTTACGGTGAGGCCACCCGGGCCGAATGTCTGGACTATGTCGAACAGAACTGGACCGATATCAGGCCGAAGAGTCTTCGCGAGAGGCTAGCGCAGCGGCGGACTTCCGATTCGTAAGCCCTCCCGGTGGAGTCCGGATGAAGCGTGATCGGCGGCTGCGGTATGTCGGGTTTGCCGATGGGCGGGCCAAGATCCGCGCGGACGGCATCGAGTTCGGTGAGGTCCAGGCGGCGCTAGCCGAGCCGGCGGGGGTAGATCAGGCGGTGGTGATCACCCGCGAGGACCGTCCCGGCGACCGGCGTCGGTGGGTTATGTCACCGAGTGGGTCACCGGCGTGGTCGATCCCGCCGCAGCGCGGGCGGCATTGGCGGAGCGGCTGCCGGCCTACCCGGTACCCGCCGCCGTGATGGTGTTGGGGCGGTTGCCCTTGACACTCGATGGCGAACTCGACACCGGCGCCCTGCCCGCGCCGGAATGCCAGGACGACGATCGCTACCGCGCGATCGAGCAGGTGCTGACAGGCATCTATGCCCGCTTGCTCGGTGTGGAGCGCGTCGGGGTCGACGAGTCGTTTTTCGACATCGGCGGCGATTCGCTGTCGGCGATGCGAGCCATCGCCGCGGTCAACGCGGCCCTGGGCACCGATCTCAAGGTGGACACTCTTTTCAACGCGCCGACGGTTGCCCAGTTGGCATCTCGCGTTGGCAACTCGGGACGACTACGGCCGCTGCGAGCAGTTGAACGACCTGCCGCGGTGCCGCTGTCGTTTGCACAACGCCGGCTGTGGGTTCATCCACCAGTTGCAGGGGCCCTCACCGGTCTACAACAGGGCGGTCGCATTGCGGCTGCGCGGGCTGCTTGATACCGACGCGCTGAATGCGGCGGTGGCCGATGTGGTGGGCCACCACGAAAGCCTGCGCACGGTGTTTTCGGCGGTCGACGGGATACCCCAGCAGCTAGTCCTGTCCGCCGAAAAGCCGACTTCGGTTGGCAGGTCATCGATGCCGCCGAATGGCCGGCCTCCCGGCTGGGTGAAGCCATCGCGGATTCGCCGCTTGAGCTCACTAACGAGATCCCTTCGCGGGCCAGGCTTTTCATGGTAACCGATCGGGAGCACGTGCTGGTGATCACGGTGCACCACATGCCGGGGACGGCTGGTCGATCGGTGTGCTGGCCTCTGACGTGGGGGTGGCCTACATGAGCCGATGCGCCGGTCGCCCCTCGGGCTGGGCTGAATTGCCGGTGCAGTACTCCGATTACACGTTGTGGCAGCGGGACAATCTCGGCGATCTGGCCGATCGCGACAGTCCCCTGGCCGCGCAGGTGAGGTATTGGGAAGATGCCCTGGCCGGGATGCCGGGGTGGTTTGCGTCTGACTTCGCGATAGAGATCGGCGTGTCGATCAGACGGCATCCGACGGGTTCTCCCAGCTTTTACGGAGGATCTGATCATGTCCGAAGCAAACTCTGGTGGCGGCCGGTCTGCCCGC
>NZ_UPHQ01000081.1 GCF_900566055.1 Mycobacterium innocens
AACAACGCCGCGCTTTCGACCTCATCGAAGCCACCATCCCCCTCACCATCGCCGCATAGTCAGGTAGACAAACACCACACCACCAAACCCGCCAAAACCCCAGGTCAAACCGGGAAAACCCCTACCTCAACAGCAGTAACTTCGGGTTAAGGAGGAACACCCATGGCACTGATGTTTGACGATGAGCAGGCCGCCGAGCTGCTCGGCGCGCTCGGTCTGCCCGCCAATACCACCGACATCGACACTACGCTAGCCACCGTCAAGGATGCGGTCACCGCATCGACCGCCGAAAGCGCTCAGCCCTCGGCCGTGGCCGCCGCAGCACGCCGCGTCGGCCTGGAGCTGATCGACGCCGACACCATCAGCGCGTTGCGTCGCGACGCAGCCGAAGGCCGACAGCTCAAGGCCGCCGCGGCGCGCAAGAAGATCGAGGACACCGTCAACGACGCCATCAGCAAGGGCAAGATCACCGTTGCCCGTCGCCAGCACTGGGTCAACCTCATCAGCGCTGACCCGGCCATGGCCGAGGTACTCGCCTCGGTTCCCGATGAGACCGCGGTATCGCTCACCGAGATCGGCTACAGCCTTGCCGAAGAGGCTACTAACGGGCCAACCGACGCCTGGTTCCACTGATGGCAACGCGCACACTCGGTGTCGCACTGTGGAACTACCGCGACCACGATGGTCGTAGGCGACGTGCGCTCTACGGGCAGCGATTCGAGCTGCCCGAGGACGAGGTAATCCGCGGCGAGCGAGCCGGCGTGTTCGCACCCGAGCCTAAGCCCGCAGCGCCCAGTGCTGAGATTCCATCGGCACCTAAACAGGCCGCACCCAAGGCCGCATGGGTGGACTACGCCGAGGCCATCGGGATGGATCGCGCCGAGGCCGACGCTATGAGTAAGCCCGACCTCATCGCCGCAGTGAATCGACTTGGCGACGCTACGTAATGCACTGCAGCACAACGGTATTCGATCAGCCGGGTCAGCGCGAAAGGCGTTGTGGGGCAACGCAAAGCCCGACTCCGTCGCCGCGCCGCGTGGCAACCCCCCCGTCAGAATTGTTGAACCCCCGGGGGGGTATCGACTCGTGACTTCGAGTCGTGACTTTTTCACACACGAGGCCCGAAAGTTTGTTAGCTGACTTGAATTACGTTGAGATGCAACATATTTCGCACTTCACCACACGCGCGACTGTTGTTGAAACATACGGGGTTTCGTACGCAAGATCGGTTTTAGCCGCCTTTTGACCAGTTTGGTCCCGTACCAGTGGCCCTGAGCACGGGGCCTCACAGGCAGGCCGCTGCTCAGGGACGGGATGCGTCGGTGGCGCAAGTACCGGGGGGCCAGGGTCAACGTTCCAACCAACGGGCCCACGCTCGAAGACCCGGGGAAAGCCGGAATTCAGACCCGGCCGCCGGGCGAGCCCCCCATAAAGGGCGAAGGCAAACCGGGGTTTGGCCCGCCGGGCCTTCGTCGTACCGACATCCCAGGGGGTCTTCGTTGGGGGGACAAGAAGGTCAAGGGAAGTTGAGGTGATTGGTACTCAGTTTCCTGATCACTGATCGGCTACGGCAGCAACCGCCGAGCTTAGTGTTCGGGCGGCGGTCGTTCACCTTCAGCACACACGGAATGCGTTGTTCACCAACATATCTGAGCCGGTAACCCCGACTGCTTGAATGCCGGCATCGTCCTCGACTTAAAGCCCGACCTCGCCGAATCGGGTTGTCTCGGGTGGGGGCGGTTTCACTCCCCTATGAGGATCGCCGCCTGCGACACCCCTGTGGGTAGCGCAGGTGGCGAAGTTGTTGCGTCGCTGCGCCTAGCTTTCCACGCCGCTGGGGTACGGCCGGCGTACCTCATCCCAACCGGCAGCCGAGGGCCACAGCAGCCGTACTCTCCCGCACGACTGGGGTTATGCCAGCTCCGTCACGGTGGTCGTGACGCAGGACCGTGCAACGCGGTCCTGTTTGCGCAGGTCAGATACTCCGCAGTTTTTCGAGGGTATCGGCCTTCTGACAGCAACCACGGTCGTAAGCAACCGTGGTTGCCCATGACTTGCCGTGACCTCATTTGACGAGGTAGGGGCGGAAGCCGGGCTGTGGGGCAGGGAGTGGTCCACCGTAGGCGAGGTCGAACATTGCGATCGTGGCCGCCCAACCTGGCCGGCGGCCAGGTCGAGGGCGGGTAAGGTGCGCAGTCGCCACGCCAGTTCCCGCCGCAGCTGGTTGATATCCGCAGTTGCTGTGCTGGTCACCGCGACACCGCCCAGCCGCGTCGGGCCGCTTCTGCGTGGGCATCCGTCAACGCGCGGTCATCGTGACTGTAGGGGCGTAGTGGGCCGGTCCACAAGGTCTCACCGCTCACTAGCAGTGCGCCGCGTACGGCGAAGTGGTTGCCGATCGTGACGGCGCGGACTTTGATGGCCTTCATACGCCTCACCTTGCCTCACCACGCGCAGGCTGCCGCTGCGCGGATCTCGTCATCACAGATCGCCACATACCGTTCGGTGGTCAGGATCGACTCATGACCTAGCAGCGCTTGCACCGCCCGGATGTTGCGTGACCCGCGGAAGGCGCGCGAGGCCATGCGGTGACGCAAGGTGTGGGCTGTCCAGTTGTCCGGCAACGCCCGCGAGATGAGTTTGCCGACGTGGTCTGGGGTTAGGTGCCGGTCGGGGGTGTTGGGGAACAACCATCCCGCGGGGAATTCTCGGATCAGGGTGGGCGCGGGCCCGGCCGTTTAGGCTGCATCCGCTGAATCAGGTAGGCGTCCACCACGGCCAGCGGGCCAACGGCAAGGGTGATGTTGTCGGCGTCGCGCAGGGTGTACACGGTGCCGCGTTGGGTGAATGTCAGGCCGAGCCGATTAGCACGGGCGCGGGCTATACGGACGCGGTTGACGGTATTCACGCCTGGGCCCACTTCCCGTACATACGTCCCTCGGCCCGATCGCGGAACGGATCGCTGTCATCGCGGAGCACCGCGTGGCGTGTCCGGTGACCGCAGTGGCCGCATTTGATGGTGGTTGTCATCCGCCAGCCGTTAGGTTCGATCGGGCTGTCAGATGTTTGGTTGCCGTCGCTGCGCCGGTACGCCTCACTGATGGTGCGCAGCTGCCCGCAGACACAGCACAGTGCCCGCACGCGGCCCGTCACTGTCCGGCCCGCCCGTGCGTGTCGCGGTCGTCGGCCAGCCGCTGACTCTCGGCTTGAAGGTGCGGCCACATTCCGGCCAGCAGCGCTTCCCGGTTGACGTCGGCGTCGAGCTGGGCGTGAAGTTGCGCCCGCTGCGGCCCGGACGTGTGCGCGTAAATAGCCCGTATCGGCTGGTCCTGGTCCTCGTCGTCGAGGGTGTCGGCCGCGGCCAGGAGTGCGGCCGCGAGCTGGCGCGCCTGAGCGGAGTCGAGGTCGTCGCCGTGGTCGTGGCCCCACACGATGATGCGCCGGGTGCCGTCGCCGGATTCCTCGATGTCGAGGGTGACGCCGCTCATCGCGCCGCCCACCCTTCGAGCTCGTCGGCGGCGGCCAGCAGCGCGTCGGCCAGCTCGCGGGCTTGGCGGGCGCTCAGGGCTTCCTGGCAGGCGTCAATCCACACCGATGCACGGTCGATCGCGTCGTCCTGGTCAAGGCTGCCGTCGGCGTATTGGACGGCGGCGACCCACACCTGAATGTCGGATTTGCCTTCGACGCCGCGGGTCGCGGAGTTGACGACCCGCCAGGGCCGGTCAGTGTTGGTGTCCTCCCACAAGTCGGCGTACACAACGCCGGGAGGTAAAGGGACGTCGGGCAGTTGGCACCCGCTGGGTGTCGGCTCAACCGACATGCTTGGCGTGGTTCGCATGTTGACGGAGGGTGTGGTGGCCATTCGAGGGGCGTCTTCCGGTGTGGGGAAGTCTGCCCGGCGGTGCTAATCCCAGCATATGTGGTGCGTATGTGGTGCAAGCTCTTGTTTGATCGACTATTTACCCACTTTGACCTGCACAAACTCTGGTGCGCGATACTGGGATTGAACCAGTGACCTCTTCCGTGTCAGGGAAGCGCTCTCCCGCTGAGCTAATCGCGCCGGGGATTGCAATCTGGAGGTGGAGACGGGAATCGAACCCGTGTGCACGGCTTTGCAGGCCGTTGCCTCACCACTCGGCCACTCCACCGCGGGGGATTGATGCCACTTGCACCTTCGAGCGGATGACGGGATTCGAACCCGCGACCCTCACCTTGGCAAGGTGATGCGCTACCAACTGCGCTACATCCGCGCGCAACGGACGAGATCGTCGCCCGGTGCGAAGCACGACGATAGTCCACGTGACCCGGCGCACACAAATCTCCAGGTTCTTTGGGGCGCTTTGGCTATCACCGGCCGAGGTAGCACGTTCGGTGCCGGCACGGATCGTGCTAGTCTTCGACCTCGTTGCCGCTCGGCGCCGGTCCCGTGGCTCAGTGGAAGAGCGTCCGCTTCACACGCGGAAGGTCGCTGGTTCGATCCCAGCCGGGACCACACGTATTTGCCCGGCGCACCGCTTTCATCGTGGGTTCCCGCGCGCCAGGGCGGCCCCGAGACCGCCTGGATCGACTCGGTGGCCATGAGGCACTCCGTCTGTCGAATCAAAGGGGACCTACCCGACCGTCGTATGCTACCCATCGAACGGACGCGACGTTCGCTGCGATTCGGCAGATGGGGTTTGCTGGATGACGGTCGAATTCACGTTGCTCGGCGACGTCGAAGCCAGAGTTGACGGGCGACGGTTAGAAATCGGTCATGCCCGTCAACGCTGTGTACTGGTCGCGTTGTTGATCGACGTGAATCGGCCCATCCCGGTCGGTCGGCTGGTCGATCGGGTGTGGTCGGACCGCCCACCATACCGTGCCCGGAATTCGCTGGCCGGGTATGTGTCGCGGCTGCGGAATCTGCTCGCCGAATCCGAAGGCGCTTCCATTTCGCGCGAGCCGGGCGGATATGTCCTTGCCGCCGATCCGCTGTCGGTGGACCTGCACCGCTTCCGCCGCGTGGCCGCACAGGCCCGAGCGACCGATGACCCCCTGCAGGCCGCGCTCCTGTTCGACAAGGCGTTGGCGATCTGGTCTGGTGAGCCGTTCGCGACCCTGGACACGCCGTGGGTGAACGACGTCCGCAGTGCCTTGCAGGCCGAAAAGCTTTCGGTGGAGCTGGACCGCAACGACACGGCCCTGCGAATCGGTAAACACGCAGAGCTGCTGGTTGAGATTTCCGCTGCCCAGGCTGCGCATCCGTTGGACGAGCGGTTGGCCGGCCAGTTGATGCTGGCCCAGTACCGTTGTGGACGCCAGGCCGACGCGCTGGAAACCTATCGTCGGGTTCGCGAGCAACTTGTCGACGAACTCGGAATCGATCCGGGTCCCGTCCCTCCGCGAGGTGCATCAGCAGATACTCACCGGCGAGGCCGCTATCCCGGTGCCGCAGCCGGTTTCACGCGAGGTGCGCGCCCCGGCGCACCGGCTGGGGATGCACCGGCCACGGTCGGGACTGTTGCGGCGGGTGACGAGTTTCGTTGGTCGGCAGCGCGAATTGGCGCAAACGATTGACGCCCTGAGCGACGGCCCGCTGGTCACCTTGGTCGGAGTCGGTGGTGTAGGCAAGACCCGGCTGGGTCTAGAGGCCGCACGAAGTGTGCAACAGCGTTTCGGCGACGGCATATGGATCTGCGAACTGGGTCCGTTGGAGCACGGTGATGCCGTCGGGCACGCCGTTGCGGCGAGTGTCTGGTTGCGGCAGCAGCAAGGCATGGACATCGAGGAATCGGTGATCGAGTACCTCAGGTCGCGTGAAGTCTTACTGGTATTCGACAACTGCGAGCACGTGCTGGAAGCCGCCGGGAAATTCATCGGCCAGATCTTGCGGCATTGCCCGCGAGTATCGGTGCTGGCGACCAGCAGGCAACCTCTCGGCCTGGAAGGCGAACGAATTATCGGCGTACCGCCGTTGGAGGAAGCGGACGCGACCGAGTTGTTCGTCGACCGAGCCCTGGCAAGCCGTTCGGACTTCACGCTCGAAGACCAGCCGATGGGCGTCGTCGTCGAAATCTGTCGACGGGTCGATTGCCTGCCGCTGGGGGTGGAGCTGGCAGCGGCGCGGATGCGGGTGATGAGCAGTTGGGACGTGGCCCGGCGCCCGGATTTCTTGCGCCTGCTGCGCGGCGGGATCCGCGGCGCGCTGCCCCGGCACCAGAGTCTGTCCGAGACGATCGCGTGGTCGTATCGGCTACTCACCGAATCGGAGCAGTCGTTGTTTGCCAGTCTTTCGGTGTTCGCCGGCAGTTTCGACTTGGACGCCGCCCACGGAATCTGCGGGCTCGACGGCGCCGGTGAGGCCGACACGCTGGAGTTGCTGACGGGTTTGGTGGACAAATCCATGGTGGTGGTGCGCAGCGTCGAGGAACGAGCCCACTATGCCGTCTTGGAAACGATGCGGGCATATGGGCGAGATCGGTTGCGGGAAAACGGTATTGACCGCCAGTTCTCGATGCGGCATGCGAGCTACTACACCAGGCTGGCCGAGCGGGCCGGAGCTGGCGTGCTCACCGCCGAGGAGCGGGAGTGGGTGGAGCGGGCACTGCCCGACTACGACAACCTGCGCGCAGCGTTCGGGCATGCGATGGACGAGCAGGATGTCGGCCTTGCGATGCGGATCGTCGCTGCGGTACCGGAGTTGATCGGTTGGCGGGTGGGCTACGAGGTAGCCGAGTGGGCCGAGCGAGTCATCGCCGTTGCCGATCCTGACCATCCGTTGTTCCCGGCGGTTGTCGGGACGGCGGCTCGCGTTGCGTGGGCCCGGGCTGATTTCCCGAGGGCCAAGTCATTGGCATCCTTGGCGCACGGACGGACTCCGGCGCGGGGCAGCGCGCGCGTCGTCAACCCGGTCGATGTGCTTACCGATGTCGCCCTTTTCGAAGGGCATCCGGAGGCGGCGCTCGCCTACTGGACCGCTGAGGCGGAGCGTGTCCGCCGCGACGCGGATCCGATCCGGCTGGGGTGGATGCTGTTCACGTTAACGATCTGCCAGGGCGTACTCGGCAATGACGAGGCTGCGATACCGGCGGCGCAGGAGGCTGTCGGGGCGGCCGACGACACCGGCAACCCGACTGCACAGTCGATGGCCTACTTCGCGCTCGGCTACCTGCTGAGGAGGTCCGAACCGGAGCGTGCCTTGGCTCTGTTCGACGCCTCAGCGCGGCTGGCCGCCGACGTGCAGAATTTCTGGGTATACGGCAGCGCCTTGATGGAGGCCGCAGCCATCCGTGCCGTTTACGGTGATCCCCGGGTGGCTGCGCAGATGTTCATCGGCGTGCTCGAGCACTGGGAACGCTTCGCCGACTTGACCCAGCAGTGGCTTACGCTGCGCTACATCACGCGGCTGTTGCTCCGGCTCGGCTGCCGCGAGGACGCCGCCGTCCTGTATTGGGCCTTCGTCAATGCTGGTAAGCCCATGCCGCTGGCTGCGGCCCAGATGGCGGTGCTCGTCGATTCGTTGGGCACTGCTCGCTTCGACGCGCTCAACGCACCTGCCGGCATTGCCGATGCGGTGACGCGGGCCCGCTCAAGCCTGCGGCGTAACTGCGCACCCGCGGCTGTGCCCGCCACCTGAACCTGTCGGGAGCCAGAAAACGCTGCTTTACCTGCGTATTTCATAGTTTGCAAACGGTTTCCGAACGCCTGACCGGCATTGTGGGCAGCGGCAAGGAATTCGTCTCGGCGGCCGTCAGCCGCTCAGCGAAGACCGGGCCAACGTGGAGCAACGTACGCGAAGTATGTGCTTGCTTGGATGCACATCATGTTGGAGGTGATGCGGCTGTGTCCAGTCCACGGTTGTACCTCGACATGGTCAGTGGTGTGGCTGAGGCGATCATTCCGGTGTCCCAAGCACCGCCTTGGGAGGTGATCGTGCTGGGGACGGCGACGGGCGCCGTGTGGATGCTGGTGCTGCTGGCCCGGTTCGTCGTGGTGCAGACCGGCCCGGCGGTCTGGCTGGAGCAATTTTCCGCGGCGAGTGTCCAGCTGTTGAGAATCTGGCTGTCCGGGTGGTCCGACCGCTTGTTGGGCGCCGTGTCTGGAAGATCTCGCCGATGAAGACTCGTCGCGTCGAAGCGTTCCGCAAACCGCCGATCGTGCCCTCGTCGCGGGATAGTCGCACGCAGTTTCGGTTCCCCATGGCCGCCGTACTCGGTTATGGGGGCGGCGGTGATCGGGTGACGCGGCGCGCGGTCGCCGGCGTGCCTATGCAGCGTGCGTCGGCATCGGCAACCGAGTACGCGTCCAGGACGCGTGGCGCGACGTGCGGAAACGGAGACCCGGCACGGCGGGTGGGCACGATGGTCGCGAACTATCGGGTTGAAGCCGTGGTCTCGTCGGGAGGCATGGGCACGGTGTATCTGGCCCGTCATCCGAGCTTGCCTCGGCGCGACGCGCTGAAAATTCTCGACGGTCCCCTCGCGTGGGATCCGCGGTTCCGTGTTCGGTTCATGCGGGAGGCTGACCTGGCGGCCGGGCTGCATCACCCCAATATCGTCGCGGTTTACGATCGCGGGGACACGCCGGACGGCGCGTTGTGGATCGCGATGGAGTATGTGCGCGGCACGGACGCCGATGTCGAAACCGGTGCCGGGCGGATGCCGCCGGCGCGGGCCGAGTGCATCGTCGGCGAGGTGGCCATGGCCCTCGATCACCTGCATCGCCGCAACCTGATTCATCGCGATGTCAAGCCGGCGAACATCCTGCTATCTCCTGGCCTGCCGGGGGGAGCCCGAGCGGGTGGTGCTGGCCGACTTCGGCATCGCCCGCAGCTGCGATGACCACTATGGGCTGACCCGCACCGGCGACGTGATCACGACGGTGGCCTATGCCTCCCCGGAACTCCTGCAGGGCTGGCCTCTCGACGCGCGCACCGACATCTACTCCCTGGGGTGCACACTGTTCCACCTGCTCACCGGTCATGCCCCATTCAGCGACCGACCCGGATTGGCTGCGGTGATGATGGCTCACATCCAGCACCCCGCGCCCCGGCTTAGTGGTCGCGCCCGTAAGTTCGTCGGGGGTCGCATTCAGGCTGCTCGGGGCTGGATCGGATTGTGCTGGGGTTCGTGGTTGTCGAGCTTGGTCAGCAGGTCGTTCAGGTCGGTGGTGGTGAACTTCC
>NZ_UPHQ01000022.1 GCF_900566055.1 Mycobacterium innocens
CATGTTCGCCCACTGGGCGTGGATGACCGAGTTCTAAACGGACTAGATGAGAAGAGCGGAGTGATGGGAGACTGTCACGCTCCGTTCTGTGGGAGCCCCGGGGTGAGACCCCCCGGGGCCACCCGGCGGGCTAGTCCGGGCTAGTCGGACCGAACCGGCAGCTTGATGCCGGTGCCGGGGTCGGCCGGTTCGCGGCTGGGGTAGAAGGTCGACTTGGGGATGCCCGACCCGGGAACGCCCGGAGCGCCGGTGACCGGATCACGGACGGTGGTGTTGCGCACACCCGAATCGTTGCTGCCCGAGTTGTTGTAGAAACCGGTGTGCCCACTGCCCGCGGTTCGCAGTCCGGCATTCGCCGGTGAGCCGGCGCCGGTATTGGCGCCGCCGCTGTTCGCGCCCCCGGGGTCAGCTCCAGCTGGAGGGGTGATCGGCGTCGCCGCCGGTGGTGTGGCCGGGGCCGGGTTGAGCGCGTTTGCCAGACCCGGGTGCACGCCGCCCGTCGAACCGAGAGCGGAGCTGAGAAGGCTCGAGCTCAAGGTTGCCGTGCCACCGGTTGCGTAGCTCGCGGAGTTGGCCAAGCCGGCGTCCAGGCCGGCCGTGCCCGGCACGTTGTTGTGCATCATTGATTGCCACAGGCCGGCGCTCATGGCGTCGTTGCCGAAGCCGGTGTTGATGTTTCCCGAGTTCCCAAACCCGTTATTGAGGAAGCCCGAGTTGCCGATTCCCAGGTTTCCGTTGCCGGAGTTGAAAAAGCCGACGTTGCCGGTGCCGGAGTTGCCGAAGCCGATGTTGCCGCTACCGGAATTGAAGCCGCCGAAACCGACCTGGCTATTGCCGGTCAGCCCAAACCCGACGTCACGATTGCCGGTATTGGCGAAGCCGAGGTTGCTATTGCCCAGGTTGCCCATGCCGACGTTGTTGTTGCCGGTGTTGCCGCTACCGATGTTGCTGCTGCCGGTGTTGCCGATACCCAGGTTGCCGCGGCCGGTGTTGCCGATACCGATGTTGCCGCTGCCGGTGTTGCCGAAGCCGAGGTTGATCGCGCCGTTCTTGCCGATGTCGATGCCGAGATTGCGCAACACCTGTTGCCAGGGCGCCAATAGTGAGGCGGCCGAGGAGGCGTCGGCGTGGTATGCCGCCATCGCCGCCACGTCCATCGCCCACATCTGCTCATAGGCGCCCTCGATGTCCATGATGGCCGGGGTGTTGAACCCCAACCAGTTCGTGGCCGCCAGCACCTGCATCAGGCCACGGTTGGCCGCGACCACCGCGGGCTGCACCGTGGCCGCCAGTGCCCCCTCGAAGGCCGTCGCCGTGGCCGCGGCCTGAGCCGCGACTTGCTCGGCCTGGGTTGCGGCCGCGGTGAGCCACGCCATGTATTGGGTCGCGACGGCCATCATCGCCGCCGCCGACGGACCCAGCCAAGAGCCGTTGGTCAGCTCGGCGACCACCGAGCTGAACGACGACACCGACGACGCCAATTCCTCGGCCAAGCCGCTCCAGGCCCCGGCCGCGGCAAGGAGCGGTCCCGCGCCGGGACCGGCGAACATCAGGGCCGAATTGATCTCTGGCGGCAACCACGCGAAATGCGGGTTTGTCACTAGCCCAAACTACCCGCCCGAGCCCCTCGACGTGGCCATATCGGCGCAGCAAAACTGCCATATTCCATACCGGTGCACAGGAACCCCCAAAGTGCTCAGGCGGGGTCCGGAGGGGACCGACGTCCGCGGATCAGCTTGCCGGGTCGGGCGGCGGTGGGCACCCCGTTCTCGGCGATCACCTCGCCCGAGACGACGGTCGCGACGTAGCCCTCGGCGGTCTGGTCCAGGCGCCGCCCGCCAGCGGGCAGGTCGTATCTGATGACCGGCTTGTGCAGCCGCAGCACGCCGTGGTCGATGGCATTGAGGTCGGCCTTGTAGCCGACGGCGATGCGTCCGCGGTCGGCCAGCCCGGCCACCCGGGCCGGAACAGAGGTGAGTTGGCGGACGGCCTCGGCCACCGTGAACCGTCCGGACGCCCGGTCGCGCGCCCAGTGCGCCAAGAAGTACGTCGAGTAGCTGGCGTCGCAGATCATGCCGTAGTGGGCGCCGCCGTCGCCGAGACCGAGCACCACGTCGTCGCGGTGCAGCAGTTTGCCGACGGTGTCCAGCGAGTTGTTCTCCAGGTTGCTCGTGGCGACCAGCAGCATGGCGTGACCGTCGTCGTCGAGCAGCCGGTCGTAGGCCTCCTCCATCGGGTTCACCCCCCGGGCCCGGGCGCGGGCCCCGATGCTGCCCGACGGGTCCGGCTCGTAATCGGGGCTGTCGCCCAGCGGGAAGATCCAGTCCCAGGCCTGGGCCACATACAGGATCGGATGGCCGGGACCGGGTTTGTCGGCCAGGATGCGGGCGCGCACCTCGGGCTTGCGCATCTCGGCGACCCGCTGCGCGAGCGGCAGATGCGCGATCTCCCGGTAGCTCGGGTACAGCACGAACGGGTTGGCGGACAGCTGCAGCCCGATGATCAGCCCGATCGGGCGGGGCAGCAGTTGTGCGGTGACGTCTCCCCCCGCAGTGTTAGCCTTCTCGATCATCGTGATGGCGTCCGGCCAGGTCGGATCGCCGGTGTTGGCGACCACCAGCGTGAAGGTGACCGGCAGCCGTAAGTCCTCGGCGACGTCGAACACCATCTGCAGAACCGGCTGATAGCCGCCGGCCGGAATGTCGGGCACGAACTGCAGCAGCCCGCCGCCGCCGTCGACCACACCCCTGGCGATCTCCTCGATCTCCTCCCGCGCGGCGTCGTAGCTGGGGATCGGCGAGCCACTCTCGGTCTTGTGGATGGTCAGCCGCGACGACGCGAACCCCAGCGCGCCGGCCTCGATCGCCTCCTTGGCCAGGGCCCGCATCGCGGCCAGGTCTTGCGGGGTGGCCGGTTCGCGGTCGGCGCCGCGCTGCCCCATCACGTAAACCCGCAACGGAGAATGCGGCAGGTAGACGGCCACATCGATATCACGCCTGCCCGCCTCGAGCGCATTCAGGTAGTCGGGAAACGTTTCCCAGGTCCACGGCAGGCCGTCGGTCATGACCACGCCGGGAATGTCCTCCACGCCGGCCATCACGTCGACGAGCACGTCGTGGTCCTGCTGGCGGCAGGGCGCGAAGCCGACCCCGCAGTTGCCCATCACCACCGTGGTCACCCCATGCGCCGACGACGGTGTCAGCCGGTCGGACCAGATGGCCTGGCCGTCGTAGTGGGTATGCAGGTCCACGAAACCTGGAGTGACCAGCAGACCGGTCGCGTCGATCTCCCGCTTGGCGGTTTCGCCGTTGACAACACCAACGCCCTTGATGACGCCGTCTTGCACCGCGACGTCGCCGACATACGGTTCGCCGCCCAACCCGTCGACGATGATGCCGTTGCGGATGAGCAAGTCGTAGGTCATCTAATTAATCTACGACCGCGGCGGCGGGTGGTGCCAGAATCCTGCGCCGCCCGTAAAGTCGCGGGTATGGCCAGCACCCCTGCCAACAATGCCCCGGCCCAGGAGCTGCTGCGTGACGCGTTCACCCGCCTGATCGAACACGCCGACGACCTCACCGACGGCCTCACCGACGACGTCGCCGCCTACCGGCCGACCCCGAGCGCCAACAGCATCGCCTGGTTGCTCTGGCACAGTGCCCGCGTCCAGGACATCCAGCTGGCCCACATCGCCGGCGTGGAGCAGGTGTGGACGCGCGACGGCTGGGTCGACCGGTTCGGCCTTGACCTACCGCGCGACGACACCGGCTACGGGCACAGCTCCGCCGAGGTGGCCAAGGTGCGCGCACCGGCGGGCCTGCTGTCCGGTTACTACCACGCGGTGCACCGGCTCACCCTCGAGTACATCGCCGGCGTGACCGCAGCCGAGCTGTCGCGCATCGTGGACAGCAACTGGGACCCGCCGGTGACCGCCAGCATGCGCTTGGTCAGCATCATCGACGACTGCGCGCAACATCTCGGCCAGGCCGCCTACCTACGTGGGATCGTGCCGCAGGCGCAATAGCCGCCCAGTAGGTTTCAAGGCGTGCGATTCGTTGCGACGGTGGTGTTCTGGCTGGCCACTACGGTCGCGCTGGCAGTAGCGGTGCCGGCGGCGTGGGCGCAGATCACGATCATCGATGAGGACGGCTACGCCGAGCTGGCCCGGACCGCCGCGGCCGATCCCGCTCTGCAGTCCGCCATGGCGGCCGAACTCACCACCCGCGCAACCGCGCTCATCGCCGAGCGCGGGGGGCCGAGCTACCCGAGCTATCCGGTCGACAGCTCGACCGTGCACGATGCCGCGGCCGCTTTCACCGCCGGCCCGGCGTTTCCGCCGCTGTTCGCCCAGGCGAACCGGGTCGCGCACCGCTGGTTGTTCGGCGAGCCGCGGTCCGGCCGCACCGGTGACCAATGGGTGGTCGATCTGGCCCCGATGCTGAACGACAGCGCGCTGCAGCAGGTATTGAGCGGCTACCACGTCACGGTGCCGGCGACGCTGGAGGTTCCGCTGACTGTGTCGATGCCTCAGTTGATGCGTCAGGGACAGCTGCGACGTCTGGCGGTGTGGGGTCCGTGGGTCAGTATCGGCGCCGCAGCCTCGAGTGCCGGCTGCGCGTTGCTGATGCTGGCCACCGCGCGCCGCCGAGGCAAGGCGCTGACCGGCCTCGGCGTGTCGGCGTTGCTCGTCGGCGCCGCCGGCTGGGCGGGTATCGAGATCGGCAGTCGGCATGTCAACGACGCGCTCAATCGGACCACTGGCGATATCCGGCGGGTGGCCGACGTCATGGTCGCTACGGCGGAGCGCAGCCTGCACCTGTGGCTGAACCTGACGCTTGCCGCCGGTGCGGCACTGGTGATGCTGGGCGTGCTGGCCGCGGTGCTGGGAAGCCTGTGGAAGTAGCCGGAATTCATCGAGATTGCCGTGATGGTCGTGCTTCACACCGCGATCGCAGCCGTGGGGGCAATGTCGGTGAACCCCGGCTCACCCGTCTCAACGCAGCGGCAGCTCGGCCAAGATCGCGCCGGTCGGCTGCGTAGAACCGGTGCCGGGTTCGACGGTGAACGCCAGCGCGGTCGAGTTCCCGAGGTTGGTCAACGTGGCCTTCGTCGACGGCGCCACCGCCGCCGGGCCCATGGTCCCCGCCGAGGTGGGGCCGTTGGCGCCCAGCAGCCACATCTGATAGACCGTGCCCGGGGATGGTGGCGGCACGTTGTTCATCACCAGCACGCCGGCATTGCGGTCGTGGGAGAACATCACCGTGGCGGTCCCGTTGCCCAACGGGCGGGAGACCGTTCGCACGTCCGGTGCGCCCAGGACCTGCTCGGCGACCGTGGGCGGCGCCGGGGGCCGCAGCACTGTCCCCAGGCCGAACGCGCCCAGTCCCACCACGATAGCGGCTGCGGACGCGAAAGCGGCCGTACGCCAACGTGACTGGTGGCGGCCGGTGGTTGGCTTGACGCTGTCCAGGACCGCCGTGCGCAGACGTTCCGGCGGTTCGGTGGCCGTCGTCGCCGACACTATCGCCATCGTCTCGCGAACCGCGCGAACTTCTTCGTTGAAGGCGGCCGTCACCGCCGAGGGTGCAGCGGCGACCATTCGTTCGATGTCGACTCGCTCCTCGTCCGACATCGCATGCAGGGCATACGGGATCGCCAGCTCCAACAGTCCGAAATCGGTCGGCTCGGTCATGACATACCCAGGCAGTTCCGCAGACCGCGCAGCGCGTCACGCATGCGCGATTTGATCGTCGACAGGTTGGTGGCCAGCCGGTGCGACACCTCGGCGTACGTCAGGCCGCCGTAGTAGGCCAGTTCGATGCACTCCCGCTGCGCGTCGGTCAACCCGCCCAGGCATGCGGCGACCCGGCGCCGTTCGTCACCGGCGATCGCGGAGTCGGCGACGACGTCGCTCGCCGGGTCGATATTGGCCACGCCGTAGCGTGATTCTCGCTGGCTGCCGGCTTGCTCGGCTCGTACCCGGTCGATGGCGCGCCGGTGTGCCATGGTCAGCAACCAGGCCAGCGGCGAGCCTTTGACGGCGTCGTACTCCGACGCCGTGCGCCACACCTCGAGATAGATCTCCTGGGTGGTTTCCTCGCTGTAGCCCGGGTCCCGCAACACCCGCGCCACCAGTCCGTACACCCGGGTTTTGGTGTGGTCGTAGAACGTTGCGAACGCGTTGCGGTCGCCCCGCGCGATCTGGTGCAACAGGGCGCTGAGGTCGCTGCTCAGCCGTGGCGGTCCCGTCATCGACGGTAGCCTATCGTCAGGCAGCACCGAAATCGCCAAACCGGTCATAACTGACGCGCCGATCGCGGTGACCGCGGCACGAAATACGCTGTACGACGCTGGTATTCGGCGAAACCGGGACGGCCTTTCATGTACTTCTCGGTCAGCCGGGCCCCGCTCACGTCGACCAGGAAGTAGGTCATCAACAACGGCGAGACCACCGTGAGCAGCGGCACCCAGCCGGTAATGGTGATCAGCCACAACCCCCACCAGACGCAGGCGTCACCGAAGTAATTGGGATGGCGCGTCCAAGCCCACAGGCCGCGATCCATGATGGCCCCGCGATTGGCCGGGTCGGATTTGAAGACCCGCAACTGGCGGTCACCGAGCGCTTCGAAGACGACCCCGACCAGCCACACCGCCACGCCCACACCGGTGACCGCCAGCAATGGCTTGGGTGTGGGCCCGGTGACCGCCGACAGCTGCAGCGGGAAGGAGATGAACAGCGTCAGGAAGGCCTGCAGTCCGAAGACCTTGCGCACCACCTGACCTGTGGTGGCACCGCGCAGCAGATCGGCGTAGCGGCGATCCTCACCCTTGCCGGCGGTCTTGCGGTACATGTGCCAGCTCAGCCGCAGACCCCACACCGTCACCAGCGCCAGCAGCAGCCACCGCCGGGCCGGGTCCCCCGTGCCGAGTACGGTCGCCACGGCTGCTACTGCGATGAACCCCAGCCCCCACGCGACGTCGACGACGTTGTAACGGCCGAGCCACCGGCCGATCAGGAAGGTCGTCGAATGCACGACGGCCAGCGCCACCGCCGAGGCGCCCGATACCAGGAAGATGTCGGCCTCGTTCACCGGTCGTCCTTGCGCTCGAACGTCCACTGGACGACATCCAGGTACCCGGACCGGAATCCCGCCTCGGAGTAGGCCAGGTAGAACTCCCACATCCGGGCGAACACCTCGTCGAAACCCAAGTGCGCCAGCCGGCCTCGTCGCTCGACGAACCGCTCCCGCCACAGCCGCAGGGTCTCGGCGTAGTGCGGTCGCAGCGAGGCGGTGTCGACCGTGCGCAGGCTGGTGTGGCGCTCGGTGATCGCCGCGATGGCCTCCGTGGACGGCAACAGCCCGCCGGGGAAGATGTATTTCTGGATCCAGGTGCGGGTGTTGCGGGTGGCCAGCATCCGGTCGTGGGGCATGGTGATCGCCTGGATCGCCACTCGGCCGCCTGGGCGCACCAGCTGGTCCAGCGTCGCGAAATACGTTGGCCAGGAGCGGTATCCGACGGCCTCGATCATCTCGACCGAGAGTATCGCGTCATAAGGGTCCTGCCCCGACTGGGCGTCGCGGTAGTCGCACAAGTCGATCTGCACCCGATGGGACAGGCCCGCGGCGGCGACCCGCTGCCGCGCCAGCCGCTGCTGCTCCACCGATAACGTGACCGACCGCACCCGGGCCCCGCGGGCGGCCGCTCGGATGCACAGCTCGCCCCAGCCGGTGCCGATCTCGAGCACCCGGCTGCCCGGCCTGACACCGGCCAGGTCGAGCAGCCGATCGATCTTGCGCCGTTGGGCGGCAGCCAAATCGGGCCACGAGGCGGGAAGATCGTGGAACAGCGCGGACGAATATGTCATGGTCTCGTCGAGGAACTCAGCGAACAGGTCGTTCGACAGATCATAGTGCTCGGCGACATTGCGACGGGCCTGATCGCGGCTGGGACCGCGCCGCGTCGGCTCGAACGCCGGCGCCAGCGGACGCAGCCACTGCAGCGGGCCCGGCACCAGGTCGGCCACCGACTCGGCCAGGACCGTCAGCACCCTGGTGAGGTCCTCCGACGACCAGTCACCGGCCAGGTAGGACTCGCCGAACCCGATCAGGCCGTGCCGCCCGATCCGTCGTGCCAGCGCCTGCGGGCGGTGAACCGTCAGCGTCGCCGATGTGGCGTCGCCGGCGCCGATCGCGGTGCCGTCCGGGTAGACCAGTCGCAGCGGCAGCCGGGCGACCGCGCGGCGCAACAGCCGGTCGGCGATGGCCGCCGACATCGCGGCGACCGGTCCGGACGGCACCGCGGCGACAGCCGGCCAGCGCTCGGAATCGATTGTGACCGAAGGTGTTCCGATCGTTTCGATGCTCATCGCGGTACCACTGGAACTCGACGTAACCACAACTTGATCCCCTGTATCCGGATACGGGCGGCCACCACCAACGGGGCCAACGGTGAAATGCATTGCAGGAGCGCGACTTGTCTCGCCGTCGCGGGTCGTCGCGTCCCGCGAAGGTTCGCGTTGAATACCGGGAACGCCTGCTGGTTGTCACGATGTAGTGCCACCGTGACGTCGACCTCGCGGCCGGGCCGTGGGGCCCGCACCACGTAGTATCCGTCGACATCGTTGAACGGCGAGACGTAGAACTTCTTGGCCGTCACCACGGGCAGCTCGGCCGGCGGCAGCAAATACGCGTGCCGTTCTCCATAGGTGTTGTGCACTTCGGCCACCACATGGCGCACCCGGCCGTCACGGTCGTGACACCAATAGACGCTCAACGGGTTGAAGACATGCCCGAGCACGCGGGCCTGCAGCAGTGCGGTGATCCGGCCGTCGGGAACAGCGACGCCGCGATCGTCGAAGAACGCGTCCAATCGGTCGCGCAGTGAACCCTGCGGCGTCCCGGTGAAATGGTCGTCGGCGCGAAATCGGGCGAACGGCCGCAGCCACCAGGGCAGCCGGGGCAGGTCGTCGACGTCGACATACCAGCTGTAGCTTCGGTATTCGAACGAGTGGTGCACCGGGGCGCGCCGCGAGTGCGTGATGGTGGTGCGGTAGATCGCCGGAGTCAGCACGGCACCACCACCTCCGTTCGGGTTGCGGCCGGCCAGTCCGCGCCGAGCCTCCGGGCCGCGCGCAGCCCGGAGGCGGCGCCGTCCTCGTGGAACCCCCAGCCGTGGTAGGCCCCGGCGAACACCACCCGATCGTCATCGAGGGTGGGCAATAAACGTTGGGCCGCAACCGATTCCGGTGTGTACAGCGGATGGCTGTAGGTCATCTCGGCAACCACCGACCCGGGGTCCACCCGGTCATGGCCGCCGAGGGTGACCAGGAACCGGCGGTTGTCGTCGATGCGCATCAGCCTGCTGACGTCGTAGCTGACCACCACATGGTCGGTGCCCGGTGTCACCAGGTAGTTCCACGACGCGCGGGCGCCGGGGTGGCGGGGCAGCACCGACTCGTCGGTGTGCAGCTGGGCCCGGTTTGTCGAGTACGCGATGGCGCCAAGTACGTGGCGCTCCCAGGCGGTCGGCTGGTCGAGTAGCAGCAGCGCCTGGTCGGGATGGACGGCGACGACGGCCGCGTCGAACTCTCGCGGGGCATCGTGACCGGCTCGGATCACCACGCCGGCGGCTACTCGGCGCAGCGAATGCACCGGTGCGCCCATTGACACCTCGGACAGACGTGAGGCGATGGCCTGGACGTAGGTGGCCGAACCCCCGGTGACGGTGCGCCAGGTGGGCGAACCGAACACCGACAACATCTGGTGATGGTCGAGGAAGACGAACAGATACCTGGCCGGGTAGCGCAACGCATCTGCGCTCGCGCACGACCACACCGCGGCCACCAGGGGAGTGATGAAGTAGTCCACGAAAAACGACGAGAAGCGGTGCCGCTTGAGGAACGCGTCCAATGTCTCTGGTTCGTCGCCTGCTTCCGCGCGCAGCAGTCGGGAGGCGGCGCGGTGGAAGCGCAGGATCTCGGCGAGCATCAACAGGTAGCGGGGTCGCAGCGCCTGCCGGCACCCGAACAGTCCCCGAACTCCCAGAGCCCCGGCATATTCGAGGCCGATGTCGTCGGCGCGCACCGACATCGACATGTCCGACTCCTGGGTCGCCACACCCAGGTCGTCGAACAGTCGGCACAGCGTCGGGTAGGTGCGGTCGTTGTGAACCAGGAACGCGGAGTCGACGGCTACCGGACCGCCATTACTCGTCCCGTCGTCACGATCGACGTAGTGGGTGTGGGCGTGTCCGCCGAGCCGGGTGTCGGCCTCGTACAAGGTGACTCGGTCACGTCCGGACAGCAGGTAGGCGGCGGTGAGGCCGGCGACGCCGCTGCCGATGACCGCTATCGAGCGTCCCGCGGGATGTCTTTGCTGCACATCAGGTATTCGGAACCGCCGGCAGCTCGGATGGGAGTGGGAGCTAACCGACCCTAATGTTCGCCGCTCATCGCCATCAGCCGGTCCGTTTGCGGCTCCTCCCCGGGACCCCTTGGTGCCGAACGGATTCGGGCCGGCCGCGAACGCACCTTCATCGGCCACCAGAACCAGCGGCCCAGCAGCGCGGCGATGGAGGGCGTCATGAACGAACGCACGATCAGGGTGTCGAACAGCAGACCCAGGCCGATGGTGGTGCCCACCTGGCCGATCACCCGCAGATCGCTGACGGCCATGGAGGCCATAGTGAACGCGAACACCAGCCCGGCGTTGGTCACGACCTTGCCGGTGCCGCCCATCGCGCGAATGATGCCGGTGTTGAGCCCTGCGCTGATTTCCTCTTTGAACCGGGAAACCAGCAGCAGGTTGTAGTCAGATCCCACGGCCAGCAGAACGATGACGGACATGGCGAGCACCATGTAGTGCAACTCGATGCTGAGTATGTGCTGCCACAACAGCACCGACAGCCCGAATGAGGCACCTAGCGAAAGCGCGACCGTGCCCACGATCACCGCCGCCGCAACAAAGGCGCGGGTCAAGATCAGCATGATGATGAAAATCAGGCACAGCGAGGCAATCCCGGCGATGAGGAGGTCCCATTTGGCCCCGTCGGCGATGTCGTAGAAGACGGCCGCCGTACCGGCCAGATAGATCTTGGCGTCCTCCAGCGGGGTTCCCTTGAGCGACTCTTCGGCCGCGGTGCGTATCGCATTGACGCTCGCGATTCCCTCGGGCGATTGCGGATCTCCCCGGTGCAAAATGATGAAGCGGGCGGCGTGCCCGTCGGGTGATAGGAACGACTTCATGGCGCGCTGGAAGTCCTTGTTCTTGAAGACCTCTGGCGGCAGGTAGAACGAGTCGTCGTTCTTGGCGGCATCGAACGCCTTGCCCATGGCGTTCGAGTTTTCGCTCATCTCGTTCATCTGGTCATAGAAGCCGGCCATGGTGCTGTGCATGGTCAGCATCATGATCCGCATGCTCTCCATGCTGTCGATCATCGGCGGGAACGTCGCGAGCATCTGCGGCATCAGCCGGTCAATATTCTTGGTATCGGCCACCAGATCGCTGAGTTTCTCGTCAACCTGGTCGAGCCCGTCCAGCGCGTCGAATATCGACCTGAAGGACCAGCAGATGGGGATGTCGTAACAGTGCTTCTCCCAGTAGAAGTAGCTACGGATCGGGCGCCAGAAATCATCGAAGTCCGCGATATGGTCGCGCAGCTCGTTGGTGATCTGCTGCATCTGTTCGGTGTCGCCGACGATGCGGTGGGTGTTCTCGGCGAGCTGCGACATCAGGCTGTACATCTGCTTCATGATCGTGATGGTCTTGGCCATCTCGTCAGCCTGCTTGAGCATGTCGTCGATCCGGTCACGCTGGTACTTCAGGGTCTGCACCTGACCGGCGTTTTGCATGCTGATCAGAAACGGGATCGACGTGTGGTCCATCGCCGTTCCGTCGGGCCTGGTGATCGCCTGCACCCGGGATATTCCGGGAACCCGGAAGATTCCCTTGGCCAGCTTGTCCAGCACCAGAAAGTCCGCGGGATTTCGCATGTCGTGATCGGACTCGATCATCAACACGTCGGGCTTCATCCGGGCCTGCGAGAAATGGCGCTCGGCAGCGGCGAACCCTTGGTTGGCGGGGATGAAGTTGGGCAGGTAGGAGCGGTCGTTGTAGTTGGTCCGGTATCCGGGCAGCGCGAGCAGACCGACCAGGGCAACGGCGCACGTGGCGGCGAGAACGGGCAGCGGCCACCGCACCACCACCGTGCCGACCCGGCGCCAGCCACGAACCTTGAGCAGCCGCTTCGGGTCGAACAGCCCGAATCGGCTGCCGACGGTCAGCACCGCGGGCCCCAGGGTCAGCGCCGCGAACACCGCGGCCAGCATCCCGACCGCACACGGGATGCCGAGGGTTTCGAAATAGGGCATCCGGGCGAACTTGAGGCAGAACGTGGCGCCCGCGATCGTCAGGCCGGAGCCCAGGATGACGTGGGCGGTGCCGCGATACATCGTGTAGAAGGCGGTTTCCCGGTCTTCCCCGGCCTGGCGCGCCTCCTGGTAGCGCCCGAAGATGAATATCCCGTAGTCGGTGCCGGCGGCAATTGCCAGTGAGGTCAGCAGGCTGACCGCAAAGGTGGACAGTCCGATGGCCCCACTGTGTCCGAGCAGCGCTACCACTCCCCGGGCCGCGGTCAATTCCACCCCGACCGTCAGCAACAGCATGATGACGGTGATCGGCGAGCGGTACACCAGCAGCAGCATGATGAAGATCACGGCGACGGTGGTGATGGTGATCTTAATCATCGACGTGTCGCCACTGTGGTGCATGTCCGCGACCATCGCCGCCGCGCCGGTGACATACGTCGTCACCCCTGGCGGCACCGGCGTGTCCGCGACGATCTTGCGCACCGCTTCGACGGACTCATTGGCCAGCGGCTCGCCTTGGTTGCCGGCGAGATTCAACTGGACGTAGGTGGCTTTGCCGTCGTTGCTTTGCGCCCCGGCCGCCGTGAGCGGATCTCCCCAGAAGTCCTGGACGCTCTGGACATGCCTGGTATCGGCTCGCAGTTTGCGGACGAGAACGTCGTAATACTTGTGGGCCTCCTCGCCGAGTGGCTGCTTGCCCTCCAGGACGATCATGGCGACGCTGTCGGTGTTGCCTTCGTTGAACGCCTGCCCGATGTGCTTCATGGCCTGGTACGACGGCGCTTCCTTGGGGCTCAGCGAAACCGAACGCTCTTGCCCGACTACTTCCAGCGACGGGACGAAAACGCTGAGCGCAACGCAGATCGCGAGCCAGCCGAGGATGATCGGCACCGCAAACGCGTGGATGATCCGCGCGATCAATGGCTTTTCGGCATGGGCGCCGGTGTCGGGGTCGTTCGCGTACTTGATCGTCACGCCGACTTCACCAGGCAGTAGGTGTAGGCATTGACCTCGTGCGAAACCTTCTCCGCCTTGACCACGCCGTCCACGGTGATCCGGCAACCGATGCTGTCGCTATCACCTTGGGCCACAAGGTTTCCCATCACTGCCGCCAAGTTCGTGGTGAAGCGCAACGACCACGGTAGCACCGCATTATCGACCCGTTGCGGGTCGGAATTGACATCGAAATAGCTGATATCGGCGACCGTTCCGGGCGGGCCGAAGACTTCATAGGTGATCTGTTTGGGGTTGAACGGTTTGCTGTCGAGGTTGCTGTCGGAATAGGACTCGCGTTTCTCCGATGCGAAGAAGCCGCGAATCCGGTGCACGGTGAACCCCCCGGCGATGAGCACCGCCAGGATTACCAGCGCGATCCATGTCCGCGACAGCACCTTGAAGATCTCAAGTCCCTTTCGCCGGTTGGTATTTGCTACGGGCGAACCATACCCGTCCCTTCGAAGTCCTTCCGAGCTTTCAACGACCGGGCACCGCGACGCACCCGATCAGCGACGCCGGTGGCCGCGACGCACCCGATCAGCGACGCCGGTGGCCGCGACGCACCCGATCAGCGACGCCGGTGGCCGCGACGAGCTACTCGTCGCGGATCACCTTGAATCACCTCGAGCCCGCCATTACTGTGCCTAGCCTTGCCTAAGTAAACCATTGCGGTGCGGGGCGCGGCTCCCCTCCCCGCACGTCGGCAGTGTAACGCATATCACGTGCGTAACGGCACCGTACCCGGGTCGCCTTACTGCTCGCAAATCACATGATGTGCGTTATCCTCTGCCAGTGGCGCAACTGACGTTCCGGCGCGCCCGCACCGAGGAGAACAAACGCCGGCGTGCCGCGGCGTTGATGGAAGCGGCGCGTTCGCTGGCATCCGAAACCGGTGTGGCGTCGGTGACCTTGACCGCCGTCGCCAACCGCGCCGGCATTCACTACTCGGCGGTGCGCCGCTATTTCACCTCCCACAAGGAGGTCCTGCTCCACCTCGCTGCCGAGGGCTGGATGCGGTGGTCGAAGACGGTATGCGAGAGCTTGAGCGAGCCCGGCCCCATGTCGCATTCCCGGGTGGCCGCGGCCCTCGCCGACGGCCTGGCCGCCGATCCGCTGTTCTGTGACCTGCTGGCCAACCTTCACCTGCACCTCGAACACGAGGTGGACGTCGACCGGGTGGTCGAGGTAAAGCGCACCAGCACCGCCGCGGTGATCGCGCTCGCGGACGCGATCGAGAATGCGCTACCGGCGCTCGGACGTTCCGGGGCCTTCGACATTCTGCTGGCTGCTTACTCGTTGGCGGCCACGCTGTGGCAGATCGCCAATCCGCCGGAGCGGCTCACCGACGCCTACGCCGAGGAGCCTGACGTCCTGCCGCCCGAGTGGAACCTGGACTTCGCCTCCGCCCTGACCCGGCTACTCACCGCGACCTGTTTCGGCCTCACCGCCGGATATTCCTGAGCCACCGACGATGGAGAGTTTCGTGAGCAGATCACAACCGGTTGGGACCGTCGCGAGGGTGAGGTTCTGCGGCCCGCCACGGGTACGTTTAAGCTACTTAGCGCAACAAACCATCTGGGTGGGGTGGCCACGAACGCCGGCCGTTGCCAGCCGCCTCGGGTTTGCTCCCGGGATCCGTTCGACAAAGCCGGCGCGCGCGTTGGCCGAAGCGCTCGGACCCACGGTCCCGGCCCCGGCGAGCGGAAGGTGATCGGTGGCAAAGATTTCGGTCACCAACGTGCTGAAGCGAGTGTGGATCCCCCTCGTCATCGTTGCCGTGGTCGCGGTTGCGGGTTTCAGCGTCCACCGCCTCCGCAGCTTTTTCGGCTATCAGGACAAGGGACCGATCACCAGCGGCATTGCCGACGACATCAAGCCGTTCAACCCCAAGCACGTGGTCTACGAGGTGTTCGGTCCCCCCGGGACCATTGCCAACATCAACTATTTGGACGTCAATGCGCAGCCCCAGCGGGTCAGTAACGTCCCGCTGCCCTGGACGCTTTCCGTCACCACCACGCTGGCTTCGGTGAGCGTCAACGTGGTGGCGCAGGGCAACACCGACCAGATCGGTTGCCGCATCATCGTCAACGGCGAAGTCAAGGACGAAAGGTCCGAGAACGAAGTGAACGCCCAAACCTTCTGCCTGGTGAAATCGGCATGAGCGAGATCCAGGCGACCGCCGAGAACAGTCCCGCGGACCAAACCCGAAGCGGGGCCGGGAAACGGCCCTCGGTTGCCCGGATAATTCACCGCCTTGCGGTGCCGATCGTGCTGCTCTGGATCGGACTCGTCGTCGTTCTGAGCATTTTCGTACCGTCGCTGGAACAGGTGGGCAAAGACCACACCGTGTCGTTGAGCCCCAGCGATGCGGAGTCGATGGTCGCGATGAAGCGCGTCGGCAAAGTCTTTCACGAATTCAATACCGACAGCTCGATAATGATCGTGCTGGAAGGCGACAAGCCGCTCGACGATGCCGCCCACCACTATTACGACGAACTGATCCGCAGGCTTTCCGCCGACACCAAACACGTTCAGCACATCCAGGATTTCTGGGGCGATCCGCTGACGGCCGCCGGTTCGCAGAGCCCTGACGGCAAGGCGGCCTACGTCCAGCTGAACCTGGCCGGTAACCAGGGTGAGTCTCTGGCCAACGAGTCGGTTGCAGCGGTGCGCGAGATCGTCGACAGCGTTCCGGCCCCGCGAGGTGTCAAGGCATATGTCACCGGCGCAGCCGCGCTCACCGCCGATCAGTCCACGTCCGGCGACAAAGGCGTCAAGAAAGTCACGATGATCACCTTTCTGGTGATTATCGTGATGCTGCTTTTCGTCTATCGATCCATTGTCCAGACGCTGCTGGTCCTGGTGATGGTCGGAATCGAGTTGATGGCGGCCCGGCAGGTCGTTGCTTTCCTGGGGCATTACAACGTCATCGGGCTTTCCACCTTCGCGGTTAATCTGCTGGTGCTGATGGCGATCGCAGCCGGCACCGATTATGCGATATTCGTGCTCGGCCGATATCAAGAGGCACGCGGTCTCGGTGAGGACCGGGAAAAGGCGTTCTACACGATGTTCCACGGAACCGCGCATGTCGTCCTCGGCTCCGGCCTGACGATCGCCGGTGCGATGTATTGCCTCAGCTTCACCCGGCTTCCCTATTTCCAAACCCTGGGCGCCCCGTGCGCAATAGGAATGCTGGTAGCGGTGCTGGCCGCACTCACCCTGGGGCCGGCCGTGCTGGTCGTCGGCAGTTACTTCAAGATCTTCGACCCCAAGCGCAAGATGCGGACCCGCGGCTGGCGACGGGTAGGTACCGCGATCGTCCGCTGGCCCGGTCCGATCCTGGCCGTGTCCATCGCGATCGCCCTGATCGGACTGCTCGCGCTGCCGGGGTACAAGACGAATTACGACAGTAAGAAATATCTGCCGCCGTGGACCCCCGCCAATGTGGGTTACGCAGCTGCCGACCGGCATTTCTCCCAGGCGAGGATGAACCCGGAGCTGCTCTTGGTGGAGACCGATCACGATATGCGCAATTCGGCCGACATGCTGGTCATCGACCGGATAGCCAAAGCGGTCTTTCATGTGCCCGGTATCGGGCGGGTGCAGGCGATCACCCGGCCGTTGGGCAGGCCGATCGAGCACACCTCGATTCCGTTCCAGATCAGCATGCAAAGCACCGTCCAGGTCGAGAACATGCAGTACATGAAGCAGCGGATGGCCGACATGCTGACGCAGGCGGACGCGATGCAGCAGTCGATCGACACCATGCAGCACATGTACGACATCATGGCCCAGACGGTGAAAGTCACCCACAACATGGACACGCTGACCCATGAAATGGTTGAGATCACCAACCAATTGCGGGACCACATTGCCGATTTCGACGATTTCTGGCGGCCGATTCGCAGCTACTTCTATTGGGAACGACACTGCTACGACATTCCGATCTGCTGGTCGCTCCGGTCGATATTCGATGCGCTGGACGGTCTTGACCAGATCGACGAGAAGCTGGCGGAACTCTCCGGCAACTTGGACCAATTGGACGTGTTGATGCCGCAGATGCTTGCTCAGCTGCCGCCGCAGATCGCGACCATGAAGACGATGAAGACGATGATGCTGACCATGCACAGCTCGATGTCGTCGCTGTATGACCAAATGGACGAGATGACCAAGAATTCGACGGCGATGGGGCAGGCTTTCGACGCGTCGCGGAATGACGACTCTTTCTATATTCCGCCGGAGGTTTTCGACAACCCCAACTTCAAGCGGGGTCTGAAGATGTTCCTGTCGCCGGACGGGCACGCGGTCCGGTTCATCATCTCCCACGAAGGCGATCCGGCTACCCCCGAAGGCATCTCGCACGTCGAGCCGATCTTGAAGGCGGCCAAGGAGGCCGTCAAGGGGACTCCGCTCGAGGGCGCCAAGATCTATCTCGGCGGAACCGCCGCGGTCTTCAAGGATATGCGCGACGGTTCCAAATGGGATCTCATGATCGCCGGAATTGCCGCCGCCAGTTTGATTTTCATCATCATGCTGATCATTACCCGAAGTGTGGTGGCGGCGTTCACCATTGTCGGCACGGTGCTGTTGTCGTTGGGTGCCTCGTTCGGGCTTTCCGTTCTGGTCTGGCAGGACATTCTCGGTTTCGAATTGCACTGGATGGTGCTGGCGATGTCGGTCATCCTGCTGTTGGCCGTCGGATCGGACTACAACCTGCTGCTGGTATCGCGCTTCAAGGAAGAAATCGGCGCCGGAATAAAGACCGGGATCATTCGGTCGATGGCCGGCACCGGCGCCGTCGTGACGTCTGCGGGCCTGGTCTTCGCGGCCACTATGGCCTCGTTCATCTTCAGCGATTTGAAGGTGATCGGGCAGGTCGGTACCACGATCGCGCTGGGTCTGTTGTTCGACACGCTGATCGTGCGGTCGTTCATGATGCCGTCCGTGGCGGCGCTGATGGGCCGCTGGTTCTGGTGGCCGCAGCGAGTGCGCACCCGGCCGGCCAGTCAGCTACTTCGGCCTTACGGCCCGCGCCCGTTGGTTCGTGCCTTGTTGCTGCCCCGCGATGGTAAGTCCGTCGACCCATCCGGAAGCGCGGACACCGATCGATTCCCGGTGAGCACCCCGCACTACTGACCCCGTACCATTGACGGGACGCAAGCATCAACCTGCCCGATGGGCAGGTCTCGACCAAACGCTTTGAGCGGCAGCGAGATCGACGCGAGCGTGTCGACATGCGAGTGCCCGTCGCGCTGCCGTCGATCTCGGCGAACGGCGGCGCCTACCCCCAGTTCCACACCGACATGTCGCCGGGTGGGTATTGGTTGCACACCTCGGTGGACTTGGCGACAACGCCCTTGTTGTTGAAGAAGATCTTCATGTGGTTACGCCAGCCCCACCACAGCGGATCGATGGAATCGTAGAAGTGCTCGGAGTAATCCCGGCGGTCCGCCGGTGACAACGAGAAGAACCAGTGCACTTTGTCCTGGGTCGCCTGCTGGTACTGCGCATGGTTGTTGTAGTCGATCATGTAGCGCTCGTAGTACACCGGGCTGGTGTCCCTGGTGGCCGCGAGTACTTGTTCGGCGTCGCAGGTGGTGGCGATTATCCGGCGAGGGATCGGAAAGTCTTCGGTGGAATCGGCCGTTGCGGTGCTCGGGACGGCCACTGCGGCGACACCCAACGCGAGAAAAACAACGCCTGCGCGCAGGCGAGAACTCAGCCGAGACATAGTTGTTACGGTAACACTTTCCGGCCCCGGGCATAGCGCCGACCGTCACCTTGAGTCATATTCCTAGCCCAGCTCACTATGCAGTGCCATCAGGGATGATGACGTGGTTGGGGTCGGGCCGAAGCTCCGGGGGAGCCTGACTGTAGTCGCCGAACGGGCCGTCGCGGCGCTCGACCGCGGCCCGCACCCCCTGGGTTTCGGCGGTCGTGATGAAGGCCAGAGCCTCGGGGGTGTTGCGCATCAGGCCGTCGAGAATGCCGCCCAACGTCTGGGTGGACGCCAGTCCCATGTTCTCGTAGGCCTGGTTGACGATCAGCTTCTGGGCCTGCAACTGCGACAACGGGATTCGTGCCAGCTCGATGGCGATCTCGGCGACCCGCGCCTCGAGCCGTTCGAAGGGCACCGCCTCGTTGATCAGCTCGACCTCGGCGGCCTGGACACCGGTCAACGGCCGGCCGGTCAGCGCATGCCACTTGACCTTGGCCAGGCTCAGGCGGTATAGCCACATCCCGGTCAGGTAGGTCCCCCACATGCGGCTGTAGGGGGTTCCGATCACGGCGTCCTCGCTGGCGATCACGATGTCGGCGCACAACGCATAGTCGCTGGCCCCGCCCACGCACCAGCCGTGCACCTGGGCGATCACCGGTTTGGATGCCCGCCAGATGGCCATGATTCACCGGATTAACAATGCAAGCCAGCTGCAGCCGGGGCAACTCGGGATCGAGGGCGCCCACGAGAGGGTGGTGTGGACGGCCAGTTCTGCTGGTTTCGACGCAACCATCGCGCCCCGGTACCCGAAGTTGAATCGATCGAGGAGCTGAACGCCATGATCGACGCGTGGGACGTCGCCGATGACGCGCGGCGGATCGGGACTCCCACACCATCGGCGAACACTTCCCGATGGAGAAGCCGCTACTCAAACCGTTATCGGAGGAACGGTTCGAGACCGAACGCCTAGTTCACGCCCGGCTCGACCGCTACGCGCAGGTCACGACCCGCACGAACCGTTACAGCGTGCCGGCCCTGATGATCGGACGGCAGGTCGGTTGCGTCAGTTCCTCACCGAGAAAGGCTATGGGGACGGCCTCGGTTTGTTCTTCGACATTCTCGGCTTGACCGCCGTCGGCCGCCCACCGAGCAGGGCTAGCTGGGTCGGGCGGTGAGGCGGATGACGGGGATGTCGCGGTCGGTCTGCTTCTCGTATTTTGCGAATTGCTTTTTGGCAGCGGTGATCTGGCGCCAAGCCCGGTCGCGGGCCTGGCCGTGGAGCTGCTCGGCGCTGACGGGAATGGTGCGGCCGCCGACGTCGATGCGGGCGCGATCGGGGTGGGCGGCCAGGTTGTAGTACCAGGCGGGGTTGTGGGCGGCGCCGTTCGCCGAGGCCACAATGAGCCAACTGTGGTCGCTGTCGGGGAACCAGGCGACGGGGGTGCTGCGTTCGGTCCCGCTCTTGCGGCCAATGGTGGTCAAGACCAGGGCGTCCATGCCCATGATGCGCCCGCCTTTGCGGCGGATTCGACGCGTGTTCCAGGTGTTGATCCATTTCATCAGCCGCCCCCCGGGCTGACGGGCGCCTCGGGTGCCATTACGGGTATCGAAAGTCATGAATGCTCCTCAGTTGCAGTAACAATGTTGCTAGCGGCGACGTAGCCAGTACCAGTGGGCGGGGATGGTGTGGCGCAGCTTCATCCGGTTGATGGTGAAGTTCTTCGGCTCGGTGTGTTCGATGGTGAAGTCGTTGCCGAACGCGTCGGGAATTTCACCGGGTTGGATGCCGATGCCCTCCCACATCATCAGCGGTGTACCCGGCTGCATGACGGCGGCGAGCTCGGCCACATAGACCGGCTTGGCGCCGATGGGCAGCGAGTGATAACAGCCCATGTCCAGCACCAGATCGATCGGGGTGGCCAACGGCAGCTGCGACAACCGAGTCACGTCACCTTCCAGGAAGCTGGCGCCCGGGATGTCCGTCGCATCGCGGGTGGCTCGCCGGATCGCCGCAGCGGAGAAGTCCACGCCGGTGGCCTGCCAACCGTGAGTGGCCAGATAGCGCACGTTGGTGCCGGTTCCGCAACCGACGTCGAGGGCATGCCCCGGTGACAGCGCATTGTCGCCCTCGACGGCATCGCGCAGCTCTTCAGGCACCGGTGTGTCCCAGATCGGTCGGCCGAGGCGGTACAGGAGGTCGAACTGCAGGTGTCGCAAGCTCATAGTGCTCCGATTCTTTGTCGTGGGGCGGTCACGGGTGGATCTCGCCGAGCAGGTAGCGCTGCAGGGTGGCGCCCAGGTCAGCGGCCAGCCGCCCGCGGGGATGGGTTGCCAGCGGTGCGATCGCGACGATGTAGCGGGCCAGGGTCAGGCCCACGACCTGCGACATCACCAGACCGGCGCGGTAGTCGGCCTGGTCGGCGTCCAGCCGCCGGGCGATCGGAACGACGAGTTCGCGGGTGAGGAAGTCGCGCACCAGCCGGGCGGCTTCGGGTTCGGCGGTCGCGGCACGGACCATGCCGACGATGGGCCGACGCCGGACCTCGTCGTCGAGGACGTCGAGGACCGCGGTGGCCAGGCGCAGCCCAGCGGTGCCGGGGTCACCGGCCACCACGTGATCGATCAACGCCCCCGGATCGATCGGTAACTCGACGACGGCCAGGAACAGGTCGAGTTTGGTGCCGAAGTAGTGGGTGACCAGGGCCGGGTCCACCCCAGCCGCAATCGCGACCTGCCGCATCGAGGTGCGGTCATAACCCAGCTCGGCGAATTGCTTGCGCGCGACGTCCTCGATCAGCGCCCGGGTGGTGCTGGGTCCGGGCCGCCGCCCGGAATGCGCGGGTCGCCTCACTGGCTCGCCTGTGCGCCTTGACGACAGAATTCAGTACGTGCAGAATTCAGCATGTATTGAATACTAGCGTGAGGACGACGATGCGACCAGTTCCGACCGAACAGTCCACCCCGGAGGTGCTGATCATCGGCGCCGGGCCGTCGGGACTGACCGCGGCGGTCGTCCTGGCCGCCCACGGAGTCGCCGCGCGGGTGGTGGACCCCGAGCGCGGTCCCACCGATCAGTCCCGAGCCCTGGTGGTCCAGGCCCGCACCCTGGAATTGTGGCGCAAACTCGGACTGGCCGACCCCGCGATCGCGCACGGCAAAAAGGCCACCGGGGTGATCGCCTACTCCAACGGCACGCTGCTCAACGATGGCCGCTCCCTGATCGACTTCGCCACACTGGGCGCCGGCCAGACCCCGTATCCGTTCCTACTGGTCTTCGAGCAGAGCAAGACCGAACGCCTCCTGCTGGATCGGCTCACCGAACTCGGCGGCGCGGTCGACTGGGGCGTGCACGCGCACACTGTGCGCGCTCACGACGATCACGTGGAAATGGTTCTGCGCCACCACAACCCGGGCGATACGACAACCGAGGAAACGGTGACGCCGCACTGGGTCATAGGCGCGGACGGCGCCAGCAGCATCGTGCGCCACACCCTGAATCTGGGCTTTGACGGCGGCTCCTACGAACAAGCCTTCTTCCTCTCCGACGTGGCCGTGACCTGGCCGCACACCGGTGACCATCTGGGACTGGCCCTCACCGACAGCGGCACCTTCCTCTTCGTGCCGATGCCGACAGATCCCGGCGCCCCGCCGCGCTACCGGGTCCTGGGTTCTCTCACCCCGGACATGGCCGCGCGCCAACAGCTCGACATCACCGACGTCCAACGGGCCATCGACCAGCACTCCGGGGTGCGGGCCACGGTCTCCGACGCCAAATGGGTCTCGCTATACCGGCTACACCACCGGATGGCGCAGCGGTTCAGTGTGGGCAAGGTCTTTCTGATCGGCGACGCCGCCCACATCCACAGCCCGGTCGGCGGCCAAGGCATGAACACCGGCATCCAGGACGCTTACAACCTCGCCTGGAAACTCGCGCTAGTCATCCGCGGAGACGCCCAAGCGCCGCTGCTCGACAGCTACGCCGCCGAACGCATGCCTGTCGCTCGCGCCTTGCTCAAAGGCACCGACAACGCCTTCAACGTGATGGTCTCCGACCGCACAGCGGTGCGGTGGGGCCGCCGCGTAGCCGCACGCCTGCTGCCCTTCGCGTTGCGCCACCTGACCGCCACCACCCGGCGCGTATTCGCGACCCTGTCCCAAATCGCCATCACCTACGCGCTCAGCCCCACCCGCGCAGGCACCGCGATCACCGGGGCACGCCCCGGCGACCGCGCACCCCACGCCGAACTCCGAACCGGCTGCCGCGCCGGGACCAGCGTGCTCAGCCTGCTCGACGGACCCGATCACCACCTGCTCCTACTCGACCAGACCGGAACACCAAGCGAGCCGAGTGACCGGTTCGGCGCCATCATCAACGACTTCGCACCAGCCATTCACATCCACCACATCGACCCACGAGAAACCCAGGTCCACGACGCATACGACATCAACGCACCCACCGCGGTGCTGATCCGGCCGGACGGCTACATCGCCTGGCGCGGCGCCGCCAGCGACGCCGACGGGCTCAGAAAATACCTGGCGACCTGGTACACCCCTAGTGCCACCGCCCGCACCCCGAAAGCGGCAGCCAGCCCGAATTTGTGACGTCAATTTCGCGATCAACAACAGGCCGAATCGCCCACCACCGCTGTCCAAATTGGCAATCAACTGACTTCAGGGATCGCGATCAAAGCCATGGTGTGGGACAACGAATCCGCAGTAGGCTGGCGGCGAGCCGGCAAAACCAACGACTGAACCCTCCACCTGCCAGAACGTCGCGGTCATAGGGCCTGGGCGCGGGGTTCGAGAAGGCGTTTGGGATGCATGCCGTCGACTTGGCCGATGAACGGCGGGTGGATGCTGTAGCCGAGCATGCGGCGAATGTCTTCCGACACCGCGCGCACGGTGTCACGGGTGGTCGACAACGTGAACGCTTCCTGGGGGCGCAGCCACGGCTCGCAATACTGGGCGGTCACGGCCAGGCGCGGGGCAGCGGAGCGGTTGGCGCCGCCGCCGTGCCATAGCGTGCTGAGGAAGAACACGCACGAGCCAGCCTCCATCACCACCGGTTCACGCTCGGTCTCCGCGGGCGTCCGCTGCCCCCACAGGTGGCTGCCGAGGATGATGTCGGTGGCGCCGTTATCCGCGGTGAAATCGTCGATCGCCCAAATCGTGGCGGCTCCGAGCGCGGCGCGCGGGCGCGGCGGCGGGTAAAACCCGTCATCGGTGTGCAGCAACTGCGCCCGCTCGCCGGGCAAGATGTTGATCACCTGCAGCATCGACAACAGATAATTCGGCAGAAACAACCGATCCAGCAACGCCAGCACCCGCGGATGGTCCGCGATCCGATCACAACTGCGGGTCTTGTTCAACACGCTGTACACGCGCTGTGTCATCCGGCCCTCGAAACCGTTGCGGCCGTGTCGATCCAGCAGCGGCGCAACAGCGTCGCGGATCTCGCCGAGCTCGGCCGGCGTCAGTAGATCGGGCAGGATCACATACCCGTCGCGCTGCAGCGCGGCAAGATCTGCCTCGCTAACCGCCGCGTCGATGCTCGCGCCGCTACTGGCGGTCCGGCGATAGGTTCCGGCCAAATCCCCACCCAGATCCATCAAGGACGACACGTCGGTACTCACGCAGGGCTCCTCACGGGCCGGTTAGCATAACTGACTTCTGTTATGTTTTCGACTATGGCACGCGCCCCGATCGGACGTCAACAGCTGCTCGACGCCGCCCGCGAGGAACTGATCCGCGGCAACGGCGTGATGGAGTTGAGCGCGCTCACCCGTCGTGCCGGGCTGAGTACGGGCGCGCTCTACCACCATTTCGGCTCCAAAAGCGGACTGCTGATAGCAATTTACGACGGCTTCTATGAAAGCCTCCGTGAGGCCATCGCCGACACCCATCTGCCCGCAGACGCTGACTGGGCCACCCGCGAACATGAACGCACCCGCTTATTCGTTGCACGCCACTTCGCCGATCCCCTCGCGCCCATCCTGCTCAATCGCACGAGCCTGGACCCGCAGCTCCCCGAACTTGAGGCGGCCTATCTCCAGAACCTCATCGATAACGCTGCTGGCAACATCCGCCGCGGCCAGCAGCTGGGCCAGCTGCCCGCCGACCTTGATCCCGACAGTGCCGGCGCCTACATCATCGGCGGCCTGCGTCACGGGATCGCCCAACAGCTCCGCGCCACCCCAACCCTTACCCCAGGCAGGGTCACTGAACGATTGTGGCGGCTGACCGCCGCCGCACTCGGAATCGCCGGACAAGGGTCGAATTCCCTTGCGCCGTCTGACTAGTGGTGATCCGGCCCTAGCCGCGCAAGCCGTGCGACCGTCACAAACATCGCCATGACCGCAAGATGCTCGCGGAGTCACGTGACGGATGCAGCCGATGTGGGCGAACGGTTATCCTCGTATTTCAATCGTGAGCCACATAAAATCATCGACGCCGCAACGGATCTCGAAGTGTTGGGATTCCTAACTCTGCCTTCACCGGGCTCTGAGCGGCCGCAGCAGCGGCACGATCGAGGTTGGTGAGTTTCTTAACTGCTGCTTCGCGGCTGATTTTCAGACCTGCGACTTCGCCGAGCCAGCCGTTGACTTCGGCTTCTTTGATTCGTTCGGTGAGGTTGGCGATGATGTCGGCGATGCGTCCGCGCTGTCTGGAATCGATTCGCAGCATCGGGCATCTGATGCAGGCGTGTTCATGTTTACAGGGCGTGCCGTACGGCCTGCCGCAGGTGCCGAGTTCGAGTTTGCGTTCGTGGAAATGTTGCCGAAACTCGACCCATTCTTGTTCGCTTGGTTCCCGGTATTCGGCTTCAGGCCGGATGCTTCGTCGTTTGTCGATGTACGTTCGGTAGGCGCGGATCATCTCGTCTGGGAAGACAGCAAGATAGTGCTGTGTCGTTTCCAGACTGGCATGGCCGAGTACTTTGGCGGCGATATGCACGGGCAGACCACCCGTCACCGCTTCCGTGGCGAACATCCGACGGAAATCGTGCGGCACGAACCGCATTGGTTCACCAGCGGCGTCGGTGATTCCAGCGTGGGCCACTGCCAGATTCAGGAGACGGTGGACCTGCTCAAGATTCAACACGCTGTTGCGGGCTTGTTGGTTGCTGAACCGTTGGAATAGGTGCGGTAGCGGCGGGCCGTCGAGTCGTTCTGCCGGGTCATAGCGGCTCACGGACGGAACTTTGCCGCCGTGGTATAGGCGGAGCCGAGTGATGATGGCCACCAGCACATTGGCCAGCTCGGGCCCAATGAGCAGTACGCGTTCCTCGTTGTTCTTCGACGGGACAATTTGGAGCAAAGGGACAACTTCGCCTGTATCTGCAAGCTGGTATTGAACGACCGCCAGCTGGGTGAGTTCAAGGAGTTCCTCGAGTCGAATGCCGGTATGGCGCAGCGTCTCAACGACCGCCCAGCACCAGAACGCGTCGTCTTCTGCCTGAGTGGCGTCATGCTTTTCCCGGGTGCCGAGCCGCTGCACCATTACCCGAGGTGACCCCATATGGCGCGCCGCGCGCCTTTTGGTGTACTGCGCCACGCGTTGGTAGGTCAGGCCTGCGTACTCGAACGTCTGCCCAACCTGGCTGCGCGACGCGCGATTCAGTAGCTCGGACGTGGTGCGGCGCTGATCCTCGACCGCCTCGACGATTGCATCCAGATGCGGCAGGCGCTCGCGGATCCGCTGATGCATGTCAGCGATTACCTTCTGTTTTTCCTCACCGAGGCCGATTGTTTCGCCGCGTCGGATCGGATAGGGGACTGCCCATTGCGCCCACGTCGGATCCTCCAATGCCCACTCGGCGATGTCGAGATAGAAACTGCGTACAGTCACCAGGTGGGTGATGTAGAACCGCCGCGGCTTGACAACGCCCTTTGAAACCACCACCCGGAGTCGCTGTTTCCAGGCTTCGGCTACATCTGACGGCAGGTGAAGCGTGTCGATACCGGGATGATGCTTTTCGATGTCGACCCAGAACAACCCCACCAACACCGTGACGACTGACCGGAACGATGAGAAATCCATAGCCGACCGCCTCTGATCGAGATAGCGGACCAGGACATCACGTACCGGGCGACAGGCAACATGGTAGGAATCGACGAGCTCAGCGGTGCTAGGCCCTGAGTAAGCGTGTCGGCTGGGGAGGATAGGGCAAAGGCCTTACCCTGGCTGGGTTTGCGACTTCAACGCAGCCCAGCGGGAAAGGCCTTTGTGGTGAAGAAGATATCGCATGAGCAGAGTCGGC
>NZ_UPHQ01000181.1 GCF_900566055.1 Mycobacterium innocens
GGCCCACCCGTCAACCCCGCAATCACCGCATCAAACGCCGACGCCGACCCCGCCAACTCCGCAGCCAACCCCTGCCACGCCGACGCCGCCGCAAACAACGGCCCCGCCCCAGCACCAGCAAAAATCCGCGCCGAATTGATCTCCGGCGGCAACCAGGCAAACTCAGGAACCATTCCAACCCCAAACCAACCAGCCGCACCAACGGCACCGACAACCAACCGAACCCGAACACTCACCAACCCACGGGCGGATCGTAAGCCAACCCGCAGCGAAAAACTCCAGATTCGCCGAGTTATCCATAAATATTGGATAAGAGCCGGTCCACCAGCGCACCAGATCTCGGAACGATCTCGGCGGGGCCAGGCAGCCATCCCTGCGTAATGTCAATGACGTGGACAAACAATGATCCGCTTGATTGGTTCGCCGAGTGATTTCTCTATCGGCACCAGGGCGGGAAGGCAATGTCCGACCGTCGGCAGTCGGGGCCTGATCGTTGATGCGCACCGACGCCGGCCAACTGCGCGGCGCATGCCAAGAACCGCCTGGTCAGCCCGTGGCGACCGGCTGCTACGCCGGATGTGTCGTCCGGCGGTTCGAGGTCCGCACGGTCAGCACCCGGCCATTGCCGCAGACCCAATACCCCCCAATACCCATCGACAGGCTTACCATCGGAAAATCGGCGTTCGGGCGCCGCTAGAAAAGGTTCTTGAAGAAGCCCGAAAGCCCGTTGCCGAAGACCAACAGTCCCGAGCTTCCCGTCCCGGAGTTCAGGATGCCCGAAGTCGTGACACCCGCAATGGCGATGCCCGCGTTCTGGACAGCCGCGTTATAGAAACCCGCGTTCCCGTAGCCGGTGTCGAGCGCGCCGGAGTTGCCGCCGAAGATGCTCGTGGTACTAGTGTTGACGTAGCCCGAGTTGCCGAATCCCGAATTTTGGATACCCGAGTTGCCGCTACCATTTGGGTCGTTCTGACCGAAGCCCGAGTTACCGGTGCCGACATTGAAGAAGCCGGAGTTAGGGCCGGGGTGGGCTATAGCGCTGAAGAACCCGGTGTTGAGTGCGCCACCGTTGAAGCCGCCGGTGTTGGTGTTGCCCGCGTTGGCGAAACCGGTATTGACGTCGCCCGCGTTCCCGAACCCGGAGTTGATGTCGCCCGCGTTGAAAAAGCCGGTGTTGACGTTGCCCGAGTTACCGAAGCTAGTGTTCGAGTTGCCGGCATTGAAGCTGCCCGCATTGAAGTTGCCCGAATCGAAGAAGCCGAAGTTGCCGGCCCCCGCATTTACGGCGCCGGTGTTTGTGCTGCCGCCGTTCCAGAACCCGGTGTTGACGCTGCCCGCGTTTCCGAAGCCCGTGTTCCCCACGCCAGAATTACCGAAGCCCACGTTGCCGGTACCCGAGTTGAAGAAGCCCACGTTACCGCTGCCTGAGTTAAACAAACCGATATTGTTGCTGCCGGAGTTCAACGCGCCGAAGCCAATTTTACCGTCGCCGGTGAGCCCGATGCCGATATTGTTGTTCCCAGTGTTGCCGAAGCCGAAATTGCCATTGCCGGTATTGCCGAAGCCGACGTTGTTACTCCCGGAGTTTCCGCTGCCGAAATTGAAGTTACCACCATTACCGTTGCCGAAATTCGTGTCGCCGATATTGCCGCTGCCCACGTTGGTGTTGCCGATATTTCCGCCACCCAGATTGGTGCTACCGATATTGCCGCTCCCCAGGTTCTGGCTGCCGAAGTTTCCACTACCGAAGTTGACGTTGCCGACGTTGCCGCTGCCCAGGTTGATATCACCCTGGTTGCCGCTACCGATGTTGGTGCTGCCGATATTGCCGCTGCCCAGGTTGAACGAGCCGACGTTGCCGCTGCCGATGTTCGTGTCACCGATGTTGCCGCTGCCCAGGTTGAGCGAGCCGATGTTGCCGAAACCGAAGTTGATGCCCTGAAGAGGTGCCGGGACGACGCTGGCCGCCTGCGCCGACGGTGGGCCGGCCGCCACGCCGGCCGATGCCCCGGCCCCCGTCGCGCCACCGACCAGACCCGACAACCCGGGCAACCCCGCCACCGAACCCGACCATGACGCCAACTGAGCAGCCGCCGCCGAAACCCCACCGTGATAACCCACCATGGCCGCCACATCGGCCGCCCACATCTGCTCATACACACCCTCGGCAGCCGCGATCGCCGGCGCATTCTGACCAAACAGATTCGACATCACCAACTGCACAAACACATTGCGATTAGCCGCCACCGCCAACGGATGAACCACCGCCGCCCGCGCCGCCTCAAACGCCCCCACCACCGCCTGCGCCTGCGCAGCCGCACCCGCGGCCCGCGCCGCCGCCGCACTCAACCACCCCGAATACGGAGCCGCCACCGCCTTGGCTGCAATATCC
>NZ_UPHQ01000292.1 GCF_900566055.1 Mycobacterium innocens
GACCAAGTCAGTGGTGCTCGGTCCGCCGGCTCCGCCGGCCCCGCCGGCGCCACCGCCGCCGTACAACCACCCGCCGTCGCCGCCCGTGCCGCCGGCCCCGCCGGTACCGCTGGTGGCGCCGTTGCCGCCGGTCCCACCGGCTCCGCCGGTGCCAATCAGCCCGACATTGCCGCCAGCCCCGCCGGCTCCGCCGGTGCCGACCGTGCCATTCACCGCGCCGTCACCGCCGGCTCCGCCGGCTCCGGCCATGCCCACCAGCCCGGCGTTGCCGCCGGCACCGCCGGCCCCGCCGGCGCCGAGTGAGCCGGCGCTGCCGTTGCCGCCGGCGCCGCCCAAGCCGTAGAGCAACCCGCCATTGCCGCCCGGTCCGCCGGGCGCACCCGTCCCCCCGTTCGCGGCGGCCCCGCCGTTGCCGCCGTGGCCGCCGTTTCCGATCAGGCCGGCGTCCCCGCCGGCCCCGCCGGGCTGGCCCGTTCCGCCGGACCCGCCGTTTCCACCGTTGCCGTACAGCAGCCCGCCGGCCCCGCCGGGCAGGCCGCTTCCCGCCGGCGCGTTGGCGCCATCGCCAATCAGCGGGCGCCCGAACAGCATCTCGGTGGGCGCGTTAACTGCATTCAGCAGTCCCTGCTCCGCAGACTGCAACGGTGAGGCGTTGGCGGCCTCGGCGGCCGCATACCAGCTCTCGGCGGTGTTCAATGCCTGCACGAACCGTTGATGAAACTCTGCCGCCTGGGCGCCGAGTGTCTGATAAGCCTGGGCGTGATGGGAAAAGAACGCCGCGATCGCCGCCGATACTTCGTCAGCACCCGCCGCCAGCACCTTAGCGGTGGGAGCTGCCGCCGCAGCGTTGGCCACTGTTATCGCCGAACCGATGCCGGCCAAGTCCGTCGCCGTCGACGTCAGCGCCTCCGACACTGCCACCACCAACGACATCGCTACCTCTGTTGCCTTGGTTCAGCGCCGTGCCGCCGCCTGGCGCGTCACCGAGGCATCGTATCGCGCTACGTGGGCCCGCTCTGGTGCTTTGTCCAAGGATGAATCGCATCATCGGTTTGGGCGTTCTGCGACCCTGGAAACCGCCGACCACTGGACTGGGATTCGCTCGCATGTCGAGCAACCGCAGGCTCATGTGGGTGTCGACGACGCCGGCGACTGCTATCGCTCAATTGGAGGCGGTCGGTGAGGGCGGCGATCGAATTGCTATGTCGGCCCACCGTCGGGTTACTGACCGCCATCTGATTACTTCGACTGCCCGCCTCGGAACGGCCGGTTATTTTTCCATGCGGCACTTGCCGATTCGGCACGGCTGTGGCTGGGAACTCGGCGTCGGCAATGCGGGTACCGTTGAGCAACAACACCGCAGCCGGCTACGTGTTGCTGCTGGCCTGGATGCGCTCATTCGGACGGCTGTTCGCGGTTGACATCGAGGGCACTGGTGCCTACGGTACCGGCCTGAGCCGCACCTGACTGCCGAGGGAGTGCGGGTGGCCGAGGTGAACCGCCCCGACCGCCGCCAGCGCCCTATCAAGGGCAAGTCCGACCCGCTCGATGCCTACGCCGCCGAGGCGGTCTTATCCGAAAGAGCCACCGTCACACCGAACCCATCGCTACCGACTATCCCGCGGCGGTGACCGCCAGGCCAACCGTGCCCTGCGCATGATCGCTTGCACCCGACTGGCCACCGACGCCCAAACACGCGCCTATCGTGCTCGCCGAGCACGAGAACAACTGTCGCCCAAAGACATCCTGCGATGCCTCAAACGCTACCTCGCCCGACAGGTCTACAAGGCCCTCGCCAGCGCAAACATCGATACAGCCGAAATCCCTACGGCAGCTAGACAACCATAGGAGCATCGGGGCGGTTCAGTACTCACCGTTGATGCGCGTCCTGCCAGGCTCGCAGAATCTCCGGGCGTAGCCGCCCACGGTCGGACACCGCCAGACCCGTGGTTTTCGCCCACGCGCGCAGTTCGGCACTGCTCGGCTCGGGATCGGCCGGAGTCGGCTCGAAAACCGTTGCGGCGCCGGCATCGTCGACGAACCAGGCCAGAGCGGCGGCAAGATAGCGGTAGGTGTATTCCTGGGCGAGCTTGCGGGTTTGGCAGAACACCATCGGCACCGTCGGAAAGCTGATCTGCAATTCGGCGAGCCCGTCGGCGACCGCGGCCGGGCGGGCATAGCTCAGCGCAAAGATCTCCGAATACCGCTCCTCGACCACCACCGCGGCCCGGGGTAGCGCCGCCAGCTCGGTGAGCTGATATTTCAGTGTGCCATTGAGCACCCCAGAGGTGAAGTCCGACAGCGCTTTACGCTCGACCGCCGCGACGAGCTGCCCGGCTACTTTCAGTCCGTAGTCGCCGCAGGCAAGGGCTTCGCGCGTCGTCCGCGCGGGCTTGTCGGTAAAGGTGTAGGGATAGCGTTCGTGAGAATCGACGATGATGTCGAGTTCCGGGATACCGGCGGCACGAGCCGTGGGGGTGCGCACGCCCGGCCGGGACTGTTTGCGGGTCTTGGGGCTCTGCCAGAACACCACCTGACGGCCGCGGGCCATGGTGTGCACCAGTTGGGATCGGTTCTCCCGGGAGCGGGCAGCGACAACGTCGATGGCCGCGCCGCGGCGGCTGCAGCTGCGCAACTCGACCCGGTCGACGACGACGGCGTCGTCGGGCCAGTCGGCGATGTCGAGCCGATGGCAATACAGCGCCTTGGTGCGCGGCCACACATCCGACGTGGCGAAGACCAGGCCCGCTCCCACCGGCACCCGAATCAGGTAGGGCAGCCGCGAGCTTTCGTCCGGGTTGGCGGCGACGAGCAGCTCCACAGTTTGCAGGGTACGGGTGGCTTGAGGGCGGGTGAAGGAGGCACTCGGGCGTAACTATCGCCGGAGGTATCCTTACCTTATCGATTAAGTAAGGAGCACGATGGAGGCTGCGGCCAAGATGACGTCGAAAGGTCAGGTGACGGTTCCCAAAGCGGTGCGTGATGCGCTCTGCCTGAAGCCCGGGGATCAGGTCGTCTTCCGGATTGAGGGCAGTCGGGCGGTGTTTGCCCGCACACCGGACTTTCTCTCCTTGGCCGGCACGATCCACGTACCGGCGGCGAAACGCAATGTTGCCTGGGACGAGGTGATTCGCCGCACGAAAACGAAACGAGCTGCGGGTCGACGTTGAGCGGGTTCGTCGACACGAACGTCCTGGTCCGACACTTGACCGGCGACCCGCCAGAGATGGCAGCACGGGCGACTGCCTACCTGGCGACCGCGCCGGATTTGCTCCTGACCGACCTGGTTGTCGCGGAAACGGTGTACGTGTTGGAGTCGTTCTATGAAACGCCCCGCGACCAGATTGCTCAAGCGATGCGGTCGCTCGTTGGCTTTCGCTCGGTACTCTGCGTGGACGCGGCCCTTCTGCTGCGCGCGATCGAAGTCTACGAGAGCAAACGGATCGACTTCGCGGAGGCGTACCTCACCGCCTGTGCTGAGAGCACCGGAGTCGGCAAGGTCGCGTCCTTCGATCGGTCCATCGACCGGATCACCACGATCGAGCGGATCGAGCCGCCGCCGGCCTGAACCCCAAGTTTGCGTGCGCTCACCTAGTGAAACCCGGCCTAGGCGAATCCGGCACGGCTTGTCAGACCCTTGTCTTACGCTGCGGCCATGGCTCAAACAACCCCACGCCGGGACGGGCCAACCGAGCACCGTCCCACGCCACCCGTGCTCGCCGCACACTCGCGTAACGACAGCGGCCTTTGGCATTCCTTGGCCGACCATCTGGCGGGAACCGGGCGACGGGCTGGCACATTCGGCAAGGCATTTGGCTCGGGTGACGCCTGCCGATTGGTGGGGGAGCTGCACGACCTTGGCAAAGCTGATCCTGCGTGGCAGCGGTATCTTGCTGCGGCCGATATCGGGAACAAACTGTCGATGGTCGATCACAAGCACGCGGGCGCATTCCTCTGCACCACTTGGGGACTAGGGACATTCGCGCCCGTCATCGTAGGTCATCACGGTGGGATACCGGACGCGACCGATGTCCGCTCGAAAATGCGCAGTGAGCCGACTACCGGCCATCAAGCCGCGATCGACCATGCCGAGACGCTCGGACTAATACCTCCCGACCCGCAGGCGGTAATCCCGCCGCGGTTTCGTCCCGGACCCCGCCCTGATTCGGCTGGCATGCGACGGATGGAGTTCTGGCTCCGCATGGTGTTCTCAGCGCTGGTAGACGCCGACGGGCTCGACACCGAGGAGCACTTTCGCCGCGGCCGGCGGGAGTTCCCACAACCACTCGGGCTCAGCGCTCTCGATGATCGATGCGAGGCCAGGCGCAAACTCTCGTTGGCGGAACGTCAAGGCGACCCGGTGACCCCGGCGCGAACCGCAATGTTCGACGAGGTGACGTCGAAGGCTTCGGCCTCCCCGGGATGGTTCGAGCTCACAGCACCGACAGGTTCGGGCAAGACGATTGCTGCGCTGGCGTTCGCTCTGCGACACGCGACCGTCAACGGACTTCGCCGTGTGGTGACCGCGGTTCCCTTCATTTCGGTGACCGAGCAGGTTGCAAACGTCTACCGCGCTCTGCTTGACGATGGGCCTGGTGCGCCCGTCGTACTTGAACATCATTCCGGAGTGTTCGCACGGGGTGAGTCGCAATCCGGCGCCGGCCTCTGGTCTCGCCTGGCGGCTGAGAATTGGGACGCAACCGTCATCGTGACGACGACAGTCCAGTTGTTGGAGTCACTATTCGGCAACAATCCCAGTCGGACTCGGAAACTGCATCGCCTGGCGCGATCCGTCATCGTCTTGGACGAGGTGCAGTCGTTGCCGTGGCGATTGCTTGACCCAACGCTCGATGTCCTCAGAGAACTCGTCAGGTTGTACGGGTGCTCGGTTGTCCTCACAACGGCAACACAGCCGCCGTTCGACAAGATTGGCAGTGCTGAGGGAGTCGAGCGCCGGGCCTTGCTCGACGTCGGAAATCGGAACAAAGTCTTCGACCGCACCGACGCGCACCTTGTCCCAGATCGGCTCTCATGGGACGGCTTTGCGTCACGAGTTGCCGCGGAGAGCGACGGACACCGCGGGCAATGTCTTGTCGTCCTCAACACCATCGCGGATGCCCGGGAGGTCTGTGGCCGCTTAGTCGGGCGGGCTGGGCTGGCGCACCTTTCGAGTCGGTTATGCCCAAAACATCGGGTCGATGTGCTCGACGCGGTCCTGGCGCGACTTCGAGAGGGGAGGCCGTGCACGTTGGTGTCGACGCAGGTTGTTGAAGCAGGCATCGATGTCGACTTTCCGGTTGCCATCCGGGCGTATGGGCCGTTGCCCGCCGTTGTGCAGGTTGCAGGTCGAGTTAATCGGCATGGGCTTGCGGACCGGGGGGAGCTGGTTCTCATCGATCCGGTCGACGGTCATGTTCCGCCTGACGAATACAAGATCGGCACGCAAATCACCCGCGACCTTCTGCGTTCGGGGGCCGACCCATTCGCGCCCGAGACGCTGGAAACGTACTACGACCGGCTGATTCACGCCACGCGTGACAAGCTGGACAAACTGGAAATTCAACGCGAGCGCGAGTCGCTGAATTTTGCGAAGGTAGCCGAGAGCTACCGCGTGATCGCCGACGAAACTACCCCTGTGCTCGTACCCTATGGAGGTTTCGACCCGACGGCGATCATAATACCGGACGATCCAGCATCGCGGCGCCATTTTCTGAGGCAGCACCAGCCGTTCACAGTATCGCTTCGCGGCCGAGAGTTGAACCGGTGCAAAGAAACCGGGCTCGTGGAAGAACGCGAAGCTGGCGTGATGGTCTGGTATGGCCCCTATGACAGTGTCTTCGGGCTTTCGGTCGATAAGGAAATGGAGGCTTTGATCTGGTGAACCGTCATCCGTTTGAAGTCGCGGTACGTGTATGGGGTCCGTTTGCCTGCTTCACGCGGCCCGAGTACGCGACGGAACGAGTGTCCTACCCAGTAATGACACCACCCGCTGCGGTAGGTATGCTCTCATCGATTTTCTGGAAGCCAGAGTTCGACTGGATTGTCACCCGGATCTGGGTGCTCGCTGAGCCCAAATGGGTTTCGATGACCCGCAACGAGGTGAAGAAGCGCGCAAGCCGCGACGGCAGAATCGATGTCCTGGAAGATCGGACGCAACGACACAATCTTTTCCTCAGGGATGTTGACTATGTCATCTTCGCGAGGCAGTCTCTTCGGAACCATACGTCAGACCCAGTTGCCAAGTACCGTGACCAGTTCCGTCGGAGGGTTGAGCGCGGCGCCTTCTTTTCGCCGCCATATCTTGGGTTACGTGAGTACGCTGCATCGTTCGCTCCCGTGGATCTAACTGTAACGCAGCCACTCTCCGGCCTGACCATTCCAATCGGCCCGATGAGTCTCGACCTCGGCTATCACGGCGATGACGGAAGTCTAACCAAGCCAGAGTTCTTCAATGCGACCGTTACCGATGGCGTGCTTGATGACATTCCGGTTCCATTGCGGCTGAAGGATCGATGATGCTCCTGCGAAGTCTTGATGAACTTTACGGTCGGCTTGTTGCCGAGGATCGATTGCCTCCAATCGGGTATCGGCGCAAGCGAGTTCGATTCATCGTGGATCTTGATGGCGGCGGGCGGTGCTTGGGAATCACCGACACCGCACCTGATGAAACGGTGCGAGTTGTTCCAGAGCTGGGCCGAACGAGTGGCATCCGCGCATTGTTGGCTTGCGACAATGTCCAGTACGTTCTTGGCCTGCCGAAGAACAACAGCGAGAGGGCAAAGAGCAACGCGCAGAAGGCTCGTGTCGCGTTCATCGATCGGCTCGATGAAGCAGCGAAAGCGCTAGGAACGCACGACAGGCCAGTAGCATCCGTCCTCGATGTGATTGCTCGTTTTGTCTCTGACCGTGACCGCGCGATTGGTGAGTTTCTCAGTCGGGGAATCACATTTGAGGCCGATTCCAGGGGCGACATAAAGGAAGCGAGCGCCCTTATCAGCTTCAGAGTCAACGGCGTAGATCCGAACGAGTTGGCCACGGTCCGTGATTGGTGGGCGGAAATCACCAACGTCGACCTCAGCGGCGGTGCCGAGGGCGTGTGCCAGGTTTCGAACACCTACTCAGCGTTGGCTAGGAAAACGCCGGACGTCTTCGTAAAACGTGGAATGGGGCAAAAGCTGATTTCAGCAAACTTTCGTTCCGCGTTGCGTTACAACGCCGAGCAATCCAGTGGCTCTCAGATCTCCGTTCCCGTGGCGATCCGCAGCCACCAGGCACTCAACTGGTTGTTGGCAGATGACCATCACCACAGGCGAATTGGCGAGTTGACATTCGTGTGGTGGCTGGCCGCCGACGCGGCATTCGATCCGTTCAATATCATCGCCGGGCCGCATGAGGACGATGTCGCGGCTCTGCTCGCCAGACCCTGGACTGGCCGGCCTGGACTCTCGCCATCGGATAGTTTTCGCCTACTTGGGCTGTCGTTAACTGAGGGCCGTGTTGTTGTCCGCTTTGACCATGTCAGCACGCTCGCCGAGATCGAGAGACGCACACAACGCTGGCTTGACCTCATAGCCCGGCCAGGACGAGACGGCAAGACATGGTGGCCCGCGATCTGGCATCTTGCCGAGGCTGCTGTTCCACTCGGCGAAGGTAATGCGCGCAAGGCGCGTAAGGACCGGATCATCGAAGCACTCGCCCGCGCAGCAGTGGCCGGGACGCCACTGCCACGCTCCGTGTTGGCGGCACTAATTGACCGTTGCAGGGCCGTACCAACCCCTCGCAATGGCGACAACATCGACTGGACAGCGGTCGGCGGCCGCCTCGCATGTCTCAATCTGTACGTGAACCTGAAGGAGGACCGAATGGGCGAACCCCACACAGCTGCAGTGCTTTGCGGCCGAATGCTTGCACAGCTCGAAGCTGCGCAGCACGCCGCACTCGGCTACGACATTAACCGCACGATCGTCGACCGCTACTATGCCAGCGCCTCGACGACGCCGAAAAAAGTCTTCGCGGGTCTGTTCAAAACCGCCAATCACAATCTGGCGAAGGCCGGTCGATCGGACCGCGGCAAGGGCGCCCAGATCGCAATCTCCCGCCGGTTAGCAGAGCTGGTCGCATTACTGATCGAGGCGGGGGGCTGGCCTGCCACGCTCAGGCTGGAGGAGCAAGCCGACTTCGCGCTCGGCTACTGGGACGAACGACAAGCGCGCTTCCATCGCGCGCAGGCAGATACCGATGAAACAACCGCTGAGGAGGAGTGATATGACAAAGCCTGCTTATCTCGATATCGGGAGGCGACACGATTTCCTGATGCTATATGACGTCACCGGCGGCAACCCAAACGGGGACCCGGACAATGGGAATGCGCCGCGCAGTGATCCCGAAACCGGCTACGCGTGGGTCAGCGATGTGGCGGTAAAGCGCAAAGTCCGATCATTCATTGGGGATGCTTATGTAGGCCGCGAAGGCTTCGAAATCTATGTCGGCGAGGCGGTTGCCCTCAACCAGCGGCACCGCGTCGCATCGGAAGCTCTTGGCATGCAGCCGAATAACAAGCGCCCTGCGGCCGAACAGCAGAAAGTTGGTGCTGAACTTGCCCGGCGCTATTACGATGTCCGCGCCTTCGGCGCCGTAATGTCGACAGGCGACCATCCTGCGGGTCAACTTCGCGGGCCGATTCAGATTACCGGTATCAGCACAAGCGTCGAACCCGTTCAGCCATCTGAATTGACGATTACCCGGGTCGCGGTGACAAAGGAATCGGATTTGGAGAAGCTTGCTACGGGTGAGAAGGGCGGCAAGGATCGTGAGATGGGCTCGAAACACATCGTGCCGTATGCGCTTTTCCGCGTACAGGGGTTCATAACTCCTTCGCTTGCTGACAAGACGGGTTTCGGCGAGGAAGACCTCGAAGTCTTCTGGGATGCGCTGCAACGCATGTGGTCACTCGACCGATCGTCGTCGCGTGGCATGACGGGATGCCGGGGAATCCACATCTTCACCCATGAGGACCGCTACGGGCGATGCCACCCCGAGCGCCTGTTCAGCCGTATATCAATCACACGCAAGGTGGAAGGCCCGGCACGTAAGTTCAGCGACTACAAAGTCGATGTCGACGTGGACGGGCTCGATTCACTCGGCGTCACCCACACACTGATCGGTGATTGACGACGACTGGGTGCTGCTATCTGAAATCGAGCATTGGGTCTACTGTCCGCGTCAGTGGGCCATCATCCATCACGAGCAGCACTTCACCGACAACGATGACACGACCCGTGGCCACCTTGAGCATCAACGTGTCGACACCGTCGGCCATGAGAGCCGCCACGGCGTGCAGGTTTACTGGGCCGTGGCGGTTGCGTCTGAAGTTCACCGTTTGCGTGGCCGCTGTGACCGCATCGCAGTGGAGGGCAAGCGAGCTATTCCGATCGAGCACAAGTCGGGAAGGCGGTCACATCACGCGGCGACGATACAGCTTGTGGGACAGGCGATCTGCTTGGAGGAGATGCTCGGGATACCAATAATGTATGGACGGATCTACCTGGCCGCGACCAACACATTTTGCGATGTCGATACCTCCAGTGAGGAGCTGAGAACCGCCGTACACCATGCGGCAGCGGAGATCCGCGACGCATGTTGGGAACAGAAATGGCTGCCCCGACCGGTGAATGATGCTCGCTGCCCGGCATGTTCGCTGAACGCGTGGTGCATGCCTCGGTTGGTTGGCGATTCGCACCGTCAGCGTGGCCTTCATGGAGCGACCTGGTGGCCCTGATCGCCGACAAGCGCCGCAGTCTCTACCTCACCACAGTGGGAACGTTTGTCGCGCTCGACCACGATTCGTTCGAGGTACGTCGACCCGACCAGCCGACGGTGCGGGCGCCAGTGCGCAGCATCGAGTCAATTGTCTGCTTCGGTAATATCACGTTGTCTACAGCGGTGATGGCCAGGTGTGCTGAAGACGGAATAGACGTTTCGTGGTTGACGAGCGGTGGTCGATTTCGGTTCGGATTACGTGCGCCTACTCATGGAAATGTCCTACTGCGAATGGAGCAGTGGCGTGCTGCAGTAGATACCGACCGATCCGTCGACATCGCGCGGACCATCGTTGCGGCTAAACTGCTCAACACCCGTGTTGTGTTGCTTGACGCGGCGAAGGACAGGTCATCGCGTAGCAGGGCGCTTCGTGAGGCTGGTGACGAACTCGCTGTATTTGCCGAAAGGGCAAGATTTGCAGGAGATCTCGATTCACTTCGAGGGATTGAGGGAGTCGGAGCTAAACGATACTTCGCGGAATGGTCCGCTCTCCTTTCGCCCGAAGGGTTCACGTTCACGGGTAGAGTACGGCACCCGCCTTTGGATCCGGTCAACGCCCTCTTGTCCTTTGGTTATGCATTGCTTCGGACACAGTGTGTGGCCGCAGCTGAGCATGTTGGGCTCGACCCACAGGTTGGTTTCCTGCACCCCGTCCGGCCGGGACGGCCATCGCTTGCGCTCGACCTGATGGAGGAGCTGCGGGCTCCGTTCGTTGATCGCTTGGTTTTGACCCTCATCAACCGCCGGCAGTTGAGTACCAAGTCCTTCGGCGTTGATCCCACTGGTGTATGGCGGCTGAGCGACGACAGCCGCACAACGTTTCTCGCTGCCTTCGACTCTCATCTACGGACGGCAATTCAGCATCGCGTGATCGACCAGGACATTGAGCGGCGGAAAGTGCCCGGACTTCAGGCGCTTCTCCTGGCACGGCACCTTCGCGGCGATCTGACGCACTATTTCCCATATCGAACGACAGGGCGGTGAGATGGAGATACTGGTGGCCTATGACATCAGCACGGCGTCACCTGACGGGGAGCGTCGTCTTCGCGAGATAGCGAAGGTTTGCGAGGGGTACGGTTTGCGTGTCCAAAAGTCAGTCTTCGAATGCCAGCTGGAAATGCGCGAAGTCCGTCTGCTAATACATGACGTTGAGAAGGTTATCGACCCGAGGACCGATCGGGTAGCCGTCTACAGACTGCGTGAGCCGTACCGTCGCTACGTGGTGACCCGCGGGCGTGGACCAGATGTCGACTGGCGCCAACCAGTCATTTTGTGAAGGGGCGGACCTGGGTTAGACATGCGACCCGTAGTAGATCCGCCCGAGGATTTGGGCTCCGTAAGCGCAGAACGGTTCATTGATAAGTTGATGATTGTCGCGGTCGCCGAAAAATGGCTGGTCGCGAACGGCGGCGCCGGGCTTTGCTCGGCGCCGAGGATCGGAACACCAACAACAAGGACGCGATGCTGTTGATAGTGCCGAGCGGCGCCGGGCTTTGCTCGGCGCCGAGGATCGGAACCCTGTCAGCAACCAATATTCATCGACGCCCGTTCTGGCGGCGCCGGGCTTTGCTCGGCGCCGAGGATCGGAACATGGAAGGCCGACCACGATCCGATCTGGCGTCCAGGCGGCGCCGGGCTTTGCTCGGCGCCGAGGATCGGAACCTTGCCATCGCGCCAGGCTCCTACGAGATCCGCCGAGGCGGCGCCGGGCTTTGCTCGGCGCCGAGGATCGGAACGAGCCCGGCGAGCTCGTCCAACTCAACGCCGGCCACGCGGCGCCGGGCTTTGCTCGGCGCCGAGGATCGGAACTTTCATGCGCGCAGACGACACCGACGAACCAAACGGCGGCGCCGGGCTTTGCTCGGCGCCGAGGATCGGAACCGGATCACCATTGGGACACTGGACTTTTAGCGTCTCGCGGCGCCGGGCTTTGCTCGGCGCCGAGGATCGGAACGTTGTGATCGACATCGACCTCCCCGATGGCCCGAGCGGCGCCGGGCTTTGCTCGGCGCCGAGGATCGGAACGTGTGCGCCCCAGATCGGGTGTATCTCGTCGGGATTGGCGGCGCCGGGCTTTGCTCGGCGCCGAGGATCGGAACGTCTGCACGGAGCCCGTAAATCCATCCTGTCGGCTCGGCGGCGCCGGGCTTTGCTCGGCGCCGAGGATCGGAACACAGCACGTGCCGCGACTGCGGCGGATCACTGCTCGGCGGCGCCGGGCTTTGCTCGGCGCCGAGGATCGGAACCGGGTGATCTGGGGCGGTCATGAGAACAGGTCCGTGGGCGGCGCCGGGCTTTGCTCGGCGCCGAGGATCGGAACCCTGCCAGTTGTGCCAGTGTCCGTCGGACAGGATTTGGCGGCGCCGGGCTTTGCTCGGCGCCGAGGATCGGAACCTGCCAGTTGTGCCAGTGTCCGTCGGACAGGATTTGGCGGCGCCGGGCTTTGCTCGGCGCCGAGGATCGGAACATCGACGCCCGTTCTGTCAGCGATGCGACCGACGAGCGGCGCCGGGCTTTGCTCGGCGCCGAGGATCGGAACTTTCCGAGGTTGGTGATGTGGTGCAATATGGCGCCGGCGGCGCCGGGCTTTGCTCGGCGCCGAGGATCGGAACGCGTTGGGTGTAGCCGCATGATCCGCAGGTGATGTGGCGGCGCCGGGCTTTGCTCGGCGCCGAGGATCGGAACCAATCTTCGGAAGAAAGATGAAGCCGATGCTGCTGGCGGCGCCGGGCTTTGCTCGGCGCCGAGGATCGGAACCGCGGGGTGGCCGGCAGCGCGTGCGATGCGCAGCTGGCGGCGCCGGGCTTTGCTCGGCGCCGAGGATCGGAACAAGACGCCGATCGAACAGATCATTGGGATCCTCATGGCGGCGCCGGGCTTTGCTCGGCGCCGAGGATCGGAACGGGGGGTAGACCGCGGGTCATGTCAGTCATCCATCTCTGGCGGCGCCGGGCTTTGCTCGGCGCCGAGGATCGGAACCAGCCATGAATCCGGGCGCTTACTGCGATCCGCTCCGGCGGCGCCGGGCTTTGCTCGGCGCCGAGGATCGGAACGATCAGGCCGCCGCTGAGGCTGATGCCCTCCCCCTGGGCGGCGCCGGGCTTTGCTCGGCGCCGAGGATCGGAACAACACCTGCCCGAGCGTTGGCGACGAGCTGGTCGTGGCGGCGCCGGGCTTTGCTCGGCGCCGAGGATCGGAACCACGGTTACCGATTCGTCGGACTGGGCGACGGTGCGGGCGGCGCCGGGCTTTGCTCGGCGCCGAGGATCGGAACACCTTGAGGACGATTCGTCGCCAATACAAACGTCGGCGGCGCCGGGCTTTGCTCGGCGCCGAGGATCGGAACGACTGGATGGCGCCGGGAAAGCCGCTTAACTGGCGGGCGGCGCCGGGCTTTGCTCGGCGCCGAGGATCGGAACGCTCGTTGACATGACCTCGGTCGCGCCAACACCACAGGCGGCGCCGGGCTTTGCTCGGCGCCGAGGATCGGAACTCCGCCATGGCGTCATCCGTCCGTACTCGGCTTCCGCGGCGCCGGGCTTTGCTCGGCGCCGAGGATCGGAACGACTGGCAGACCATGCAATGCATCAAACCGGGTAAGGCGGCGCCGGGCTTTGCTCGGCGCCGAGGATCGGAACTGTATACCTGTCGGAGTCGGACGCTTACGAATCAAGCGGCGCCGGGCTTTGCTCGGCGCCGAGGATCGGAACTGCAGTGTCGCTGGTCGCCCAGTTCTACGACGACGCGGCGGCGCCGGGCTTTGCTCGGCGCCGAGGATCGGAACTGCAGTGTCGCTGGTCGCCCAGTTCTACGACGACGCGGCGGCGCCGGGCTTTGCTCGGCGCCGAGGATCGGAACCGCCGCTGGATTACTGGCGAGGTGCTCCCGTCGATCCGGCGGCGCCGGGCTTTGCTCGGCGCCGAGGATCGGAACACCGCTACCGTGCCCCCAAGCGCATAGAGGGTTGGCGGCGGCGCCGGGCTTTGCTCGGCGCCGAGGATCGGAACGCTGATCATGTTCTCGATCACCGTGCACAGCGGCCCGCGGCGCCGGGCTTTGCTCGGCGCCGAGGATCGGAACACCCAAGCATGGCGGGCCAGCCGGGCGCTGTGGCAGACGCGGCGCCGGGCTTTGCTCGGCGCCGAGGATCGGAACATAGCGTTGGGCGCACCGACTTTTGCACGCCGGAGCGGCGCCGGGCTTTGCTCGGCGCCGAGGATCGGAACACCGCTTTGTGAGCACCGCAGCGCGGCTCACGCAGGCGGCGCCGGGCTTTGCTCGGCGCCGCGGATCGGAACAGCGATCGGCGCGGACGGCTATGGGCGATTTTGGTTGGCGGCGCCGGGCTTTGCTCGGCGCCGAGGATCGGAACGGACATCCACTCGACCAGCTCCCCGACCGTGGGCCGGCGGCGCCGGGCTTTGCTCGGCGCCGAGGATCGGAACATTGGACACCGACGCCGTGGCGGCAACTGCGGCCGAGCGGCGCTGGGCTTTGCTCGGCGCCGAGGATCGGAACCGATGAGATCGGCAGGCACTTGGGTACCGTGCCAGCGGCGCCGGGCTTTGCTCGGTGCCGAGGATCGGAACCTCGGGGTCGTTGGGCGCCGGCGTGGCCAAGCAAGCGGCAGCTCCGGGCTTTGTTCGGCGCCCAGGATCCGAACGACCGTACCGCACGCACCATCGACAAGGTCGTCAAGCTGCGGCTGGCTGTGCTCGGCGCCTTGGATCGGGACATGACCGGACGGGCATTGTCGTCGCTGGCGTCCTCGACGGCGGCGGCTGACTTTGCTCGGCGCCGAGGATCGGAAGATCAAGCTCAACAAATGGCTCCAGGTGCACACAAACGCGGATCGGGCGGTGCTCGGCACAGAAGTTTCAAAGCGGCGATCCGGCGCGGACGCGTCGAAGTAGTCGAAGTACAAATCGTCGGCCTCGCACGCGGCGGCTACCAGCGCATCGGAATGTCAACCCGCACCGGTGAATCACGCTCCTGGCAGATCGCGCTGGACGTCGAGGTCACCGCGGTCGTAACTCAGTTTTTCCAAACGAAACACTACCGGGGCTGCGCCCCAACCTGTGGAACCGTGCCAGCGGTGGGCTGCTGAGTTGGGGGCTCCGGCTGGGACGTAATCGGTGGCATGCTGATGCCACCAGAATGTGTGACCGCTGCCTGTGAGCGGTTGAGGGACCCGGGATTTGGGTCCTCGTCCCGAACCGGAGCCTGTAATGACGCTACCCCGCACTGCCGCCGATGTCTTGTCCGAGCATGTGGTGTTCGAGTTGGAGTCAATCGATCG
>NZ_UPHQ01000043.1 GCF_900566055.1 Mycobacterium innocens
GATCCCGGCCGGGGGCCCGGGTGCAGCACGGGGCGGGGGTGAGGGTTCATCGTCGTCCCGGGGAGCCTGTGGTGGCCGGCGAGCCGCTGTTCACGCTTTACACCGACACTCCCGGACGCTTCGGCCCGGCGCTGGCCATCCTGGACGGTGGCTGGAGCGTCGGGGAGGCCGGGCCGGCTCCGCGGCCCCTGATTATCGATCGGATCACCCGATGACCACTGCGCTCACGTGGGAGACGATTCGGCAGGCACCGAAGGCGCTGCTACACGACCACCTCGACGGCGGGCTGCGCCCGGCGACCGTGCTGGACATCGCCGGCCAGATCGGGTACGACGACCTGCCCGCCACCGACGTCGATACGCTGGCAACGTGGTTTCGGACCCGGTCGCACAGCGGCTCGCTGGAGCGCTACCTGGAGCCGTTCTCGCACACCGTGGCCGTGATGCAAACTTCCGAGGCGTTGTATCGGGTCGCCTTCGAATGTGTGGAAGACCTGGCCGCCGATTCGGTGGTCTATGCCGAGGTGCGCTTTGCTCCCGAGTTGCACATCGATCGCGGGTTGTCGTTCGACGAGGTCGTCGACGCTGTGCTTGCCGGGTTCGCCGAAGGTGAGAAGGCGTGCGCCGGCGCGGGCCGGTCCATCAAGGTGCGCTGTCTGGTCACCGCGATGCGGCACGCCGCAGTGTCGCGGGAGATCGCCGAGCTGGCAATCCGGTTCCGGGACAAGGGAGTTGTGGGTTTCGACATCGCCGGCGCCGAGGCCGGCCATCCGCCGACGCGGCACCTGGACGCTTTCGAGTACATGCGAGACAACAACGCGCGCTTCACGATTCACGCCGGTGAGGCCTTCGGGTTGCCGTCCATCCATGAGGCGATCGCGTTCTGCGGCGCTGATCGGCTGGGCCATGGGGTGCGGATCGTCGACGACATCGGCGTCGGCCCCGACGGCGGTGTCAGGCTGGGCAGGTTGGCATCGATATTGCGGGACAAGCGGATTCCGCTGGAACTGTGCCCGAGTTCCAACGTGCAGACCGGCGCGGTGGCCAGCATCGCCGAGCATCCGTTCGATATGTTGGCGCGCACCCGTTTTCGGGTGACCGTCAACACCGACAACCGGCTGATGAGCGACACATCGATGAGCCTGGAGATGCACCGGCTGGTGGAGACGTTCGGCTACGGCTGGAGTGACCTGGAACGGTTCACCATCAATGCGATGAAGTCAGCGTTCATTCCGTTCGACGAGCGGCTGGAGATCATCGACGAGGTGATCAAGCCGCGGTTCGCGGTGCTCATCGGGTAGGTCGGTGCGGGTCTGGTAGCCCGAGTTTGTCGCAACTGTGACATCACATCGGCCGCTTGAGTGCCGCCGGGTTTGCGGTGTTCGTTATATCCGCCTTGTCGCTCGGAGCGGTCGTGGGGCTGCGCTCCGGTGCGGGGATGGAAATCGCGTGCTGGTGCGGTTGGGTCGGCGGCTGGCGGCGTCGTGTGTGCGCTGGCGGCGCCGGGTGTGCGCTGATGGCGCCGGTTGTGCCGCCAGGGCGGGGCAGATCGTGGCGTTCCCGCCCTACACGCACACTGAAAGCCGTCATCGCACACTCGCTACGGCGGCATGACAGTCGAACCGGTGAGCACGTGAGCCTTTCCGTCCACCCCGAACACCGGACATAACAAGAGGTTTGGCGCAACTGCGGGTATCGAAGCGCAGAAGAGACGCCAAGGGTGGATGCGCAGCCCAACTGCGCCCGCAGCCGTCGATGGCCGGCAACACTGTGGCCTCGGGAAGGCATGAGCGTCCTGGAAGCCGTTGTCCGCGGGCCGAATCACATCGGCCCGGCAACCGCCGCCGCACAACTACCCTCGAAGCACCTACCGGTCGGTATCGCCTAGCCCCAACGCCGGAAGGCAGTGACTCATGAGAAAGATGTGACCGCCAGATGCGGGACTCGCCGCCGCTGTGTTGTGCTTGCGGTGGCGCTACGAATGCCGCACCGCCTCTTGGGCGAGTTGCACCCGGGAGTTCAGGTCGAGCTTGGTGTACACGTGCGTGAGGTGGGTTTGCACGGTACGCGGCGAAACGAACAGCCGTGCGGCGATGTCCTTGTTGGAAAGGCCCTCGCCCACCAGGCTGACCACCTCACGTTCAGCCGGCGTCAGCGACTCCCAACCGGTCGCTGCCCGCCTGCGTTCGCCGCGTCCGCGCTGCGCGTAGGCAATCGCCTCGTCGCTGGACAGTGCGGTGCCTGCTGCCCATGCGCTGTCGAACTCCTTGCTGCCCAATGCAGTACGCAGCAATGCCAGCGAGTCCGCATGGCTGGAGTCGTAGCTCTTGAACCGTTTGGTGCCCAGGCGTTGCCGCATGGACTCCGCCGCGCCGTACAGGCGGGCGGCCTCACGGTGGTTGTCGTGCCCGACCGCCATGGCGGCCAGGCAGTCGAGGATGTCGGGAACGCAATTGTGTGCGCAGGCTTCCACCGCAGCCGTCAGCGCGTCGTGGGCATCACGCTCGGCTTGTTCCGGCTCACCCTGTGCCATCGCCACCCGGGCGCGGCTGGTCAGCGCCAGCGCCAGATGCCAGCCCGACAGCACCGAGGCGGCCTCGTCGGCGAAGTGTCGCGCTGCGGCGACATCCCCGCTCGCCAACGAGATCCGGGCTTTGGTGGGACGCAGATAATTCGCCACGTGGGGTTGCAGCTTCAGGTTCTGCCACGCCTTTGTACTCGCATCGCGCGCGGCGTCAATGTCGCCGCCGGCGAAAGCCGCGATCGCCAACGTCGCATAGCCGAGTCCGAGGAAGTATTCGCTGCCGTCTCCGGCACCTTCGACCGCCGCTTCGCCCGCCGCCCACGCGGCGCTCACGTCACCCCGGTACGCGTGCGTATCACCCAACCCCTTCAGGATGAGCGGTGTGAGGACGTCAGCGTCTGCCTCCAACGACTGTTCCACCAGCTCGCTGAACTGCGCGACGGCTCCGGCCACCTCTCCCTGCCACAGCTGAGCGAACGCCAGGCTCAACCGGCACCGTAGCGCGCCGAACCGGTCGCCGATCTCGTCGGCCACATCACGTCCGGCGCTGCCCGCAGCGCGTGCGGTCATCGTGTCGCCGGATACCACGGCGGCATTGCTCTGCCAACTCAGGATCTGGCTGAGAGTCCACCGGTCGTCCAAGGCCCGGACAATGTCGGTCGCCTCCGCGAAGTACTCTCGGGCGGCATCGGATCGGTAGCTGAATCCGGCCGTCGAACCGCAGGCGGTGAGTGCGCGCGCCAGCAAGGCCGGGTCATCGACTTCACGAGCGATGGCCAACGCTTGTTGAGCCTCGTCCACGCTGCCGCCACTCGTGTCGATGAACATATCGAGCACGGCCTTGTCCGCCAGCGCGCGCGCCCGCACCCCGGCGCTCACCTGCCCATGGTGTGCGTCTGGCTCGACGAGGATGGTTTCGAACCAGGTTCGCCCCTCCCGGATACGGCCCCGGCTGAGCCACAGCGGCTGCAGCCATGACGTCAACGCCAGCGCGGACTCCAAGTCGCAGTATTCGCGGCAGCACAGGAACGCCACCCGCAGGTTGTCCAGTTCGATTTCGGCCTGGTCGAGAAGCTGCTGATAGTCCGTGCGCCCGGGGCTGTCGAGCAGCGCCGCCAGCGCCATGTAGTGGTCGCAGTATCGCTTTCGGGTGACGTCGGTTTCGCCGGCCTCGGCGAGCTTTTCCATCGCGTACTGGCCGACTCCCTCGAGCCGCCGGTACCGGGTTCGACCCTGCGAGCTATCTGCCCAAATCAGCGACTTGTCAACCAGCAATGCCAGCTCATCGAGCACCTGGTGACGCGGCAGCTCACCGAAGCCGGCCACCGCCAGCGCCGCGTCGAGGTCGAATCCACCGACGAACACCCCGAGTCGTCGCAGCAGGATCCGCTCCGGTTCGCTGAGCAACCCGTAGGACCAGTCCAGCGATGCACGCAGGGTCTGGTGGCGGCGCAGTGCGGTGCGTGCCCCGCCTGTCAGTAGCCGGATGCTGTCGTCCAGGCCGGCGATGATGTCGGACAGCGACAGTGAGCGCACCCGCGCGGCGGCGAGTTCGAGCGCCAGCGGCATGCCGTCCAGCCTGCGGCAGATTTGCCGCACCATGGCGGCGCTGTCGTCGTCGATAACGAAGTCGGGCCGGGCCAGCAGGGCACGGTCGGTGAAGAATGCGGTCGCGTCGGCCACTGACAGCGACGGCACCCGCCAGGTCAGCTCGCCCGCCACCTTGATCGGTTCGCGGCTGGTCGCCAATATCGTCACCCGGGGGCAGGTTTGCAGTAGCGCATTGACCTGGCCGGCGCCCACGTCGAGCAGGTGTTCGCAATTGTCGAAGACAATGAGCATCTCCCGCTCGGCGAGGTAGCGCAGCACCAGCAGCTCATGCTGGGTATCCAACGCGGCCTGGGCGACCGCCGAAGCCGAAGCCCCCGCTCCGCGCCAGGTGGTGCCATAGGTGGTCGCCGCATTGGCCGTCGAGGCCGCCACCACTGCCCGTACCTGCGCCGCCTGCGCGCTCAAGGTTTCGGCATAGGCCAACGTCGAGGCCGGACCAGACCCCGAGGCCAACGCAGTGTAGTTGACCTCCGGGGAAAACGCCGGCCAGGGATGCACCACCACCACAACCCGCTAACCGCTACCAGGTCAGGGTCGCCGCGCGCATCGCCTCACTAGCCACCGCCGCCGCGCCGGCCACCGACTGGGCATCAGAAAACATCCCGCGCTCCGCCGTCCACCACCGCCGTGAACGCCGCCGAATCAGCATCTTTCGCCCATCGGCGCCACCGCCGAGACATCGGTGCAGCCGCGGCCACCCCAGCACCCAACCTCGCCGCCACCCCCGCCTGCGTCATCGCCGAAGCCCCCACCACTGCCGGCTCCACCGCAAACACCATCACCCAAGACCTCACCCCCTGCGCGCAGACAAACGTCAGGCGATGATCCTAAACTTGGCGGCACTATTCGCGCCCGCCCTCGCGACCCTATTCGCGCCTAAGCCGCGACTCCACGAACCGTTCCACCCGCTCCCATTCGCGTACCGCCTTGGCATAGGGGCCCACGGGCTTGCTGACCGAGTCGGGATCGAGCACGTAGGTGACCAACTTGCCCAGCGGCTTGCCCGGGTCCAACGCCTTGTCCACGGTACTTTCCTCCGAGTAGTCGCCGATGTCGCGCAGCAACTCGACCGCCAGGTCCAGCTGGTCACGATCCACGGCGTCAGGCCCGTCGGCGAAATCGTCGGCCAGCCCGGTCAGCACGTAGACATTGTCATCGGTGACCTCCACCGCCAGTGAGCCGTCGGTGGCCGCGGTACGGATGTCGTCGTAGGTGCTCAGGTCCGCCAAGTCGTGGTCGTGCTCGTCGGCAAGATAGCGGGCCAGCGCCCGCTCGGAACTGAACACACTGATGCGACCGTTGCGGCCCAGGAAAATCGGGCGATCATCGAGGTAGCAACGCAGGGTGTAGAAGCTGCCGGCACTGGTCATGATCTGCACCGGGTCGATGCCGACCTTCAGCCAGAAGTCCTCGTCGCTCCCCAGAACGACGGCGGCCGCGGCTTCATCTTCTTCGGCATCTTCTTCGGCGCCTTCTTCATCTTCTTCGGCTTCTTCTTCGTCGAGATCGGCGTCGTCGGTGTCGTTCGGGCCGGCCGACTCCGCCGTCGCGGCCTCGTCAACAGCCTCCTGCTCGTCGCCCTCGCCCTCCTCCTCTTCCGGTTCCTCGGGCTCCTCGGCCAATTCGTCGGCGGCCTTGGCCGCCAGGTCGGCGTCGACCTCGGGAACGCTGACGATGTCGTCGATGGCTTTGAGCACGTCGTCCCAGCTGCGCGCGATGATCTCGGCGATCGCGTTCCAGCGTTTCTGGCCGGCCTTACCGGTGAAGTAGTCGATTCCCCCCGACACGGTGCCCAGCGTGGGATTGCCGTTGAAGAACTTCGACACCGCCGGCAGTTCGCACACCGATCCGATGGACGACACGATCGCCAGCGTCGCGGCCAACGTTGCCACCGACTCCTCGGTCGGCTTTTCGGCCACCAGCTCCTCGACGACCACCAGATCGAACGTCTTGTCGGCGTCCGGATCGAAGTTGTGCGCGTGCGCCTCGGTCAGCTCCTGCCACGCCGGGTGGTCCACCAGGTCGTTGTCTGAGTCGCCGCGGACGAATGCCACCAGGTCTGCCACGCTCTCGAAGGCATACAGGTCCTCGTCCTTACCCAGAAACGCCTCCCATTCGTCGCCGGAGTCACGCCAGCGCGGTGCCCACAGCGTGTAGCGGTCACCGTCGGACAGGCCCAGGCGGATGGGCACGAGGTCAGCAGCCATGCGGCACAGAATAGCGACGGCCGGGCGATGGCCCCGGCCCGGTAGTGCTCAGCCGCTCCAAATATCGGTGATCGGGGGAGCGTTCATCGCGTGGCCGGTCTTGGGTAGGCCGTACATCTGCTCCAGTGTGGAAAGCAGGTTGTAGTGGCTGATCTGCTCGTTGTAAGTGCCCGGCTGCACGTGTGCCCCGTAGAACACCGTCGGAATCTGGTTGCGGCTGCTGCCGTCGTCCTCGTCCCACGTGAGGATGAGCAGGCTGTTGTTGGCCTTGGACCAGTTGGCGTACGGCGACAGTTCGCGGTTGAGCCAGGCATCGCCCGCGGCGACGGTGCCGTCGTGCATGTCGTTGTCGGCGTTGGGTATGACGAACGACACCGTCGGCAGACTCGGGTAGTTCTCCGGCTGCGGAAACGCGCTGAACGGCACCGATAGCGTTGGCGGGACGTTGCTGAAATTGACCCACGGCACGTGCTTGCGCGCGTACTTGCCGGCACTGCAGACGGTCGAACCCACCGCGGGCAGATCCTCGGCGAAACCGACAAAAGTGTGCCCGGCGGCCAGCAGTTCGGAGGCCAGGTTGGGCGTCGAGCCGGCGTCGACCGGGCAGGTGTTCTTGGTCAGGCCGAAGGTGCTGCCGGCGAACATCGCCAGGTAGTTGGGTTCGCTGGGATGCGTTTCGGCGAAAGATTGCGCCATCATCGCGCCGTTGGCGGCAAGCGCATTGATGAACGGCGCCGCCGGGTTGCCGATGATGTTGGCCTGCGAGCGGTTCTCCTCCACCACGATCACGACGTGCGAGAACATCGGCAGCGCCGCCGCCGTCGGCTCCACCCCGTCATGAGCCCTGACCTGGCCCAACACCGACATCGACACCGCCACCGCAGCGACCACCGCCAGGGTTCGACCCACACCCGTCAGAAACCCTGGCACCCCGCGCACGCCCGGAGTATAGGGGGCGGCTTCGACCCGCCGCAGCGCGCGAGCCAGCGTGTCAGCCGGCGTGAGCCCGATCGTTATAGGGTCACACCCCGTGGATGTCCACGTCATCGACCACCCGCTGGTGGCAGCCCGGCTGACCGTGCTGCGCAACGAACGCACCCGCAACGCCGCCTTCCGGGCCGCGTTGCATGAGCTGACGCTGGCGCTGGTGTACGAGGCGACCCGCGACGCGCCCACCGAGCCGGTCCCGATCCGCACGCCGCTCGCCGAGATGACGGGAGTGCGGCTGGCCAAACCGCCGCTGCTGGTACCGGTGCTTCGTGCCGGATTGGGCATGGTCGGCGAGGCGCATGCGGCGCTACCGGAGGCGGACGTCGCGTTTGTCTGCGTCGGCCGGGACGAGAAAACGCATCAGCCGGTGTCATATCTGGAGTTGCTGCCCGACGACCTCACTGGTCTACCGGTGATGGTCCTGGACCCGATGCTGGCCACCGGCCGGTCGATGATGTACACGATTGGTCTGCTGTTGTCCCGCGGGGCGAGCGACATCACCGTGCTGTGTGTGTGCGCGGCGCCGGAAGGCATTGCGGCACTGGAAAAAGTGGCGCCCAGCGCGCGGTTGTTCACCGCCGTCATCGACGAAGGGCTGAACGAAGCGGCCTTTATCGTGCCGGGTCTCGGCGACGCAGGCGACCGCCAATTCGGCCCCCGCTAAATCACCAGCTGCCCACCGAGGCGACCAGCTCGTCACGCAACTGCCTGGCCCGCTGCCTCGCGGCAGCCAAGTCAACGGCCGCCGCGCAGCGAATCTCTAAGTAGCACTTCAGCTTTGGCTCGGTGCCCGAGGGCCGCACCACCACCCGGACCGAGGTGTCGCCGTCGCCGCCGGTGAAGATCAGCGCGTCGGCGATGTCGGTGACGGTCGCGGGAAAACCGACCAGCCGATCGGGTGGGGTATGGCGCAGCCGCGTCATCACGGCATCGGCCGCGCCGGCATCGGCGACCCGGCGCGGCACCGCCGCAACCTCGTGGACGCCGTAGCGCCGAGCAAGCTCGTCGAGCTTGTCCGGCACCGAACGGCACTGCCGTTTCAGCGTCGCCGCCGCATCGCAGATCAATACGGCGGCGCTGATGCCGTCCTTGTCGCGCACCGCGGCGGGGTCGACGCAATGCCCGATCGCTTCTTCGTACGCGTACACCAGGGTGCCGGGCCGGTCGGCGTCGGCGCGGGCCAGCCACTTGAACCCGGTGAGGGTCTCCACGTGGACCGCGCCGTAGTCGGCGGCGATCGCCGCCAGCATCCGCGACGACACCACCGTGCTGGCGACCGTCCGTGGCCCTGGTTGTGGTTGCGACAGGATGTAATCGCCCAGCAGCCAACCTGTTTCGTCTCCGGAGAGCATCCGCCAACCGGTTTCGGCGGGGATGCCGACCGCGCACCGGTCCGCGTCGGGATCCAGCGCGATCGCGACGTCGGCGTGGATATCGGCGGCCAGTGCCAGCAGCGCATCGGTGGCGCCCGGCTCCTCGGGGTTAGGGAAGGCGACGGTGGGGAATTCGGGGTCGGGTGCGAACTGCGACGTGACGGTGTGCACGTCGGTGAAGCCGGCCCGGCGAAGCGTTTCGACGGCCACCGCGCCACCGACGCCGTGCATCGCGGTCAGGGCTATCCGGACCGAACCCGTCGAGCGGCGAACCCCAGCCGCACGCTCGATGTAGCGGTCGAGCAGATCGGTGTGCGCGGGTTCGACGGGTTTTCTGGTGATCTGATCTGCCGGCGGGGCGGCGGCCATCGCGGCTTCGATGCGGCGATCGGTGGGCGAGACGATCTGGATGCCGCCGTCGAGGTACACCTTGTACCCGTTGTCGGTCGCCGGGTTGTGCGACGCCGTGATTTGTATCCCGGCTGCGGCGCCGGTGCGGCGAACCGCGAACGCGACGACCGGTGTGGGCATCGGATCCGGCAGCAGCACTACCGAAAAACCCTTGGCGGCAAGCACTTCCGCTGTGGCGGTGGCGAAGGCCGCCGAGCCGTGCCGGGCGTCGCGCCCGACGATGACGGCGGGGGAGCGCGGGCCGGGTTGCTCGGCCAGCACCTGAGCCACCGCCCAGGTGGCGCGCAGCACCACCGCGAGGTTCATCGCGTCCGGTCCGCCGCGCACCGGTCCGCGTAGCCCCGCGGTGCCGAATGTGAGTGGACGGGCAAATCGGTCGGCGAGTTCGTCGGCGCTGCAGGCGGAGAGCTCCGCGGCGGTCACCGGATCGGGATCGTGGGCGATCCAGTCCTCGGGCGTCACGGACGTCACGGTTCAGACGCGCGCGATGCGCTCGATCATTGAGGCCAGCAGCGCGCCTATCCGAGCTGCCGACGCCGCGCCGGCGGCCAGCACCTCGGCGTGGCTGAGCGGCTCACCGGTGATGCCGGCCGCCAGGTTTGTCACCAGCGAGATGCCCAACACCTCGGCGCCCGCAGCGCGGGCGGCAATGGTCTCGTGCACCGTCGACATGCCCACCAGGTCGGCGCCCAGCGTTTGCAGCATCCGGATCTCGGCGGGCGTCTCGTAGTGCGGCCCGGGCAGGCTGGCGTACACGCCTTCGGTCAGCCCCGGATCGGATTGCCGGGCGATCTGCCGCAGCCGCGGCGAATACGCGTCGGTCAGGTCGACGAACTGCGCCCCCACCAGCGGGGACCGCGCCGTCAGGTTCAGGTGGTCGCTGATCAGCACCGGCTGACCGACGTGCATATCCGGCCGCAGCCCGCCGGCGGCATTGGTGAGCACGACGGCGTGTGCTCCCGTCGCACACGCCGCGCGCACCGGGTGGACGACGTGGCGCAGGTCGTGTCCCTCGTAGGCGTGGATGCGGCCGGCAAGCACCAGCACCCGGTGATCACCGATCGGTACGGACAACAGCTCGCCGGCATGTCCGGCGGCCCGTGGCGGTGCGAACCCGGGCACGTCGGCCTGGGGCAGTACGGCCGTCGGCCGGCCCAGCGCGGCGATGGCCGCAGCCCATCCCGACCCGAGAACGACGGCGACGTCATGACGGCCGATCCCGGTGCGCTCGGCGATGACTTGCGCTGCGTGCCGAGCGAGTTCTCCAGGCTCCGGCAGCGGGTCGCGCACACGGGCAGCCTACCCAGCGCCAGCAGACACAGAGTCGCACGCCGCTCGGCGGCGCCATGCGACTCTGTGTCTGCTCGCCAGTGAACCGGACCTCGTCGATGAGATACTGCGAGGATGCCCGCACTCACCGCTGCCGACCGCGTGGAGGAGTTGGTGCGACGCCGCGGTAGTGACTTGGTCGAACTCTCCCACGCCATCCACGCAGAGCCGGAGTTGGCGTTCGCCGAACATCGCAGCTGCGCCAAGGCGCAGACGCTGGTCGCCGAACGCGGTTTCGCGATCACTCCGGCCGCCGGCGGCTTGGACACGGCATTCCGGGCGGACTTCGGCCACGGACCGCTGGTGGCCGGGATCTGCGCCGAATACGATGCGCTTCCCGAGATCGGGCATGCCTGCGGCCACAACATCATCGCGGCGTCGGCGGTGGGCGCCGCGCTGGCGCTGGCCGAGGTCGCCGACGACCTCGGCCTGACCGTTGCCCTACTGGGCACTCCCGCCGAGGAGTCTGGGGGCGGTAAGGCGCTGATGCTGCAGGCCGGGACATTCGACGACGTGTCGCTGGCGGTGATGGTGCACCCGGGGCCGACGGATATCGCGGGGGCCCGGTCGCTGGCGCTGTCCGAAGTGACCGTGCGTTACCGCGGCAAGGAATCGCACGCCGCCGTCGCCCCGCATCTGGGAGTCAATGCCGCCGACGCCGTGACCGTCGCACAAGTGGCCATCGGGCTGCTGCGGCAGCAACTGGCGCCCGGGCAGATGATGCACGGCATCGTCACCGACGGCGGGCAGGCGGTCAACGTGATTCCCGGGCACGCGATGCTGCAGTACGCGATGCGTGCCCACGGCTCGGAATCGCTGCGCGACCTGGAGGGCAGGGTGTATGCCTGCTTTGCCGCGGGAGCGCTGGCCACCGGCTGCGAATACGAGATCGACGCCGCCGCACCCGGATACGCTGAATTGAACCCCGATCCATGGCTCGTCGACGCGTGCCGAGAAGAAATGCGCCGGCTGGGGCGCGACCCGGTGCCCGCCGCCGTCGCGACAGGGCTACCCATGGGCAGCACCGATATGGGCAATGTGACGCAGGTGCTGCCGGGGATCCATCCGGTGATCGGTGTCGAGGCGGGCGGGGCCACGGTTCACCAGCGCGCCTTCGCCGCGGCCGCGGCCGGCCCGAGTGCCGACCGCGCGGTCGTCGACGGTGCAATCATGTTGGCCCGCACGGTTGTTCGCCTCGCCGAGACCCCCGACGAGCGGGACCGGGTGCTGGCTGCGCGGCAGCGCCGGGCGGCGGCCCGATGAGCCTCGTCGACACCGCCGAGTCGTGGCTGGCCGCACACTACGACGACCTGGTCGCGTGGCGTCGGCACATCCACCGCTACCCCGAGCTGGGCCGCCAGGAGTATGCCACCACCCAGTTCGTGGCCGAGCGGTTGGCCGACGCAAGCCTGAACCCCAAAGTGCTGCCCGGCGGCACCGGACTGACGTGCGACTTCGGCCCGGAACATCAGCCGCGGATAGCGCTGCGCGCCGATATGGATGCGCTGCCGATGGCCGAGCGCACCGGCGCGCCGTACGCCTCGACCATGCCCAATGTCGCGCACGCCTGCGGGCATGACGCGCACACCGCGATTCTGCTGGGTACCGCGCTGGCGCTGGCGTCGGTGCCCGAACTGCCGGTCGGTGTGCGGCTGATCTTCCAGGCCGCCGAAGAGCTGATGCCCGGCGGTGCCATCGACGCGATTGCGGCCGGGGCGCTCATGGGGGTGTCGCGCATCTTCGCCTTGCACTGCGATCCCCGTCTCGAGGTGGGCAGGGTCGCGGTCCGGCACGGCCCCATCACCTCGGCAGCCGATTCGATAGAGATCACGCTGTATTCGCCGGGCGGGCACACGTCGCGTCCGCACTTGACCGCCGATCTGGTCTACGGCCTGGGCACGCTGATCACCGGCCTGCCCGGAGTGCTGTCGCGCCGCATCGACCCGCGCAACTGCACCGTGCTGGTCTGGGGCGCGGTCAATGCGGGCGTGGCCGCCAACGCTATTCCGCAAACCGGCATCCTGTCCGGGACTGTCCGCACCGCCAGCCGGCAGACCTGGGTGGATCTGGAGGACATCATCCGCCACGCCGTCGACGCGCTGCTGACGCCGCTGGTGATCGAGCACACCTTGCAGTACCACCGCGGGGTGCCGCCGGTGGTCAACGAGGACGTCTCGACCCGCATCCTGACCCACGCCATCGAAGCCGTCGGCCCTGACGTGCTGGCCGATACCCGGCAGTCCGGCGGCGGTGAGGACTTCTCCTGGTATCTCGAGGAGGTTCCCGGGGCTATGGCGCGGCTGGGCGTGTGGTCGGGCGACGGTCCGCAATTGGACCTGCATCAGCCGACATTCGACCTCGACGAACGAGCCCTGGCCATCGGGTTGCGGGTGATGGTCAACATCATCGAGCAGGCGGCGGCGTTCTGATCCGGTGGCGTGTCCCGGAACCTCGCTGAGCGCCGTCGTGGGACGGTGCCGATCTCGTCACCGCGCTCAGCGGAGTCCTCGGCCCGGCAATCACATCTTTCACATTGGTCGCTGGCCGACCCGAGGTACGATTTGCCCGCCTTTCAGCGACAAGCCAAGGCGCGCAACGGAATTGTCGCTGAAAGACGGGCACAACCAACACCCCGAACCCCTGGAGACTGATGTGGCTGATGGGAAAGTCGCAGTTGCGTCCGCAACTCGGGCCACTAGATCAGCGCCGTCCTAACCCGGCAGCGTGTCATCGGGTGGATTCAACCGCGCCGGGATTTCCTTCGGGGCTGCGGGCAGCCGGTCGAAGCGGCGCAGCCGCAGCGAGTTGGTCACCACGCTGACCGAGGAGAGCCCCATCGCCGCGCCGGCGGCGACGGGGTTGAGCATGCCCAGCGCGGCAAGCGGTATCGCGGCGGTGTTGTAGCCGAACGCGAAACCGAGGTTCTGGTAGATCGTGCGCAGGGTACGCCGGGAGAGCTGGATCGCCAGCACGACGCCGTCGAGCCGGCCGGACATCAAGGTGATGTCGGACGCCTCGATGGCCACGTCGGTGCCGGTGCCGATCGCGATGCCCAGATCGGCCTGCGCCAGCGCGGGCGCGTCGTTGACGCCGTCGCCGACCATGGCGACCACCCGGCCCTCGTCTTGGAGCCGGCGCACCTCGGTGACCTTGTCCTGCGGCAACACCTCGGCCAACACCCGGTCGATGCCCACCTGGGCGGCGATCGCCGCGGCCGTGCGGGTGTTGTCGCCGGTGATCATCGCGACCTGCAGTCCCATCGCATGCAGCTGGCGGACCACCTCGGCGGCGTCGTCCTTGACGGTGTCGGCCACGGCCAACACCCCGACAACCCGGTCGTCGCGGCCGACGAACACCGCGGTGCGGCCCTGCTCTTCGAGCTCGGCGGCCGCGGTGGCGAGGCGGTCCGACAGCAGCAAATCGTGCTCGACGATGAGCTTGCGTCGACCGACCAGCACGGGCCGGCCGTCGATCTCGGCCCGCACTCCGTGTCCGGCCAGGTTGGCGAACGCCGTCGCGGCCGGACTCGGCAGCGCCTGCTCACGCGCACCGGCGACGATCGCAGCGCCGATGGGGTGTTCGGAGCCGGACTCGACTGCTGCGGCCAGCTGCAGCACCAGGTCGTGCTGGTGTGCCTCGTCGGCGACAACGTCGGTGAGCCGCATCTGGGCGCGGGTGAGGGTGCCGGTCTTGTCGAAGACGACGGTGTCGATCTTTTGCGAGGAGCACCTCGTCGCCTTTGACCAGGATCCCCAGGTCCGCGCCGCGGCCGGTGCCGACCATGATGGCCGTCGGGGTGGCCAGTCCCAGCGCGCATGGGCAGGCGATGATCAGCACCGCGATCGCTGCGGTCATGCCGGCGACCGGGTTGGCGGCCAGCAGCGTCCAGCCGGCAAAGGTCGCGGCGGCGATACCCACCACGGCCGGTACGAACACCCCGGACACACGCGGTCGGCCAGCCGTTGCACCGGGGCCTTGCCGCCCTGCGCCTGCTCGACCAGGCGCACAATCTGCGCCAGCGCGGTGTCGGCCCCGACGGCGACGGCGCGCACCGTCAGCAACCCGTTGACGTTGACCGTCGCCCCGGCAACACGGTCACCCACGGTTTTCTCGACCGGGACCGATTCGCCGGTGAGCATCGACTCGTCGACGGCGGCGCGTCCGTCGACGACTTCGCCGTCGACCGGGATCTTCTCCCCGGGCCGTACCCGCACCAGGTCGCCGACCTGCACCCGGTCGACCGGGACCAGCTGCTCCTCGCCGTCGATGAGCAGCCGGGCCTCCTTGGCGCCCATGGCAAGTAGCTTGCTGATCCCCTCCGAGGCCTTGCCCCGGGCCCTGGCCTCCAGATAGCGGCCGAGCACCACGAACGCGATGATCAACGCCGAGGTGTCGAAAAACAGTGGGCCACCTGCGAATAGCTCACAGGTGGAGTAGCCGAACGCGGTCAGCGTGCCCAGTGCGATCAGCGTGTCCATGTTGGCGCTCAACGCCCGGGCCTGCGCAACGGCCTCCTTCAGAATCGACCAGCCGGCCACGAATTGCACCGGCACCGTGACGGCCAACGCCAACCATCCCGCCCACGGGGCGGCCATCATCGTCAACCCGGGCCGACAGCAAGCCGAAGGGCCAGGCCAGCCAGACCCGGCGCAACCAGGTCCGCCGCTCGGCCGCGGGATCCGCGCCGGGCGAGGCATGGCACGAGGAGGCCTGAACCTCGCCGCATCCGCCGTGATCCGCGGGGACGTCGCGCGGACGGCCCAGCAGCCGGCCGATGATCGTGCGTATCACCACCGTTGCGCTCAGCAGCCGAATGCGGGGCACGCGCGGGCACCAACTCGGCCGGAAGGTGTTGGGCCTCAACGATTGCCGCGAGCACCGCCGCGGTATCGCAGTGCTCGGGCGAAAACCAGATCACCACCGACGCGGTTCGCGGATATGCCTGAATGGCCCGGACACCGGCCACCGTGGCGACGGTCTCTTCGGTCGCGACGGCTCGAATCTCGTCGAAACCGGACCCGCCGACGTGAACCCGCATCCGCCCCGCCGCATTGGATACGACGGTCAGCTCGACATCGGCGTCGGGGCGGGGCGCAGCTCAGCGATCGTGGTCATGGCACCCGCCCGCTACCTGCGACAGTGAAACATCTTCTCCGATACGCTCTTTCGCCTCGGCAATCACATCGGCCAGCGTCAGCCGAGCTTGCTCGGAGCTCTGCTGGGCTTTGCGTTCTGCGGTGCGCAGACCACGCAGTCCCCACGCCGTGGTGGCGACCGTCGCCTCCCGCAGCGGCACCTTCACCGCCGTCTTACGCAGCACCTCATAAGCCGCCGCTCCCACCACGCCGGTCACCAACGTGGGTACCGATTTCGCCAACAGCCCATGCCATGAAACCATTTTGAACGAACCTTTCGTATCGTGCGTGCCAGCTTGCAAAACTACAATACCCCGGGAGGGTACTGCATGATCGAAGTCGGCTTCTTTCACGTTCACAGCAAGTCCACAGAATGCAACCGCGGCGATTTCACTTGTGGTCCCGGCGAATCCGGTCACGCGACTCAGTCGCCGCCGGCCACGCCGCGCCAGGCGCAGCCGACGTCGCGATGTCTGCCGCCGTGCTGAACGACTCGGCACTGCGCTGGGCGGTCGCGATGATCTTCGGCGTCAGCATCGCGGCGGACGTCTACCTCTTCGGCACCCGGGATCTTCGCTGGACCCGCGCAATCGACCAGCTGCTGCACCTGTCGATGTCGGCGGCCATGATCGCCATGGCCTGGCGGATCCGACCAGCCTCCCACAGCCTGGTGCCGATTGTCTTCTTTCTCCTGGCGGCCGGCTGGTTCGTACTCGTGGCCGGCGGGCGACGCTGCACCCTCGGCGACCGAATAGCCAACTGCTACAACGCCACAATGATGATCGCGATGGCCTGGATGTACACGCTGATGAACGGCGGCCCGGCGGGTCACAGCGATCATTCACCAGACCGCATGCTGGCGGGGTCGGCGCCGACGCCTATCGCCGGAGGGTCGATGCCCGCAGCGCAGATGCCGCAGGCCGGAGCGTGGATCGCCACGGGGAACTGGATCGTGACCCTGGGGTTCGCGGTCGCGGCCATGCTCTGGCTATGGCGTTACGTCGGCGCGCGGCGAGCCGGCCGGTCTGCTGGTGCCGGCCCTCTTACCGAGTTGGGGCTGCTGTCGCAGGCCTTCGCCGCCGCTGGCACCGCCCTGATGTTCGGCGTCATGCGGTAACCGATACCAGGGCCCGGCGCCACGGGCGGCCGCGATGCCGATCGCGCCGGGGACAGCCCACCCCGGCACGGGTCAGGTCGTCGTCCCCGGACCGATATTGCGGGCTGGACGGGTGCGCAGGTCGTGCACATAATCGGCCGGAGCGCCCGCGATTTCGGCGGCGTCGGCCATCACCCCCAGATACCGTGCCGACGGCAGCCCACCCTCCCAGGCGTCCAGCACGTACAGCCACGCCAGGACCGGGTCGGTGGTGGTGTCCGACGACAACCGCTCCACGCGGCACCGGATCTTCTTGTGGACGCCGAACTCGGAGCCCTCCCAGCGATCCAGGTTCTTCTCGTCCGCCGGCGTCATGTCGTAGAGCACGACGAACACCCTGGAATCCGGGTCTTCGACAACGGTGGCCAATGCCCCGTCCCAGCCGAGGTCCTCACCGCCGAAGGTCAGCCGCCAGCCGTTGAGCCAGCCGGTTCCGGCCATCGGTGAGTGGGGTGCTCGCTTGAGCATCTGCTCGGGATCCATGTTCGACCCGTAGGCGGCGTAGAGCGGCACGGGAGAAAGCTTAAACGTCGGCCGCACGGATGGCGGCTACCCGAGGGTCTGAGGCGGGTGTGATGCAGCCCTCACCCGGTGCTGCGGCGTGCCGCGCCGCGCCTGCCGTTGCGCCGCGCTGCGGCCTGCTCGTGAAGTGCCGGGTGACCGGGCTAGGTTAGGCCTGTGGTGACCCGCATCGTGATCATCGGCGGCGGCCCGGCCGGCTACGAGGCCGCTATCGTCGCAGCCACCGCACACCCCGAATCAGTCCAAGTCACCGTCATCGATTCCGACGGCATCGGCGGGGCCGCCGTGCTGGACGACTGTGTGCCGTCCAAGACATTCATCGCCTCCACCGGCCTGCGCACCGAGCTGCGCCGGGCACAGCGCCTGGGCTTCGACATCGACATCGACGACGCGAAGATCTCGTTGCCGCAGATCCACGCCCGAGTCAAGGCACTGGCTGCCGAGCAGTCGGCCGACATCACCGCCCAGCTGCTCGGCATGGGAGTCCACGTGATCGCCGGCCGGGCCGAGCTGATCGACCCCACCCCGGGCCTGGCCCGCCACCGGGTCAAGGCGACCCATTCCGATTCGGGGCCGGACGGCCCCGTCAGCAGCGAACACGACGCCGACGTGGTGCTGATCGCCACCGGGGCCAGCCCGCGGGAACTGCCGTCGGCCCGGCCGGACGGTGAACGCATCCTGACCTGGCGTCAGCTCTACGACTTGGACGCGCTGCCGCAGCATCTGATCGTGGTGGGCTCGGGAGTCACCGGCGCGGAGTTCGTGCACGCCTACACCGAGTTCGGCGTCCAGGTCACCGTGGTGGCCAGCCGGGACCGGGTGCTGCCGTACGAGGACGCCGACGCCGCGCTGGTCCTGGAGGAGTCGTTCGCCGAACGCGGTGTCCGGCTGGTCAAGAACGCCCGGGCCGAATCGGTGACCCGCACCGAGACTGGCGTGTTGGTCACCATGACCGACGGCCGCACCGTCGAAGGCAGCCACGCCCTGATGACCATTGGGTCGGTGCCCAACACCGGCGGCCTGGGCCTGGAGCGGGTCGGCATCGAGCTCGGGTCCGGCAACTACTTGACCGTGGACCGGGTGTCGCGGACGTCGGTGCCCGGCATCTATGCCGGCGGCGACTGCACCGGCCTGCTGCCGTTGGCATCGGTCGCGGCCATGCAGGGCCGGATCGCGATGTATCACGCGCTGGGCGAAGGCGTCAGCCCGATCCGGTTGCGCACGGTCGCGGCGACGGTGTTCACCAGGCCCGAGATCGCCGCCGTCGGTGTGCCGCAGTCGGCGATCGACGACGGGTCGGTGACCGCCCGGACCATCATGCTGCCGCTGCGGACCAACGCCCGGGCGAAGATGTCGGGTTTGCGGCAAGGCTTCGTCAAGATCTTCTGCCGGCGCACCACCGGCGTGGTCATCGGCGGCGTGGTGGTGGCGCCGATCGCCTCGGAGCTTATCCTGCCGATCGCGGTGGCCGTGCAGAACCGCATCACGGTCAACGAGCTGGCGCAGACACTGGCCGTGTACCCGTCGTTGTCGGGCTCGATCACCGAGGCCGCCCGCCGCCTGATGGCGCATGACGATCTCGACTGAAGGCCAGCCCCGCGACGCCCCAGGAACTAGCCTTGTGGAGCACCGCTACCGACCAGTAATCGACAGGAGTCTGTTTCCGTGAGCAACCCAATCAGCGCACCGCAGAGCGAGCAGCCTGCTGGGACGCTGGGACCGCAGCAGCGCGCGTTGGCCTGGGAGCGGCTCGGCGCCGAGCAATTCGACGTGGTCGTCATCGGCGGCGGCGTGGTGGGCTCCGGGTGCGCGCTGGATGCTGCCACCCGCGGTCTCAAGGTGGCCTTGGTCGAGGCCCGTGACTTGGCCTCCGGCACGTCGAGTCGCTCATCCAAGATGTTCCACGGCGGACTGCGTTACCTCGAGCAACTGGAATTCGGCCTGGTGCGCGAGGCGCTCTACGAGCGCGAGCTGTCGCTGACGCGATTGGCACCGCACCTGGTCAAGCCGTTGCCGTTCCTGTTCCCGCTGACCAAGCGCTGGTGGGAACGCCCCTACATCGCCGCGGGCATCTTCCTCTACGACCGGCTGGGCGGAGCCAAATCGGTTCCGGCGCAAAAACATCTGACCCGGGCCGGCGCACTGCGATTGAGTCCGGGGTTGAAGCGGACCTCCCTGATCGGCGGTATCCGCTACTACGACACCGTCGTCGACGACGCCCGCCACACCATGACGGTCGCGCGCACCGCGGCCCAGTACGGCGCAGTCGTGCGCTCCTCGACCCAGGTGGTGGCGCTGCTGCGCGAGGGTGACCGGGTGATCGGCGTGCGGGTTCGCGACTCCGAGGACGGCTCGATCAAGGAGGTCCGCGGCCACGTCGTGGTCAACGCCACCGGGGTCTGGACCGACGAGATCCAGGCGTTGTCCAAACAGCGCGGACGATTCCAGGTACGCGCATCCAAGGGTGTGCACGTGGTGGTGCCGCGGGACCGGATTGTCAGCGACGTGGCGATGATCCTGCGCACCGAGAAGTCGGTCATGTTCATCATCCCGTGGGGCACCCACTGGATCATCGGGACCACCGATACCGACTGGAATCTTGACCTGGCCCATCCCGCAGCCACCAAGGTCGACATCGATTACATCCTGGGCACCGTCAACACCGTGCTGGCCACCCCGTTGACGCACGCCGACATCGACGGCGTGTACGCCGGGCTGCGTCCACTGCTTGCCGGGGAAAGCGAGGAAACCTCGAAGCTGTCCCGCGAGCACGCCGTGGCAGTGCCGGCGGCGGGACTGGTGGCCATCGCCGGCGGCAAATACACCACCTACCGGGTAATGGCGGCCGACGCGATCGACACGGCCGTGCAGTTCATTCCGGCCCGGGTCGCGCCGTCGATCACCCAGAAGGTGAGCCTGCTCGGAGCCGACGGCTACTTCGCGCTGGTCAACCAGGTCGAACACGTCGGCGCGATGCACGGTGTGCACCCGTACCGGGTGCGTCATCTGCTGGACCGCTACGGTTCGCTGATCAACGAGGTGCTGGCGTTGGCGGCCGACGATCCCGGCCTGCTCAGCCCGATCAAAGAGGCGCCCGGCTACCTGCGAGCCGAAGCCCGCTACGCCGTCACCGCCGAGGCGGCGCTGCATCTCGAGGACGTGCTGGCCCGGCGGATGCGGATCTCCATCGAATATCCGCACCGCGGTGTGGACTGCGCCCGGGAGGTGGCCGACATCATCGCACCGGTGCTGGGCTGGTCCGCCGCGGACATCGAGCGGGAGGTCGCCAACTACAAGGCGCGAGTGGAAGCCGAGGTGCTCTCGCAGGCGCAGCCCGACGACGTGTCGGCGGACATGTTGCGGGCCAGCGCGCCCGAAGCACGGGCCGAGATCCTCGAACCGGTGCCGCTCAATTGAGCGCGAAGCGGGCATCCCTGGCCGCCGTAATCGGTGGCAGCCTGGCCGGCGTGGTGGGCTGGGACCTGGTGCAGCGCCGGCACACCATCCTGCGCAACTACCCGATCATCGGCCACCTACGGTTCCTTCTCGAAGCGGTGGGGCCTGAGCTGCGCCAGTACATCGTCACAGATAACAACGCGGAGCGGCCCTTCAGCCGCGACCAGCGGCGCTGGGTCGACACGTCGTCGAAATTGACCAACCGGTACTTCGGATTCGGCAGCGACAACGACCTGGAACGCGCCTACAACTACCCGATCATCAAGCACGCGGCGTTCCCGGTGTCGGCCCCGGACGGCGACCCGGGCCACCCCGACCCGGCGGGGCCGCTGCCGGCGGCCAAGGTGCTCGGCGGTGCGCGGGGCCGGGGCAAAGCATTCCGGCCCTCGTCGTTGGTCAACGTCTCCGGGATGAGCTTCGGGTCGCTGGGCGGCGCGGCCATCACCGCGCTGAACAAAGGCGTGGCCATAGCCGGTGCCCTGCACACCACCGGGGAGGGCGGCATCGGCGCCGCGCCGCTGGTGTTCAGCGACCACGTGGCGCTGCCCTTCAAATGGGCATTTCCCAGGGTCTACCGAGCCTTTGCCGAAGAAGGCCTGCACCACGACGTGGTGTTCGTCGGCTCGGGCAAGCTCGGCATCCCGGAGAATGCGCTGTTGGCCCTGGCCATGGGTTGCGACATGATCAACGTCGGCCGGACCGCCATGTTCGCCATTGCTGCATCCAGGCCCAGCGATGCCACACCGGCCGCTGCCCGTTTGGCGTGGCCACCCAGTCGGCATGGCTGCAGCATGGCCTCGATCCGGCGTTGAAGTCGGTGCGCTGCGCCAACTATCTGGCCACGCTGCGCTTCGAGCTGCTGTGCCTGGCCCGCGCCTGCGGCCATGTCCACCCGGCGCTGGTACCCCTGGACGCCATCGAGCTGCTCGACGTCGACCTGCAGACCGTGCAGGTCGACGAGTTGTTCGACTACAAGCCCGACTGGGGCCTGCCCGAGCCGGCCGACGTCGAAGCGATCACGGAGCTCATGGCCGGCTGACGGCGGCTGCGCTACGTCACCGAGATCGACGGCAGCGTGACGTCCACTCGAACATTTCCGCGCCGTCGTCGATCTCGGCGCACGGGGTCCGAGGTGTTCTGATTACCTGCGCGCGAGAGAGTCAGCCTCATCGACTGATGCCGCACTGTCGGCGGTGCCGCCGATGACCCGCCGGGCGTGCTGGGACGCGCGAACGAGCAGGTTGGGAGCGAGCGCCGAGGCCAGGCCCGCCACCGCCGCCGCGGCCAGCGCCTGACCCCAGCCCAGCGGGCCCACCGGGGTGCAGCCGAACACGTGGCTGAGGCCGGGCGTGCTCACCACCACCGCCAGCACGCCGAAGGACCCGACGGCAGTCAGCACCACCAGCCCGCTGTGCGAATCGGCCAGCGTCTGGGCCAGTTGCGTGCCGACCAACCCGATCAGCGCCACCGTCGCCGCGCGGCGCCGGGTGCCGGTCGCGCTGGCCAGCAGCCACGCCAGCATGGCGCCGATCGTCGTGGACGCGCCCCGAATCCCGATCGCGCGCCACATCGCCGCCTCGCCGCGGTCGACTTCGGCGGTTCCCGCCTGGGTGCTGACGGCCAGGGCGGCGGCGGGCAGCGCGTCGGTCAGCATGTTGACCAGCAGCATCTGGCGGGCGTTGAGCACCGAACGCCCGGTCAGGATGGTGGTGATCAGCGCAAAGCACACCTCGCCGAGGTTGCCGCCCAGCAGCACCGACACCGCCGAATGCACGCGGCGCCACAGCTGCTCGCCTTCATCCAGGGCGTCCAGCAGTGCTTCGATCTTCCCGTCGAGCAGCACGACGTCGGCCGCCGTTCGGGCCGCGTCGCTGCCGCGCGCGCCAACTCCGATGCCCACGCTGGCCGCCCGGATCGCGGCCGCGTCGTTGACGCCGTCGCCGACCATCGCCGTGACCAGCCCGGCTCGCTCCAGGCTCTGGACCACCTCGATCTTGTGCTCCGGTGTCATGCGTGCGAAGACCGGTCGCGACGCGACCGCCTCGGCGCGCTGGTCGGCCGATAGTGCTTCCCAGTCGGAACCGGTGACCACCTGCTCGACGGTGACGTCGATGCCCAGCTCCTGGGCGATCACGGCCGCCGTCGTGGGGTGGTCGCCGGTGATCAACCGGACCGCGATGTCGCGGTCGGCCAGCGCCGTCAGCACGGACCGGGCCATCGGCCGCGGGGTGTCGGCCAGCCCCAGCAGGCCGATCGGGAGGAGCCCGGACAGGCACAGGTTTTCCAGCAGATCGGGATCGGCCGCCGCGGCAGCGGCCTGCTCGCGGCTGAGGCGACGCTCGGCCACCGCCAGCACACGCAACCCCCTGGCCGCCAATTCGTCGATCTGCTGCTGCAACGCTTCGGTGCTGGTGCCGGGTTGTTGCCGCAGCGCCGACGAGAGGACCTCCGGTGAGCCTTTTATGGTCAGCCGGGTGCCGACCAGCGCGGCGGCGAACGGGCGACCGGACTGGAACGGCAAGAAGGCGTCCCGGGTCCGTCGCGGTTGCGGCCGCGAGCCGCGAAGCGCGGGGTCGTCGGCGGCCCGGTTGATCGCGTCGTCGGTGGCATGCTCCACCCGGTGGGTGTGCCTCGAATAGGTGGTGCTCAGCGCGGCATCCAGCACCTGTCCGGGGGTGTGGCCGGTCACCGGGTGTACCGATTTGACCCTGAGCCGGTTCTCGCTCAGCGTGCCGGTCTTGTCGAAGCACACCACATTCAGCCGGGCCAGCGCCTCGATCGAGTGGGCATTACGGATCAGCACCGACTCTCCGGTGAGCCGGCGCGCGGCGGCCAGCTGAGCCAGCGTCACCACGAGGGTCAACCCCTCCGGAATGGCGGCGACGATCAGCGTGACCGCGCTTCCCACCGCCGCGCGCAGCGGCGTGCCCCGCGCCACACTGAGCAACCCGACCAGAGCGCCGCCGGCCACGCTGAACGGCAAGGCCCGCCGGGTGATCCGCCGCAGCTGTCGTTGCAGGCCGATCTCCTGCGACTTCCTCGGCGCCATCGCCAGTGCCCGGCGCACCTCCGAGCGCGAACCGACCGCGGTCACCACGGCCACGGCCGTGCCGGCAACCACCGTGGTGCCGGCATAGAGCATGCAGGTCCGTTCGGCCAGCGGGGCGCCGGGCGTGGGTTCGGTCTGCTTGGCCACCGGCAGCGACTCGCCGGTCAGCATGGATTCGTCGACCTCGACGTCGGACGCGTGCAGCAGCCGGGCGTCGGCGGGGACCACCTCGTCGGCATGGACTTCGATGATGTCGCCCGGGCGCAGCCGCTTGGCCGGCACCTTTTCGTAGCGCTGCTCATCGAGCGGGCCGGTAAGCCGGCGCGCAGACGGATCCTGCACGGCCAGTAGGCGATTCAGGATGCGTTGGGCGTGCAACTGCTGTTCGGCCGACAGCCCCGCGTTGACCAGCAGCACGCCACCCACCAGCACCGCATCCAGCGGCGAGCCCAGCAGCGCGCTGGCCAGCGCGCCGGTGGCCAGCAGCGGCGTGATCGGGTCGGACAGGTCGGAGCGCATCTCGTCCGCGAAATCGCGCACGAGTCCCCATGACTTCGCACCCGCGGCTTGCAGCAGCCGAACCGGCGGCAGGTTGTGCCAGCGGGCGGACGCTAGCGCCCGGTGTTCGTCGGGAGGCCGGGGCAGCAGTTGCCGCACTTGCGCAACAGGCAGGCTGTGCCAGTCGTGGACGGTTTCGGGTTCCGGCAGTGGATCACGGAAAACCTTTGCGGCCGAACGGAATCCGAGCCACAGGCTGGCGGCCATCCCGACGTTGACCGAGACCGAGCTGCGCCCCGGCACACCGGGAATCAACATCAGGGCACCGATCGCCGACGCCGAGGCCGACAGCCGGACCGCGTTGTCGGTGGCGGCGCGCGCGGCGGGCATCGCATGCAGCACCCGCCAGGCGCCGGCCAGCTCCGGAACGACAACGTCGGCACCCCACGGCGGAGGATGCCGGTGCCGCTGCACCCCGATCGTGACATCGGCCCGATGCGCGGCCCGCAGCTGCGACGTGGTCAGCAACGCCACAGTGGCGCCACTGGCCTTCAGTTCCGCGACAGCCGCCACCACCGCGTCGTCGATCGACCCGTCCAGGGGATACAGTTGGTCGAATCCTTTTGCCAACGAACGCAATCCGTCGTCATCGAGGGAGAAGACCCGCGGGTGTGACCGGCGCGCCTCGGTGAGCACCGCCGCGGCGAACGGATCGCGCACCGGGCTGATCAGCGCCTGGCCGGCGCCGCCACCGGCCCCGGGGATATCCGCCAGGTGTTGCCATCCGGGGGTCAGCCCGGTCTCGTCCAGTGCGGCCCGCACCGCTTCCCAGGCCCGGGTGCGTTGCGAATCCGGCACTCCCAGAACGCGACTGACCATCAAATCGTCGGTGTAGAACGCCCGCGGGTCGATCATGATCGCATCGACCCGGTCGAGTGTCCTCAAGGCACCGGGACGCAGCACCAGCGCGTCGTGACGGGCGGCCAGCCCGCTGCTCATCGTGCAGCCGAATGCCTCCCGCACGGTGCGCAACGGCTTCGGGACGGCGGTCAACGCCGCGGCACCGGCCATGTCGAGGTTGCGCGACAGCACGCCCACCACCGCGGCGGCGCCGATACCGGCCGCACCGGCGCGGTTGGCGTAGCGTTCCGCCGGCCCGTCGGGTGGGGTCGGGATGCTCCTGGGTGCCGACGCGGCGTCGTCGGGCACCGGCCGGCTGCCCAACCCGGGTTCATGGCGACGCCAGGTGAGCCGACCGGTCCAGGCCTCGGACACCAGCATCGCGCGGGTCGCGGCCTCGGCTGCCGCCGCCGTCGGCGACAGCGTCAGCGCGGCCGCGGTGGCATTGACGACACCGAACAAGACGTCGGTGCCCTCGGGTCCGAGGCGCCGTTCCAGCTCTTTCCGCAGTCGCGGCAGGTGGTCGGCCAGCGTCGGCGGCACGGCCACCAAATCGGGCAGCCTGGGCAGCCGCAGCAGGCTTCCGGTCAGCGAAAGGCCGAGGCCCGCGGTGGCCGCCGCGGCCGCGATCATCCGTCCCGTCAGTAGCGCGTCGTCGCCCGGCAGGCTCACCGGACGCTGGCGCGTGTCGCTGATCCCGTGGCGCCGCTCGGCGTCGGCGACGATCCGGCAGAGTTCGGCCGCCGAGGGCCCGTCGGCGGTTACGGTGACGACCAGCCGCGCCACGGTGCGGTTCAGGAAGGCCTCCCGGACACCGGGCGTCGTTCGCACCGCCGTCAGCACGTCGGTGGCGATAGCCGCCGCGTGCTTATCGCCGAGGCCGCGCACCTCGACCCAGCACCGCGAACCGGTGGTGCAGCTGCGCCGTGTCGGCGGGCCACCCGTCGCCTCGATCGCGACCCCCGCCGCCGTGCGGGTCAAGCTTGAAATATCTTGCGCTGCAAAGGTTAACGACCTGCCCACGCTCGCTGCCGCGTTGCCGCCCAGCAGGACGGTGGTTAGCGCGGCGCCCGCAACGGCGGCGCCGGCGGTAACGGTCATGCGGGTGCCCGCCACGGCAGCCCGCAGCGGCGCTGCCACCAGGCCGAAACCGGGCAGACGACCGGGGCCGATCAATCTGTTCACACCCACCTCGCACCGATTCTCGAATACGCCGGCCGGAAACGAAAGACCGGTTCGGGCACACGTTTGGCTCACCACATCGGCGCGTGCATTATGTCGAGTCAAGTTACGCCTGAGCGTCAGACTAACGGGCAATGACACGCGGGCAGGGGCAGCGGGTTCGCACCACCCGCTTCCATGCGAAGTCGGCGAGTGCCGCGCTGAGCCGACCGGCGCGGCAGTCACGTTGGGAGACAGCGTAAAACAGCCAACGTGCCCGGCGCGTGATGGTGTTGGCTTCGACTCCGGGCGATGACATGTCGACGCAATAGGGCACGGTGTACCCGGTAGTGCAGGTGGCCTGACAAGATGACCTGGTGCAGTTCGCGCCGAGTAACCAGGGTTGCGTATGGCGTTGCGGTGAGCCACAGGACGGCTTCGAATTCGACCGGATCTCCGATTACCTCAGCGAGGACGACACCCTGGTGTGGGTCGACTTGTGCGAGCCGGACCACGAAATATTGCGCGAGCTGGCGGCCGAACTTGGCCTGAACCCCTGGGCTGTCGAAGACGCCGTGGCAGCAGCGGAACGTGTCAAAGCCACCGCGTACGAAACCCACACGTTCTTCACCGTCTATGCCGTCGGCGTCTGCTCCGTCGCCGACGCCCGTGCCGGCGCCGATCGCCAGCCGATGCTGGCGATGCACCGGATTTCGGCGTTCGTGCTCGCCCGGGGTTTGATCACGGTGCGCCTGACACCCGACTTCGACATGGCGCAGGTCACCCGACAGTGGCGGGAAATCGACGGCCAGCGCCACGGTGTCGGCGCATTGGTGCACGGGTTGCTCGATGTCGTGGTCGACAGTCATTTCGCGGCGGTGGAGGCCCTCGACGACTGCATCGAAGCCATCGAGGACGAGCTGTTCGACGGCAACTCACGTCAGGCGAACTTTCAGCGCCGAACATTCCAGTTGCGCAGAGACCTGGTGAACCTGCGGCGAGTTGCGCTGCCGATGCGCGAGGTCGTCAACTCCATCCAGCATCACCGGCTGCAGGCCCCGCAGGCCGAAGCTGCCCGAGAACTCGACCCGCTCTACGCCGACCTGTACGACCACGTGCTTCGGGTGTCGGAGTGGACGGAGTCGTTGCGTGACATGGTCACAACCATTTTCGAAACGAATCTGTCCCTGCAGGATGCCCGGTTGAACACCGTGATGAAGAAGCTGACCGGGTGGGCGGCCATCATCGCGGTCCCGACCGCGATCACCGGCTATTACGGCCAGAACATCCCCTATCCCGGCTTCGGCTCCCTGTCGGGTTTCATCGTCAGCACCAGCGTGATCATCGTCCTGATGGTTGTGCTCTATGTGACGTTTAGGCGTCGCGACTGGCTTTGATCTCGTTGGCCGGGCCTCGAATTCGCGCGACGTAGGAGAGAGTCTTGATTGCCTTCGCCACCTGCGGTGTCCTAACGGTGGACCTGCACCCCCTGAACCTGCCCTACCTTGGTAAGCCTCAATAGTTCACGCGATTCGGTGCTGAGGTGTGTCGTGAACGTGAAAGGTGCACTGCCTCAACGATAATCGATGTTTGCTAGCGTTCGAGAATCGATCAAGGAGTGCACCTATCAGATGCAGGCTACTACGGATTGGTCGAAAACTGTTCGAGTCGAGGTCCGTGGCGACGACGTGGTCGGGCACGCGGGCAACGTGATCCCCCGCATGCTGGCCGACAAGCTTGGCCTGACCAGCGGCTTGTCCGCGGCGTTGTCACGGCCGGAGGTGACCCACGACCGGGGCGCGGTGTTGCGGGACGTGGCGGTGTCGATCGCGGGCGGCGCGGAGAACCTGGCCGGTACCGCGGTGCTGCGGGATCAGGAACGGCTGTTCGGGCTGGTGGCGTCGGTCCCGACGATGTGGCGGTCGCTGAACGAGATCGACCACCAGGGCATGGCCAGGATCGCGCTGGTGCGCAACGGGGTCCGGGAACGGGTGTGGGAGCTGATCGAGGCTCGGCATGGCGCGATCCCGCCTTCGCGGACCTGTTATGGGGACCTGGGTGCGGTGGTCGTGATCCGCATTGACGCCTCGCTGGTTGAATCGCATTCCGGCAAGCAGCACGCTGCGGGCAATTTCAAGGGTGGCTACGGGTTTCACCCGCTGTTAGCGTGGTGCGATAACACCGGCGAACTGCTGGCGGTGATCTGCCGCCCCGGCAACGCCGGGTCGAACACCGCGGCCGATCACATCGCGATCATCGATGCGGCGATCGCCGCGATCCCGGCGAAGTGGCGGCGCAACCTGTTGATCACCATCGACGGGGCGGGCTCAAGCCACGCCGTGGTCGAGCACCTGCGCAAACTGAACGCCCGCCCGGGCTGGTCGGTGGCCTACTCGGTCGGGTTCGACCTTGACGAGCGGGCCCGGGTCGCGATCGGGCAGATGCCCGCCGCCGGGTGGGAGGCGGCGCTGGACCCGGCCGGGCTGGCCCGCGACGACGCGCAGGTGGCCGAGCTGACCGGGCTGTTGCGCGAAGGCGCCGACGGCGACCGG